>SKZV01000310.1 GCA_007127165.1 Rhodovibrio sp. | reverse complement strand
TGGTCGATGGCGACGTCGCGGGCTTCCTCGGCGGCGGCGGCGCGGGCGACGGCATGGTCGGCGGCTTCGCGCAGGTCCGGCAGCGCTTCCGGCCGGCCCTGGCTGTCGAAGCCCAGCACGCTCCCCGCCCGTGCCCCGCGCGGCGGCAGAACCAGATCGACGTCGAGGTCGTGCGGCGCGCGGCGGATCGCGGTGTCGGCGGTGAAGGCCGCTTGCTGCACCATCAGCGCCAGGCGGTTCAACTCGGCGTTGAGCGCGCTCGCTCGAAAGTCCGCGCCTTCCAGGAAGTTGCTGCCACGCTCAACCGGCATGGCGCGGTAGAGCGACACGCGCGTTCCGGCGGCGGGCGCGGAGGAAAAGGTAACGCTGCCCCCATCCGGCTGGCCGACGCCGTTGACGGCATAGCCGCCCGGCGTCTCGCCGTCGTTCAGCCGGACCACAAGATCCGAGGCGGCGAGCACCGGAAAGTCGAAGGAGAAGGTCAGCGTCGATCCGTTCGCGCTGTATTGGACGAAAGGCCGGGTGTCCCCGACGGTGATGTTGGACATGGTCTTTATCTCCAGAAGGCTTGGGCGGGATGGGCGGCCCCTAGAACGGCAGGAAATCCAGGAAGCCGCTGCGGCGCTGCTGCAACTGCTGGTCGAGCCCAAGTTGCGCGCGGCGGCGGTCCTCAAAGACGCCGAGCAGGTTCTGGCGGCGGCGGCCCTCGACGTTTTCGAGACCCAGAGCCGTGCGGCGCTGGGCAAAGGCCCCGTCCTGTTGCGAGCGATCCAAAAGGCCGCGTTGCAGCGCTTGGGCGGAGCCGCCGCCGCTGACACCGCGCGCGGCGGCGGCGGCGCGAGTGTCGCCCTGGGAGGTTCGCAGCGCGGCGGCGCGTTCGGCGGCGCTTTGCTCCTGGTCGAGTTCAAGGCCGCGGCGGTCGCGCGCAGCCTGGGCGTTGATCTCGATGATGCGCCCGTCCTCGTCCACCGGCGGCGGCCCGTCCGGCAGAACGGCCGGGTTGATCTGGTTGCGGACGAGATCCGCGCCGAGGCCGAGAGCACTCGTCGCCGCCGTCAGCGGCGAGGCGAGGTTGATCGGCGAGAGGGATTGTCCAAGACTGGCCATCAGTCGTTCACCTTGATTTCCATGGTTACCGAAAGCAGCGTGAAGGGCAGCGGCGTGTCGCTTTCGATGCGCCACAGCGGCTCCATGCCGGACGCCCGCCAGCCCAGCGCCCGAACCGGCTTGTCGCCGGAAAAGGCCGCCATCGGCTGATCGAGCAGGCCGTCGCCGAAGCTCTGAAACGGCACGGGATGCAGCCCCTGCCCCACGTCCACCGTCAGCGCATGGCTTTCGAGCAGGCGGAAGGTTGCCTGGATCAGCCGGATCTTGATGCCGTGGTCGGTGCCGATCGCGTTGGTGGCGAGCGGCGGCAAGGGCTCGATCTCGTGCGCGAAGGGCAGGCCGACCGTGACTTCGGACGCGGGTGTCTCGAGCGTCACCGCTCCATCGCTCACGCTCTGGCGCGGCAGAACCCGCCCGTCGGCGACGATGGCGACCTCCTGGCCTTCCAGATGCTCCAGCCCGGACCAGTCGACGGTCGCGGGGTTGGCGGTTCCGCTCAGCCCGGCGTCCACCTCAAGCTCCGGCTCCAGCACCTCCAGGAAATACCCGTTGGCGCGCTCCACCAGCAGATAGACGAACTCCCGAACCACCGTCGCGCCGAGGATCGTTCCCTCCGTGTCGATCCGGGTCCAGGCGGTCACCTCTTCAGCGCGGAACTGGGTCAGCGCGCCGATGGTCCCGTCGCCCAGCACGGCGTAGACCAAGCGATCCTCGTGCTGGTAATCCAGGTCCACGACGTCCTTGACGAAATGCCCGGCCAAAAGCGAAAGGTCGGCCACCTGGAACACCTGATCCACGTCGGCCAGCGCAAACTCGTTGACCGCGTCGCCGTTGCGCGAGACGAAGAGCGTCGTCCCCTCGACGACGCGCGGCGGCACTTGCCGGTCGGAGCGCGAGCCGATGCGGGCTTGGCGCTTCACCTGCACGCTGGCGGGGGTCAGGGGATCGCCGGTGACCAGCCACTCCCCGCCGCTGGTCAGCACTTGCAGGTTCGTGCCGGAGAGCATTCCCCGGATCGCGTTCACCTGATCGGACAGCAGTTCAAAGTGAATCGCCTCGTCCGACTCGCCGGTCCCGAGATCGAAGCTGTAGATGTCGTTGATCTCGCTCATCCAGATGTGGTTGGGCAGATCGCGCATCCCGCCCAGCACCAGGCGGTTCTGGTGAAACGCCACGGTGCGTGGCCAGCCGCGCACTTGGCTCACCGCGGCCTCGGTCCAGTCCTTTGTGGGTGTCGTGTGCTCCAGATCGACGCGCACCTCGGCGTCGGCCTCGGTCTCGCTGACAACCGCCGTGATCCGCACCATCCCGCCCGAAAGGCGAAAGGGAACGCCGATATGGCCTTGCTCCGCGAAGACCGGCTCCGACGCGGTGAGCCGGACACTTCCGGTCGTGCCGGAAGGCGTCAGCGTGGCGTCGCGCGTGGCGAACTTGAAGTGCGGGATCATCTCCCGCACGCCCTTGTTGGTGAAGTCGAACGGCGTGATCGTCCAGCTTTCGAAGCCGGTACGGGTGATGCGCCGGGTCTGGAACTGCGGATGCGCGACGAAAAGCGTATCCGCGTTCTGCACCCAATTGAGGTGGTCAAGCTCCTGACGCGGCCAGGGCGCAGAGATGTTTCCCGCGACCAGATAGCCGTCCTGATAGACGTCCATGCGGAAATGGCTCAGCACGAGCAGGAAGATCTGCTCGGTGTTGAACTCGAAGGCGATCATCCGCGCCTTGCCCGGCACCTCGGCCAGGAAGTGCATCCCCGGCCGCCGCGTAAGGCCTCCGGTGGGTTGCAGCACCACGTTGCGCAAGCGGCTGCCGCCGTTCTCCCACGCCTTGATGTCGCCACGCCCGAACAGGCGCGGCGACAACTCCCCGGCGGAGAAGTTGGTTTTGTAGGTGTACTGCCGGGTCATATCACCACCGCGCTTCGAAGAGGGCGAAGTCCTCGATGCGCGGCGGTGCGTCCTGCTGCGAGTCGATCTGCTTGGCCTGCTGGAACGCGCCCTCGGCAATGCGCATCAGGGCTTCGGCGCGGCTGATGCTCTCGGTGATCGGCAGGCAGAACTCGGCGGCGAGGCGGGCGGTCAGCGCGTGCTGGAAAAACGCCGGGAACTCGCTCTCCGGCATCCGGTGAATGTAGGTGAGAACCACCTCCCCCGCGTTTGCGTGCAGCCGATTCTCGGCAATGCGGTACTCCAGCCCGCGCCCGCGCGGCCCGCGTCCGGCGGAGAGCGCACGCAGAAATCCGTCCGGCAGTTGGAAGGCGTGGCGGAAATCCGCAACCGGCAAGGCGGCCAGACGCGGCAGCCCCGCCTGCGCGGTGGCGAAGCTCCAGGGGTGGGCGGTCAGCAGGGTGTCGCGCAGTCCAGGATAGAGCGTCCGGCAGACCTGCGCCTCGACCCCGGTTTCCTCCAGGCTGGCGATAGGCCGCGCACCCAGCGCGATCAGCGCGCGGGTGCACAGCTCGGCGGCGGTGGTGGGCATCGAGGGGTCTCCTTTTTTTGTGCTTTATGGTTTTGTTGAAGGAAGGCCCTCACCCTCCCGCCGTGAAGAACGGCGGGTCCCTCCCTCTCCCGAGAAGCGGGAGAGGGGAAAGCAAGCGACGCTACCGGCTTCCCCTCTCCGGCAAGGCGGGAGAGGGAGGGGCCCATTGCTCTTCGCAATGGGAGGGAGAGGGCCTACTCGCAATGGGAGAGAGGGCCTACCCTTTAGCCGCTCGCGGCGACCGTCACGCGCCCATCGGTCGCCGTCGCAACGTGATAGCTGCGCGCGGCGATGGCGGCGTCGGTGTCGACGTTCGCGAAGATCACGTCGCCCGGACGCAGCATCTCCGCCGCCGGGTCGAAGTAACCCTCGCCCGCGACGCTCTCGGCGGGATCGACGGTGGTGTAGTGCCAAAGCGTGAAGCCGTTGGCGTAGGCCAGCACGCTGAGATTACGCGCCTGAAAAGCCATGAGACGCACTCCTTTTTGTTGGCCTCGCTATTCGGCGGCGGGCATGGTCACGACGCCCTTGTCGTCGATCAGGCAAGCACCCTGGCTCATCATGTTGTTCACGAAGTGCGCGGCGCGGTCGCCATGCCAAGTTATGTCGCTCTTCACGTCCGAGCCGGAGGCATGGCCGACGGCGCTTTTGTGGAACCAATGGCACTGGCGCGCGCCAGTATTGAGCGTCAGTCCGGAGTGGGCCATCCAGAGGGTGCCCAGCCAGCGCTTGGCCTGCGTCCCCTTCCAGGGCAGTTCCTCGGAGCCGATGTAGTCGGCGTTGGAAAACTCGTCGATGGCGAGCAGGTCCGACCACTGCTTCCAGCCCACCACGGCCACGCGGTCGCCGTCGTCCGGCACGTCTTCCGCGCCCAGCATCTCGAAGGCTTCCAACACCTTGTCGCGGGTCAGGCCGGTGCTGCCGTCTCCGGCGGTGTTGGGGGAGGCGTTCAAGGCCGTGATGATCAACTCATCGGTCTTGCGGCCCAGCGCGTAGGCTCCGGCGTTGGCGATCACCATGCGCTCGTCGACGTTGGTTTTTAGTTCGTCCAGCTTGTCCACCCAATCGCCGGCGTAGTAATCGTAGAGCTGACACGAGACGGGCTCGTGTTCCAGGTTCATCGTCGGAATCTGGCCGTGGCGCGGTTTCACCGATGCCGCGCCCTTGCCGACCTTCTGGAACGTGGTCGTCGCGCCCTTGATGCTGCTCTTGCTGCGCACGAGCGCGCGCAGCTTGGAGCCTTGACGTTGGTAGGCCTGATGCACCTCGCTCTGGAAGTGCTGAACGAAGGATTGCTCGATGGTCATTGTCGCTCTCTCGCATCTGTTTGGTTTTTAAGGGAGAGCGCCCAGGACGAAAGGTTGTCGCCACGCGGGACGGGCGGCCTTGGCCGGGCACGGAAAAAGCCCGTGGGCCGGGCCGCGCGAGCCGCTTCGACGATCCCGAAAAGCAGGGCACGCCAAAGGGCCGCGCGGTTCTCCGCGACGGGCTTTCAAAAGCAGTCGATTGTCAGGAAAGACTCCTCACGTCTGCCCCCGCGCCGAAGAGGCGGAGGCAGGCGTCAGGATGGGAGTGTCATGGGATCGTCAGAAGGAGGGGCGGCGGAAGGACGGTTAAGACGTCTCTTCCTTCGCCCGCTCGGCCTCGACCTCGGCGCGCAACTCTTCTTCGGCTTGGCGCACGAGTTCGCGTCGCCTGGCGACCAACGCAGGGGACTCGCTGCGATGCCTCTCCTGCAGGGCGGTTCTCACATCGTCGCTTAACCGTCTTTGCTGCTCTACCGTCCACATGGCGATCCTCCAATTTAACGCAGTCTAATCGCTGAACAGCGTTTATTCAATCCGCGCGCTCAAACAGCCACTGTAAACGGCCATCCTCATCGACCACGGAACGCCGACACGTATAGCCTTCCGACTGAACCGCCGATGCCAGCCTACGATACTTGTCGAGCGCCCTCTCCGGGAGCCCGGCATCGAATGTGCTCATTGTAATGATTTTCGGCCGCGCTCTTCCGATCAGCAGCGTCGAAGCGCGGCAAACCGCGTCTAAAACCTCCGCGCGATGGGTCTCGCGAACGTACCTCCGCACCGCCGCTCGTGTAAAATAGAGATCACTTGGGGAGCGTGCCTCCCGGCTCCATGCTGCAAATCCCAAAGACAAAATTGTATAAGCCGCGCTTTCCATCCTTGAACAACCGCGTATCCACCATCCGAACCGACATCAGGTGCACCTTGAGCAGCTTCCCATCGGATCGCGACACCTCGCGCGCCAACGGGAATTCGAGCACGTAGTCTCCAAGCACCTCTTCGAAAACGTCGTCAACCGTAAAACAGGGCTGTAACGTTGGGATAATCCGGTTCATACAGCCTCTGTCGCGTGTTCAGTAAGTTACCTTCTACTCATCGGTGATTCTCCTGTCAAAACGCAGATCCCCAAAACCAACCGAAAGGCCGCCAGGGTCGCCGCCGCGCGCGGCTGGAGTTGGCCGCTTGCGGCCGTCCGGCGGGCGGGCATTTCCGGGCGGGCGCGAAGGGCTTGGCTCCGGCGCGCGGGCGGGCGCACGCCCGGCGGCCTTTCGGTGGGGAGCGAGGGGCGCCGGTCGCTTAAAGAAAGCGACGGCTTGGGGGTGCCGCCTCGCTCCAATGCGTGAAGGTCAGCCCTCGCCGGGGAACAGGCGCTGGAAGCCTTCCGTCACCTT
>SKZV01000200.1 GCA_007127165.1 Rhodovibrio sp. | reverse complement strand
CTAGAGCATTTTCCGGCGAAGTGGACACCGGTTCGCCGCTAGAAAATGCGCAAAAACAAGAGGCTAGAGCGCCGTTCCGATTCAATCGGAACGAAATGCGCTCTAGACCGAGAGGGCTCACGGAAAATGCCGACACGCCGCAGCGGCCAGCGCTTTTAATCGGACAGCAGGGCCACAAGACGTGGCCTGTGGGCCAAGGCGGCCGCATCCTGCCATTGATTGTCGCTCAGAAAGGAGAGCCTTAGGGCACGGCAACCCAGATCGCTCGCAAGTTACTTCATGCTCGCAGCAAGAGCTCCGCGGCGCCGTCGCGTTCGAACGGCGTTATCACGCAATAGTCCTGCACATCCCGGACCAGTCACGTGGGATCGCGGATCGCACGTCAAGGGTCTCGGGAGAGTCTCCGGTTCATAGCCTGCCGTTGGCTGGTCTACGATTCGCCATTGGCGTGGGGCGTCGCGGCGACGATCTGCGCGCCCATGATCGGAGAACACCCGATCTCCGCATTGAGTTCGTCGGCGAAGCGGTTCATTTCCGCGTAACTATCGGCGTAAACCTCATCCAGAGGCAACTCCCGGTAGCCGTCTTCGCCAGCCACCGCGATGGCAAGGCCGATCCAGCCTCCCGTCGTGGTCACCGGCATGAAACACCATTTGCGGTCCGCGTAGTCGGCCTTGATCTCCGCTCGCCGGTCGGGCGAGAGCCGCTGTAGCATGAGCGTGGCCCTTTTCGTTCCCTGTCATTCAGAGTTGACGGGTGCGCGCGTATCCGGCCTGCGCCGATGCGCTCCCCTTCACATCAAGATTATCATATGTTCTTCGAAACACGCTGCATTTTGCCATGATACACGAGACTTCCCCTATCCCACGAGCCATAGCCGGGACGTCCTGGCAACCCGGCAAGACGCCGGTTATCGCCATATAGGAACAACGCCCCCTCTTTTGATCCTTCGGGGTTCGGAACTTCCAGGGCCGCCAAATGTTAGATTTGTGAGAAGAAAAAAATGCAGGGAGCCGTCAGGAAGAGCACGGTCGAGCTTTCAAATTCGGAGGGTTAGAGATGCGTAAAGCGGTTA
Source organism: Rhodovibrio sp. (assembly GCA_007127165.1). Classification (GTDB taxonomy): domain Bacteria; phylum Pseudomonadota; class Alphaproteobacteria; order Kiloniellales; family Rhodovibrionaceae; genus SKZV01. The sequence goes on along the minus strand of SKZV01000200.1, from coordinate 5,220 downwards.
CCGCGGTTAGCAGTGTATTTGCCTTGTCGCTCCTCGTCGCGGCTTGCGGCGACGACAACGACGTCGAACCGATGGACGACGAGCCCATGGAGCAACAGGAACCCATGGAGCAGGAGCCCATGGAGGAACAGCCTCCCGCGGACGACACGATGGGTGACGATCCCGCTGCGGACGACCCGCCTGAGGGAAACGATGATTTCTAGAGCAGGATGACCAGTGCCGGAATCGCTATTTCGCTCCAGGTAGCTGGGTTGCGAGGCGATTGCGATAAGCCGGAGTGGCTTGAAGTCATCGTGCTTTAGGGTCCGGTTCAGGACGAAGTTCTGGACAAAAAAGCATTTCCGTCATGGCCGGACCAAGCGGCCAAGCCACCAACTGCGAGTTGATCCGGCCACCTCCTGCCGAGCGTAGTCGGGTAAGGGGGTGCGGTTCAAAACGGGTTGGCGGCCTTGGCCGCCAAGCCCGCGCATGGCGATTCCGCGTGTGACGGGCCGAACGTGGCGGCAAGGCAGTTGGCTGCCGGGCCGCCTTTATCCTGTCGTCCTGGAATCGGGAATGTGTTGGCTGGGGCGCCTGGATTCGAACCAGGGAATGACGGTACCAAAAACCGTTGCCTTACCACTTGGCTACGCCCCAACAGCGATTCGATCCACCCTTACGTGAACCCATCGCGAGTCGGCGAGGAAAATAGCGTTGCTTCGCCCGCGTTGCAACGGCCTCTTTGGGACAAAGGAAAGGACGCTCCCCTCTTCCGCCTACTCCGCCGCCGTGCGGTGCGGCTCCGGATGGCGGAAAGCTTCCAGAAGCTCGCCCTCGCGCGCCTTCGCTTTTTCCAGGTTGTACATCTTCACATGGCCGAAGCCGCGCACCTGCTGTGGCAGGCTCGCAAGCGCCACCGCATGGCCGTGGGTGTCGCGGGTGAGGCCGGTGAGCACCTCGTCCATCAACCGTTCGAAGTCGCCGATCAGGGCGCGCTCGCGCTTGCGTTCCGCCGTATAGCCGAAGAGGTCGAGGCGGGTGCCGCGCAGCTTTTTCATGCCTGCGAGCAACTTGAAGACCGGGAAGACCCACTGCCCGAACTCCCGCTTCTTCGGCTCGCCGGTTTCCGGGTCCTTCTCCCCCAGGATCGGCGGAGCGAGGTGGAAACTCAGCTTGTAATCGCCCTCGAACTGCCGGTTCAGCTTCTTCGCGAACTCGCCGGTGGTGTAGAGGCGGCCGACCTCGTACTCGTCCTTAATCGCCAGCAGGCGGAAGTAGCTCTTCGCCACGGCCCAGGCCAGCGCGTCGCTTTCCGGCGCGGCCTTGCGTTCGGCCTCGCGGGCGCGCTCGACAAGCCTGCGGTAACGCTCGCCGTAGGCGGCGTCCTGGTAATCGGTGAGGAACTCCCCACGCCGGGAAATCGCCTCTTCCAGGGTTTCCGAGAGGTGTTCGGAGCCCATGGCGGCGTGCTCCTCCGCCGGTTCGGCGGCGGCCAGAACCGCCTTCATATCGTGCGCAGCGCGGCGGCCCCAGAGGAACGCCTGCTTGTTCGCCTCGACCGCCACGCCATTGAGTTCGATGGCCTGCTCGATGGCCTCCCTGGAAATCGGGATCAGCCCGCGCTGCCACGCGAAGCCCATCATGAAGGGGTTGGTGTAGATCGAATCGCCCATCAGTTCGGTCGCGATCCCGGTCGCCTCGATCATGTCGAGCCGCTGGTCGCCAACCGCGTCGCGCACCCGCTTTTGCAGGCGCTGGCCGGGGAAACTGTAGTCCGGGTTCTTGGTGAAGTCGCCGGTGATAATTTCGTGGGTGTTCAACACCACGCCGCTCTTACCGGGCTCCATCTTCGCCAGTGCGTCGTATCCAGCCGCCGTGACCAGATCGCAACCAAGGACAAGATTCGCCCCGCCAGCCGAGAGCTTGGCGGCATGGATGTCTTCCGGTGCATTGGCGATGCGGACGTGGCTCATCACCGCGCCGCCCTTCTGCGCCAGACCGGTCATGTCGAGCACGGTGCAGCCCTTGCCCTCGATGTGCGCGGCCATGCCGAGCACCTGACCGATGGTCACGACGCCGGTGCCGCCGACGCCGGTGACGAGGACGCCGAAAGGCTCCGCGATCTCCGGCAACTTCGGTTCCGGCAATTCGGCCCAGTTTTCGGTTTCGCTCGCCGCCGCGACGCGCTTGCGCGGCTGGCCGCCGTGGACGGTCACGAAGGAGGGGCAGAACCCCTTGAGGCACGAATAGTCCTTGTTGCAGGTGGACTGATCGATGGCGCGCTTGGTGCCGAACTCGGTCTCGTGCGGAACGACGGAGACGCAGTTCGACTTGGCCGAGCAGTCGCCGCAGCCCTCGCAGACCAGATCGTTGATGAACACCCGCTTGGCCGGATCGGGGAACTTGCCGCGCTTGCGCCGCCGCCGCTTCTCCGCCGCACAGGTCTGGTCGTAGACCAGCGCGGAGACGCCGGGGATCTCGCGCAGTTCCTTTTGCACGCTGTCCAGCTTGTCGCGGTGCGTCACGGTCGTTCCAGGCGCCCAACCGGCGTTGAGCGGGTACTTGTCGGGCTCGTCCGAGACCACGCGAATGGTCTTCACACCCTCGGCCGCAAGCTGTTGCGTGATGCGGATCGGGTCGAGCGGCCCGTCCACATGCTGCCCGCCGGTCATGGCGACGGCGTCGTTGTAGAGAATCTTATAGGTAATGTTCACGCCCGCCGCCACGGCGGCCCGGATCGCAAGAATGCCTGAGTGGTAATAAGTTCCGTCGCCCAGGTTGGCGAAAACATGCTCGGTCTTCGAGAAGGGCGCCTGCCCGATCCAGGTTGCCCCCTCGCCGCCCATCTGGGTAAAGGTCTGGGTGTTGCGGTCGATCCACAGCGCCATGTAGTGACAGCCGATCCCGGCCAGCGCCCGGCTGCCCTCTGGTGTGCGCGTCGAGGTGTTATGCGGACAGCCGGAACAGTAATACGGCAGACGGGTCAGCGGCGACGGCTCCTTGTTCAGCGCCCGCTCTTTGTCTTCGAGGAAGCGCAGGCGCTCGTGGATGCGCGGGCTGTCGTAATAGCGCCCGATTCGCCGCGCGATCACGCGGGCGATCATGGCGGGGGTCAACTCGCCGTTGGAAGGAAACTGCCAGTTCCGCTCCTCGTCGAACTTGCCGATCACGCGCGGGCGCACGTCCTCGCGCCAGTTGTAAAGCTGCTCCTTCAACTGGTTTTCGATCAGCGCCCGCTTCTCTTCGACCACGAGGATTTCCTCAAGCCCTTCGGCAAAGGCGCGCACGCCCTCGCGCTCCAGCGGCCAGGGCATCGCGACCTTGTAGACCGAAAGCCCGATCTCCGCCGCTAGCGCCTCGTTGATCCCGAGGTCGTCCATGGCCTGGCGCAGGTCGAGATAGGCTTTCCCCGTGGTGACGATGCCCAGGCGGCGCTTGGGGCTGTCGATCACCCGCTTGTCGAGCCCGTTGGCGCGCGCGAAGGCAAGCGCGGCGTAGAGCTTGTAGCGGTGCAGCCGGGCTTCCTGCTCCAGGCGCTCATCGGGCCAGCGGATGTTGAGCCCGCCTTCCGGCATCTCAAAATCGTCCGGCGTAACGATCTGAAGACGCTCCGGGTCGATGGAGACCGAGGCGGCGCTTTCCACCGTATCCGCGATTGTCTTGAAGCCGACCCAACAGCCGGAAAACCGGCTCATCGCCCAGCCGTAGAGCCCGAGGTCGATGAACTCCTGCACGCCCGAGGGAGAAAGCACCGGGATCATCACGTCCTGGAAGGCATATTCCGTCTGGTGCGCGACGGTGGAGGACTTCGCCATGTGGTCGTCGCCCGCCAGCAACAGCACGCCGCCATGTTTCGCCGTCCCCGCCATGTTGCCGTGGCGGAACACGTCGCCGGAGCGGTCGACGCCCGGCCCCTTGCCGTACCACATGGCGAAAACGCCATCCCGGTTGAAGTCCTGGAAGATGTCGCCCTGCTGGCTGCCCCAGACGGCGGTGGCGGCCAGATCCTCGTTGACGCCCGGCTGAAAGTGTATGGCGCTGCGATCCAGGAAGGGCTTGGCGCTCCAGAACTGCTGGTCGAGTCCGCCGAGCGGGCTGCCGCGATAGCCGGTCACGAAACACGCGGTGTCCAGCCCCGCCGCGACGTCGCGCTGGCGCTGCATCATCGGCAGGCGCACCAGGGCCTGCGTGCCGGTCAGGAAGATGCGGCCGCTTTCAAGCGCATACTTGTCCTGAAGCGAGACCTTCGGAAGGGTCTTCGAAGCGGAAGCCATGGCGGTTCGCCTCCTTGCGTGTCAGTGGCGCCGGCGTTCACGCCGCTGATTAAAGCAGCCGCGCGCCGTTCGTTATTCGTTTCCATCATGAAGGATAAGAGACAGCGCCCGTCGCGGCAATGCGTCGCGCACGCGCGGACAGGAGAACGAAAGGAAGCTGCCGGATCGGCCAAGGACATGGCAAAGCTTCGAAGACCGGAACTGGAGAAGGCGCAATTTTGTTGCGCAAGAGTAAACCGATCGGGACTCCGTGGCGCAGCGCGGCGCCGTTGCGCGCCCTCTTGACGCATCGCGAACCCTGGCGCAGTGTTCCCTCCGGTTTCTGGGGGAGCCCCGGCAAGGGGCTGAGAAGCTGCTGAACCCGCTTCGTGCAAAGCAGGAAGCGGTTGGCGCGGCGACCCTTCGAACCTGATCCGGGTCATGCCGGCGCAGGGAAGAACGGATTCGACTGTCCCTCCTGAGCGAAGCTGCATTTCTCCGGATCTCCCCTCGTTCGTACCGCCTTCGGTCCGAACCGGCACAGTGGAGGTCCATCTGCCATGACAGAAATCGTAACCGCCTTTTTGCTCATTGCCGGAACCGCCGCCTTCGTGATCGCAGGCATCCGCATCGGGCGCACTGGCAAGGGCGGCCTCGACGAATTTCTCGTGGCGCGCAACAGCTTCAATACCCGTACCGGAATTGCGACGCTGCTCGCCTCGATCTTCGGGGCCTGGATCCTGTTTTCCCCGGCGGAAGCGGCGACCTGGGGCGGCGTCACCGCGCTGCTGGGCTATGCCGTCGGGGTCGCCGCGCCGCGCCTTTTGTTGATTCCGCTGGGTGCGAAGATGCGCCGGGCGCTGCCGCATGGACGCAGCCTCGTCGATTTCGTGCGGGTACGTTATGGGACCGGGCTCTACGTCGCGGTGCTGCTGGTGATGCTGTCCTATCTCGCGGTGCTGATCGCGGCGGAGGCCACGGCGACGGT
>SKZV01000329.1 GCA_007127165.1 Rhodovibrio sp. | reverse complement strand
GCCTCTCTTGCCGGAATGGCGATCGATCGCGCGGGAACCGGGGTCGCGCACGCGATGGGGCACGCGCTCGGCTCGCTCGCGGGCGTACCGCACGGCCGCGCGGTGGCGCTGTCGCTGCGCGCCACACTTGGCTGGAACGCGGAGGCGGCACCCGGAAGCCATGCGGCGGTTGGCGACGCTTTCAACGTGCTGCGTCATCCCGGTACCAGCGATGAGGCTTTCGCCCATGCCCTCGACCGCGCGTTCGAGGGATTCTTGCGGGACCTGCAGTTACCGCTGGACGTCAGGGGCGACGGACTGAACGAAGGCGATGCGGAACGGCTGGCGGAGGCGATGTTCCATCCGGAGAACAGCGCAATGCTCGCCTCGAACTGCCGCGCCGTGGCGCCCGAGGACGCCTTGAGCCTTTCCCGCAACCTGCTAACGGCTGTGTGATAGTACGCGTCCACCCAAGGTGGCGGGCTTACGAAATCTTTGCTGTGAGCCCGCCGTCCACAACAAGCTGGGTTGCGGTGATGTATTTGGCCTCGTCGGAGGCCAGGAACAGCCCGGCATTCGCGACGTCCCAGGCGTCTCCCATCTTGCCGGTCGGGCACTGGGCGTTGCGAAGACGAATCATCTCGTCCACATCACCCTCGGCGTAGACGCCTTTCAACGGTTCCACGATCATCGGCGTGTTCATCAGGCCGGGCAGGATCGCATTGGCCCGGATGCCCTCTGCGGCGTGTTGTAGAGCCACCGACTGGGTGAACTGAATCACGCCTGCCTTGCTGGTCGAGTAGGAGATATAGGGCACCCCGGTCCAGCGGATGCCCGCAATCGACGCGACGTTGACGATGGCCCCTGACTTCTGCGCCTGCATCACGGGCAGCACGTGCTTACAGGTCAGGAACATCGACTTGAGGTTCACCGCCATGACCTTGTCCCAAGACTCCTCGCTCGCCTCCACCGGCCCTCCGAGTTCCAGGATGCCGACGTTGTTGTGCAGCACGTCGATCCGCCCAAAACGCTCCAGCGTGGCTTTGACCATCGCCTCGACCTCCGGCCCCTTTGAACCGTCGGCTTGCAGCGCAACGGCCACACCGCCTTCGCCTTCAATAATCGAGGCGGTTTCCCCGGCCGCAGCCTCGTTGAGATCGACACAGGCGACCTTTGCGCCTTCCCGTGCGAAAAGAACCGCGGTGGCCTTGCCGTTACCCCAGCCGGGACCCGAAGAGCCGGCTCCTACGACGATTGCGACCTTGTCCTGTAAGCGCCCTGTCATGGTGAATCCTCGTGGTATTAGGTGTTGTCGGTTGGAATGCCAATCTCTTTCCATGCCAGAGGCGGCGGGAAAGGGCCAGACCTTCCCGGGCGCTCCCCTTTCGTCGGGGTTGCGCACCCTTGGACCTTTCCCCACGTCATTTTGGCAGGCGAAGTGATGTCAGCGAACTTTACCTGCGACACCTGGACAACGAGGGAGGTTCCGATGAAGCGCGGAAAGCACGCCAACCGCATGAAAGCCCATCGCCTCACGCATCGCGGTCACCGCAAGGCGACGCCGCCGAAGCACAAGAGCCAAACTTTCTTTACCCGCGGCAAAGTCCGGTTCTAAGTCGGTTACGGGACAAACGAACCGCTTTCCTACACGAGTATCCGCCGGGAAACTGTGTCGGAGCGTTCCTGCCCGTTATAAAATGCGAATGCTCCGACAATCCGGCAGCGGTCCGCCAAGCCGCAAGCAGGCGAAGTGCGTTTGGCGGTGAGGCACCACTCTTGCCTTGACCCTTCCGCCATCATGCCTATGTGGCTTATGAATGGCTCCCGCGCCCGGCAGAAGTATCCACCGGGTTGTTTTCACGGCAAGACTTGGCAGCGCTTATGTCCGAACAATTCCGCCGATTTCTACCCTGGATCGTACTGGCCCTCGTGGTCATCGTGTTCCTGTCCTTGAGCCAGGGTGCGCGACAGGACCCGACCATCCAGGAGTTGGACTACAGTCAGTTCATGGACCGGGTCGAGGCTGGCGAGGTTCAGCAAGTCACGGTCGAGGGCGAGGAAATCCGCGGCGAATTGATCGACGGAGAGGAGTTCCGCTCCTACGCGCCGCCCGCCGTCGAGGTGACTCCGATGCTGCGCGAACACGACGTACGCATCGAGGTGCAGCCCACCAGCGACGATCGGACGATGTGGAGCATCCTGCTGTCCTGGGTGCCAATGTTGCTGCTTATCGGCGTGATCGTTTACTTCATGTCGCGGGCGCGCCAGGGGCCGGGCGGGGCGATGAGTTTCGGCAAGTCCCAGGCGAAGCTGCTCAACGAAGACAGCCGGAAGAACACTTTTGCCGATGTGGCCGGGATCGACGAGGCGAAACAGGAACTCCAGGAGGTCGTGGAATTCCTCAGCAATCCGCAGAAATTTCAACGCCTCGGCGGTCAGATCCCCAAGGGTATGCTGCTCGTGGGGCCGCCGGGTACCGGCAAGACCCTACTCGCCCGGGCGATTGCGGGTGAGGCGGGCGTGCCGTTCTTCACAATCTCCGGCTCCGCCTTTATCGAGATGTTCGTCGGTGTCGGCGCGAGCCGTGTGCGCGACATGTTCGAGCAGGCGAAGAAGAACGCCCCCTGCATTGTCTTCATCGACGAGTTGGACGCGCTCGGACGTAAGCGCGGCGCGGGCCTCGGCGGCGGCAACGACGAGCGGGAGCAGACCCTCAACCAGTTGCTGAGCGAGATGGATGGCTTCGAAAAGAATGAGAGCGTCATTCTGATCGCGGCAACCAACCGGCCGGACGTGCTGGACCCGGCGCTGACCCGTCCCGGCCGCTTCGATCGCCAGATTACGGTGCCGAACCCCGACGTGAAGGGACGCGAGCAGATTCTGCGCGTGCATATGAAGCGTGTGCCGCTGGCTCCGCACGTCGATGTTAAGCGCATCGCGCGCGGCACTCCCGGTTTCTCCGGCGCAGATCTCGAGAACCTGGTGAACGAGGCCAGCCTGCTTGCCGCCCGGCAGAACAAGCGCGCCGTTACCCAGCGCGACTTCGAGGCTGCGAAGGATAAGGTGCTGATCGGCGCGGAACGCCGCTCCATCGTGTTGAGCGAAGAGGAGCGGGAACTGACTGCCTATCATGAGGCCGGGCACGCCATCATCAGCATGTTCGTGCCGCACAACGATCCGCTGCACAAGATCTCCATCGTGCCGCGGGGACAGGCGATGGGTGTCACGGTGGCGCTGCCGGAAAAGGACCGCTACGGCTATCAGAAGGTCGAAATCGAATCGCGTCTTGCGATGATGTTCGGCGGACGGCTTGCCGAGGAGTTGATCTATGGCGCGGAGGACGTCACTACCGGCGCAAGCGACGATATCAGACGCGCCACGGAACTGGCCCAGCGCATGGTGACGGAATGGGGCATGAGTGAGCGCCTTGGACCGCTTTGCTACGCCGGGAACCAGCAGGAAGTCTTCCTGGGGGACCAGCTAACCCGCGAAAGTTCGATCAGCGAGCACACAGCACGGCTGATCGACGAGGAGGTCCGGCGCATCGTCGATGAGGCGGAAGCCCGCGCGCGGCGGGTGCTGATCGAGCACATGGACGACCTGCACAGGCTGACAAAGGCGCTGATGGAGTATGAAAGCCTTACCGCCGACGAAGCGCAACGCGTGATGTCGGGCGAGCCGCCGCGCAACGGTCCGGAACCCGGCAGTCAGCAGGAGGCCCCAAAGAAGCCTGCTGCATCCGTCCCGAAAGCGGGCCGGAAGAAGCCTGGCGGCGAAGGCGGCGGTATGGATCCCACGCCGCAGCCGACCTGATGGCGGAGGAGATAAAAACGGCAAGGCTATCGCCTGCGCCCGCTCTGGTTGCTATACCGGAGCCACAGCGGCTGTAAGGAGTCGCTTGGGAGGATTTTTCTGGGAAGGCGGAGTGCCGCTTTCCTTCGAAAGATGCTCCCGGTGGCGGGCGTGGCGGAACCGGTAGACGCACGGGACTTAAAATCCCGGTCCTTATGGAGTGTGGGTTCGAGTCCCACCGCCCGCACCAAGGACTTAGCGAATACGCACGAAACGACGTGGAATTCGTGTCACCACTGCTTTGTTTTTGCCGCGTATCTCCTGCGGGCGCGGTCGCTATTCCTCACCTTTCAACACGAAGCGCACAGCCGCCTTGGCATCTGCGAAGTCCATCTCGGGGCGCGCCAGTAGAATCACGCGCACGGTGCACTCGAAGCACATCGGCTCGTCGGCTCCAATCTCCTCCAAGATCCTCCACGTTCGGCATATCAGGTCGCGCAATTCCGGGTCCATGAGCATAGCGCCGTGAACTGAAAAGAACGCCCCGTCGCTGGGGGGCGCGACGGGGCGAGATAGTGGTGGTGCTATCCATTAGGGACGCGTGATAGGTAGGCCGTTCAGGCAGAATTGGTTCCAACCGGAGAAAGAAAATATCGCAAGCCGCAGACCGACCCGCCGCGACGGGAATGCGGCTTTTTCTCTGCGTCTACACGTGAATAGTGCTGGCAAGTTCGTACAAACGTAGGTCGTATCTCCGAATCGCCATTCCGCTCTGAGCCTTTGTTTTACTGGGCGATGCAGATATCAAGCCAAAGTGGCTCGAAATCATAGCGCTCCAGCAATGCGCTCGGCCAAACCTTCCTCTAACTGCTTGTCGAAGGCGAATCCGGTGCCGGTGTCGTCGTGGTGGACGACCGTCGCCGCGACGGGCTCGCTGAGGCATGGAATTTCCAGGCTCGCTTTGCTGCGCATGGGCAGGGGTGTCTCTAGGGCCGCGCGGGCCCCTCCTGCCGCGAGGTCGCACATGACGGCCGGCAAGCTCCGGCCGGCGGCCAGGACGCGGCACTTCAAAAGGAGCGGATGGCGTTCATAGCGGCGGCGCTCGTTATCGGAGGTCCAGCGCACTTCGCTTAGGAAACGCTCGACCTCGCCACGCAGAAGCGCGGCATCTTTCGAAAGCGCCCCCGATGACGTGAGCAGCGCGTCCGAAGCGTCGCTGGTTTCCGTCGTGCCGGAGTGCACCGCCTGGATCGTCTCGGCCACGCTGTCGGTTCCTGTCGCCGCCTGTTGCACGTTGCGGGCAATCTCGCCGGTCGTCGCCTGCTGCTCGTGCATTGCCGCGGCAATCGTGCCTGCGATGGCGTTCATCTCGTCGATGGTTTTGATAATGCCGTCCACCTCGGCGACGGCAGCCCGCGTCTCCGTCTGAATCGTATCGACTTGGGTCCGGATGTCCTGCGTGGCCTTAGCGGTCTGGCTGGCGAGGCTCTTCACTTCTCCGGCCACCACGGCAAAACCCTTGCCCGCTTCTCCGGCGCGTGCGGCCTCGATCGTCGCGTTGAGAGCCAGCAGGTTCGTTTGTTCCGCGATTTCATTGATCAGGCCGATCACCTCACCGATTCGCTCCGCCGACTGCGAGAGGTTGTTGATTGTCAGGCCGGTGCCACGGGCATTCTCTGCGGCCTTGCCGGTGATGTCGGTGGAATGCTGCACCTGTCCAGCGATCTCGCGCATCGAGGCGGTGAGTTCCTCGGCGGCGCTTGCTATTGTCTGGACGCTGGCGGAGGCGTCGCTCGCGGCAACGGCGACCTCCTGCGCGGAGTCGCGCGTTGTACCGGCGGTTACGGTGAGAGTCTGCGCGCCGGAGCTAAGCTGTTCCGCGGTGACACCCAGACGTTGAATGATGCCGTTGGTCGTGTCCTGAAAACCCTGAACGGCCTTCGACCTCGCCTCCAGCCGGGCTTCGCGGCGGCTGCGGTCGATCTCTTACTTCTTGGCGTACTCCTGCGCGCGGCGGGCGTTGTCACGGAACACCTCCAGCGCTTCGGCAAGCTGTCCGATCTCGTCCTTATGGCCGCGATAGGGCACGGCGACGTCCAGCTAGCCCCGCGCCAGTTCGTTTACCGAACCAGTAACGCGCACTAGCGGACGCACCGCCGAGGCGGAAACCACGGCCCAGGCCGAGCCTGTGCTCAGCAAGACGGCAAAGATCGAACCCCAGGACGCGACGAGGGCCTGACGCGAGCGCGCGCCGACGGTCTCGACCTCCGCTCCCAGGTCCGCGGCATAGCGCGCACCAAGGGCGGTGAGCCGCTCACCGGCCTCGGCAATCTCGCGGCGCACGTCCAGCATGGCCTCGTTGCCTTCACGGCGCTCGTCAAACATGTAGAAGTCGAGCGCGTCGAGCGATCCGGCACTGATTGCGGTGATGCTTGCCTGCAGGTGTGCCGCGGCCTCCGGCTCGAAGGACTCGATGTCCGTGAGCAGTTGGCGGGCTTCCTCGATGGCGGCCAGAGCAGCATCGGCAGCCTC
>SKZV01000103.1 GCA_007127165.1 Rhodovibrio sp. | reverse complement strand
GGTCGAACGGGTCCGAACCGGCGCAGGACCGGTGCAATGAGGGCTGCGTTCCATTCCGCTTCCGCCTGGCCAGCGCCGCGAACCGCCGGACGCATCACTGGGCTGGACGTGGCGAGGTGTTTGGCGATCATCGGCATGGTGGCCGTTCACGTCGGGCCGACGGGGCACGAAAGCGCGCTCGGACTTCTCTACGCCGTGCCGCACGGACGCGCCTCGATCCTTTTCCTGCTGCTGGCGGGTATCGGACTTTCCCTTCTGGCGGCGAAGTGGTCGACGGCGGCCCTGAAGGCGCGCATTTTCCGCACCTTCGTTCTGTTTCTGCTGGGCGGCCTCGCCCTCCAGCACCTGGAGCATGAGGCGAATATCATTCTCGCCACTTACGGCTTGCTGTTCGCGGGGGGATTCCTGCTCGTCGGCGCTTCACAGCGCTGGCTGCTCATCCTGGCGGCCGCCCTGCTCGCCCTCGGGCCGCTTGTGTTTATCTGGACCCAGCTCGCCGCCTCGGAACTGGTTTCGCGCACGGCCCCAACGTTCAGCGACGGCCTGCCGGTCATCACGGCCAAGCTGTTCGTCGCCGGACGGTATCCGGTGCTCACCTGGGCCGCGCCGTTCCTGGTGGGGATGTGGCTGGGGCGTTGCGATCTGCAAAGCCGGCAAGTCCAAATGCGGATGATCCTGTATGGTACGATGTCGGCAGCCGGTGCCCTGGCACTCTCCGCCGTGGCAAGATGGAGCCTCGGCGTCCCCGGCGATGCGCCGGGCTGGTCGCACCTCTATATGGCGAGCCCGCACAGCCTGATGCCGCTGTGGCTGATCAGCGCGACCGGCGCGGCGACGGCAGTGACGGGAGTCTGCCTATGGCTGGGCAACCGGGTGCGGCACCCGCTTCGGCCCGCGATCGAACTGGGGCGGATGGCGCTGACCTTCTACGTCGTTCATCTGATCGCGCTGCATTTCTGGCACGACGCCCTGACGGCCCATGCCCCCGCCGACGCTCTTTTAAAGGTCCTGGCGATGGTGGCTGTCGCCGCCGTGGTGGCGCATCTGTGGCTACGGATGTATCGTTGCGGACCGCTGGAGGCCCTGCTGAGCAGCCCACGCCACCCCGGGGCCGGGATCCGCCGCCACGAACGCACGGACGAGAGCCGGTACCGGCCCGCCGAACGTCTGGATCATTAGAGCCTATTGTGTTTACGCCTTTACGCCTATGCACCCGCGTCGGCGGCGGCGTTTCCCTGTTTAGGTTGCACCTTTTTCTCGCCGTGTGGAACCGTAGCCCCCGATGCGTCGTTAGAAACCGGTAAACTTATGAAGAGTCGCTCGGCCATGCGTTTCATCAACACCCTGTACGGCGCGTCCTGGGCACAGACCTGGACCACCCGGTTCACCCAGAAGCTCCGTTGATGCTCGACTGCTTGATCATCGGCGGCGGCCCCGGCGGATTGACCGCAGCCATCTATCTAGCCCGGTTCCGGCGCCGTTTCCTGTTGATCGACGCCGGGTCCAGCCGCGCCTCCTGGATTCCGATGTCCCACAACCACGCCGGCTTTCCCGACGGCGTTGCCGGAAACGAGCTACTGGATCGGATGCGGCGTCAGGCGGTTCGTTATGGCGCGCCCTTGCGGAAGGGCAATGTGGACTCGTTACTGACGCGAGAGGGCGGGGGGTTCGTTGCCGGAATCGAGGGGAGCGACGAGGCCGTCGAGGCCAGCTGCGTGATTTTGGCGACGGGCGTGGAGGATGTGGAGCCCGTGCTGCCAGACCTTGAAAAGGCGGTCAAACGAGGGCTGGTCCGCCATTGCCCGGTGTGCGACGGCTTTGAGGTGATCGACCAGAAGCTGGGCGTGATCGGCCATGGCGCGGGAGGCGTCGAAGAAGCCGTGTTTCTTACGACTTACAGCCGGGACATCACGCTTTTGACCCTAGGTGAGCCGATGGATGATCTGGGGGAAGCGGACGCGGCGCGCTTGGATGCGCACGGGGTAAAGGTCGTCAAGACGGAGATCGCAGAGATCAACATCGCCGCCCAAGGCGCGGCTCATGTTCGCTTCGCCGACGGCATAGCCGACGATTACGATAGCCTCTATTCCGCCCTCGGCTGCCGTATTCGATCCGGCCTCGCAACCGCGCTTGGGGCCACCGCGAGCGCGGACGGGCCGCTTGAGGTATCCGCGCACCAGGAGACGTCCGTGCACGGCCTCTACGCCGTCGGCGACGTCGTCTCCTCGCTCAACCAAATCAGTGTCGCCATGGGCCATGCCGCAGTTGCGTCGAGCCACATCCACCGTCGGCTTTCCAGCCAAGGCGAGAAACCATGAGCGGCAGTCCGGTTACGCCTTCGGTTGCATCAAGCGCCGGGCTTCAAGACGACCTTGGTCCAGTCGTTTTGCTGTGAATAGAAGTTCGCATAGCCCGTGGGCGCTTCTTCGAGCGGCAGGCGGTGGCTGATCAGGAAGGTCGTGTCGATCTCGTCCGCCTCGATCCGCTTCAGCAGATCCTGCGAGTAGCGCTGCACGTGGGTTTGCCCGGTGCGCATCTGCAGGCCCTTCTCCATGAACGAGCCGAGCGGGAACTTGTCGATGAAGCCGCCATAAACGCCGGGCACCGAGACGCGTCCGCCCTTGCGGCAGGCCATGATGCATTCGCGCAGAACGTGAGCGCGATCGAGCCCCAGGCCGACGGTCTGCTTGACCGTATCGAGCAGGTTGTCCACCGCGAAGCCGTGCGATTCCATACCTACCGCGTCGATCACCGCATCCGGGCCGACGCCGCCGGTCATCTCGATCAGCGCCTCGAGCACATGCGTCTGCGTGAAGTCGATCACCTCGGCGCCAAGCTGGCGCGCAAGTTCCAACCGGCGCGGATAATGGTCGATCGCGATGACCTGGTGCGCGCCCATCAGCAGGGCGCTCTGCACCGCGAAAAGCCCCACCGGGCCGCAGCCCCAGACGGCGACGGTGTCGCCTTCCTCGATGTCGCAGTTCTCTGCCGCCATCCACCCGGTCGGCAGGATGTCGGAGAGGAACAGCACCTTTTCGTCGTCGTGGCCCTCGGGAATCACGATCGGGCCGACATCGGAAAACGGTACTCGCACGTATTCCGCCTGCCCGCCCGGATAGCCGCCGGTCAGGTGTGAATAGCCGAAAAGAGCGCTCACCGGACGGCCGTAAAGCGGCGTCGTGAGGTCCTGATTCTCGGCCGGGTTCGAGTTGTCGCAGGCCGAATATTGCTGCTTGTTGCAGTGAAAGCATTGCCCGCAGGAAATCGTGAAGGGTACGACCACCCGCTGGCCCTTCTTGAGTGTGCTGCCCGGGCCGGTTTCGACCACGCGGCCCATGAACTCGTGCCCGAGGATGTCGCCGTTCATGACGGCCGGGATCACGCCGTTGTAGAGATGCAGGTCGGAGCCGCAGATCGCCGTCGACGTCACCTCGATGATGGCGTCGCGGGGATTGACGATTTCCGGGTCCGGCACGGTGTCGACGCGGACGTCATGCTTTCCATGATAGGTCAGTGCGCGCATGCTGGGAGCCTCCTTCAGGCGGCCTTGCGATTTTTGGAGGTGGCGACCTCGCCGGTTTCCATCAGCATCTTGAAGCGCTTCAGGTCCCGCCTGCCTTGAACGCGGGGCTCCTTCTGGAACAGTTTCGCGATCCAGCGCCCCATTTCGCCTGCTGGCGGACGATAGGCGACAATGGCCTCGACGATCGTGCCGCGTCCGCCGGGCGCGTCGCGGAACATCACCTTGCCCTCGGTGTCGATCTCCGACCCTTCGACCGAGCGCCAAGCGATCTGCTCGTCCGGGCGGTCGTCGACCACCCGGGTCTTGACGGTGACCGTGGAGCCCGCGGGCCCGCTGATCCGCCAGGTGGCGGAGTCCGGACCCGTCACCTCGACCGCCTCGATGTTCTCCATGAATTGGCCGAGATTGGCGAAATCGCGCCAGTAGGCGTAAAGCTCCGCGCGCGGCTTGTTGATCGTGACGGTATTGCCGATCACGGCATACTCGCCGTAGCGATGCTGCCGACTGGTGCGCCCGGGCGCGCTGTCCGGCGGCCGGTGGTCACCTCGGTACGGCTGCGTGCGCTTCACGCTCACATAGGCGAGCCCCGCACCCGCCGCGAGAAGACCGAGCAGCGCGAGGACGGACACCGGGGCTCCGCGATTGCGGTCGGAGCCGGTTCGATACTTGCTATGCATAGTCATGCGCCCTCCTCCGTTTCAGAGGTAATGCGCACCGAGCCCCTTAGTTCCAGCGCGGAGCGGAATTAGCGGAGCCGCCCCTCACCCTGCGGTGTCGCTAGCGCGACGAGTCTTTCGATCCCCTCAGCCGCAAGCGCGGCAGCTCCCCCAGCGGGGAGCGGGAAGAGAATTTCGTGCGGTTCCTAACTCGACCCACGCTCCCATCCCCTTCCCGCTCCCCGGAGGGGGAGCTGTCGCCCTTCGCGACTGAGGGGAGACACCCTATCCGAGGGGCCGCCAAGAGAAGACACCCCCTCACCCCCGGTATAAATCCGCCCTAGTCGGCGGCAAGCCGCTCCAACCCTTTGCCTTATGCTTGCTGGCGAGGGTTTGGAAGATGCGGAGCGAGCCGTCTTGGAAGGAGAGGGAGACGCCCGCTAGATAGGCGATCCACATGCGGTATTTTTCGTCGCCCACTTCCGCGCGGGCGGCGTCGGCGTCGTCGATCAGGGCCCGGTACCAGAGGCGCGTCGTCTGGGCGTAGTGTTCGCGCCAGCCTTCGACGTCGTGAATTTGGAAGCGCTGGGCCTCCATGACTGCGAGCGTGTTGCCGATGTTGTCGAGTTCGCTGCCGGGGAAGATGTATTTGCGGATCAGGCGGTTTTCCGGGCGAATCTTGTTGAAGCGGCGTTTCGAGGACTTGGCCCCGCGCGTGATCCCGTGGTTGAGCAGGAGCCCTCGATCCGCCAGAAGCCCGTTCAGGTGGCGGAAATAGCCGGGCAGGTTGGCGATGCCGACGTGCTCGTACATCCCGATGGAGGCGATCTTATCGAACGGCCCCTGAAGCTCCCGGTAGTCTTGCAGCGCCACCGTCACCCGGTCCCCCAGTCCCTCCCGCTCGATCTTCTCGCGGGTCCAATCGAACTGCGTTTGCGACAGCGTCACGCCGTGCGCCTGGACGCCGTATTCGCGCGCGGCGTGGCAGATCAACCCGCCCCAGCCGGAGCCGACGTCCAAAAACCGCTCGCCCGGTTGTAGGCGCAGCTTACGGCAGATCATCTCCAGCTTGTCGCGCTGCGCCTGCTCGATTCCGTTGCTCCAGTCGGTGAAATAGCCGCAGGAGTACTGCATCTCGGGATCGAGGAAGAGTTGGTAAAATGCGTTGGAAACGTCGTAGTGGAACTGTATGAAGGCGGTCTCGTCACGCTTGGCGCGGTCGAGGCCGGTCGCATCGCCCTGGTATTCCTGGGTCAGCCGATCCTCGTCAGCAGGCGCGAAAAGCAGCGGCCAGGCGCGCTTGAGCAAGGCCACCTTTCCCACGTCGGCGAAGCGCAGCTTGACCCGCCGCGCGCGCACCCGCTCCACGAAGTCGAGCAGGTCCGTCCCCACGACCGCAAGGCGCCCCTGCGCATAGAGCCGCGCCACCGTCTCCAGCGTGGGACGGCGCAGCAGTCTGCGCAGAACGCCCGGCCCAGCGAGGCGCAAGGCGGGCGCATCGCCATCGCCCGCATCCTCGCCCAAGGGAACCCGGCTGCCGTCCCACAGCTCGATCTGGACGGGCGCATTCAGGTCGCGGGCGATTTGTTCCAGCAGGGCGCGGGCGGCGGCGAGGTGGCGGTCGGATTCGGAAACTGTCATGGCCCCGGCATGAAAAGCGGTTGCTACGTGCCGCAGCCTTTTCCGCCCATTCCGCATCCAATGGATGGCGAAAAGCCGGACGTCTCGACTGGGACGTCCGGCTTTTAGCGGGGAATTCGCGGGGCGTCAAACCGGCGCTAAATAACTCCCACCAGGAGCAGCAGGATAACCACCGAGATCGGAACACCGAGTAGCCAAAGAATAATTGCGGGCACCGTTCCACCCTCCAAAATTAGTTTCCACAGTCGCCGTAACCGGCTTCATTCCACTCTATGCATGAAGCGGATAATAGTTCACGGAAACCGCAAAAATTCTGTGGCGAACCCGGCACAGCCTCTCTCAAAGATGGAGTTGGTAGCTCACCGGAACCCACCGGTACTCCCCGCCGCGCGCGTCGATGTAGCCCAGCGCCGGGAAGGGCATGTGATACCCCGCGACGGGCAGCCGCTCGGCGGATGCAAAGTCGAGCAGGCGCTTGCGCGTCGCCACGGCGGC
>SKZV01000311.1 GCA_007127165.1 Rhodovibrio sp. | reverse complement strand
TGCAAAACCTCGCGCTGCCGGGACCAATCGAGTTCGATCGTCTCATCCTCCGCGTCGAAGGTCTCCAACAGATGAGACAGCAGAAAGATCAGGTTCGGATGAGCGTCGTGCCCGTTTACCAGCATCTCGCCGACACCCCGGAGAACGGACTCGCGCGCCTCCGCGCTCAGCCTGTCGCGTTGCTCCGAGACGTGCTCCATCAGTGTCTCGATCGCCAAAGGCCCCACCACGCGAAGTCCCGCCTCGCGGATGATTCGCCAAGTAATGATGAGGTTCCATATGACGTATAGCGGAATTGCGAACAGCGGGATGAACCCGCGCACCGCCATCCGCCCGACGACACGGCGCAAGACGATGCGAACCACGAAGCCGCTGAGTCCCACCTTCGCCTTGTACAGAACGGTCTTGAGAAGCATCCTCCAGCGCGGCATGAGGGCGTAGGGGTCGATTCCGAAGACGCGTCCGCGAGGGTTCGGGAATTCCAAAGCGGCGCGCGCCAACCCGATCGTCACGAGTTCGCTGTACTTTCCGGGTTCCAGTGCGGCTCCGGTGATCCTGTTGAATTTTGCCGCCGCTTGCAGATAGCTCCAGTAGAGGAACAGAATTTCGATCAGGCTCACCAGGCCGACGAAGGCATAGAACCCGATCCAGTACGGGAGTTGC
Source organism: Rhodovibrio sp. (assembly GCA_007127165.1). Classification (GTDB taxonomy): domain Bacteria; phylum Pseudomonadota; class Alphaproteobacteria; order Kiloniellales; family Rhodovibrionaceae; genus SKZV01. The sequence continues at coordinate 5,661 of SKZV01000311.1, read as the reverse complement.
TCCCGAAACTCCATATCCTCCATCCCGTCCAGCAGCCCGAAGCGAACGAACACCTCGACGCCGCCGATGATGCCGCCGGAGACGGCGCCGGAGGTGGCGGCCCAGACAAGCGTTGTCCGCTTTACCCGCCGCAGGGCCTCGCGTTGCGCGGGCCCCCGACGATCCGAATCCGAAGGAGATCCCGCAGCGCGCCGCTCCAGATACATGAGTGCCCAGCGCTCGAACACCCCGGGTTCGGGCGAGTACTGCAGGTCTGGTCTGGTCCGAACCATGGGCCGGGTTCGTTTTCCCTTTGCGGTTTTGGCATCACGCAAATCTACCCGCCAGGTCGCCTCCACGGGGGTGAAGGACCGAAAGCGTGCGCGGCTTCACAGGCCAGCCCGCGACTGGACCTTGCGAAGCCGTCCGCGGCAAACACGGCTCAGGGCGTGCCGTGTATCTCGATCTGCGCGAACGCCAAATCGCCACCGGCGTTGGTCACCGCAAAACCGTTCCAGCGATCCTGGAGTCCGTCGTCCTGGGCCTCCAGCGCGGTTTCTCCGTCGACCATGACCACCATGCGGCCTGCGCGATCGCGGGTCCACCGCAGTTCATGCTCTTCGGTGGCCTGGAGGCGATGCTCGCCCGAGGTCTCGATTGTTTCGGCCTCGCCGTCCGGCGAACGGCGCACCAAGGCGAAGGCAACCTCGTCCTGCGTGCTCGTCGTCACGTCGAGGCTGTAGGAGTGCCCCTCGGGCCGCCCCTGGAAGACCGACAAAGCGTAGCGGCCGGTCGCGTCCTGAGGCGGCCGCTGCGTCATGTTGATCTGTATATCGAAGGCGTTGGATATCGAGGCCGGAAGGTAATAGCGCGCGGGTCCAGCCGCATCACGACGCTCTTCCTGGATAGTTTCGCGGCGGAACGCCTCCTCGAGAATACTCCCGAGCAGTTCTTGTGCGATCGGGCCACGCCGCTCCTCGCCAGGGGTCGGCTGGGCAGTGCTGCGGAGGCCGCGATTCCAGTCTATGTCGACACGGCCCGCCATCACCTGCCAGGGCGAAGGCACCTCGCGCAAGTCGCCTGCAAGGAAGTCGGCGTCGTACACCAGTTCCTGCCACGGTTCGTCGTAGCGCTGGTGCAAGCTGCGCAACTCTTCGATAAACCAGGGATCGGCCACACGCTCTCGTTCGGCGCGTTCTATCTGTTCCTCCAGTTCATCGAGTAGTGAGCGCAGCTCTTCGCCTTCTTGAGCCCGAAGCATACTCGTCGACGCGAGCATGAAACTTGCCGCCGTCATTGGGATCACGAACGCGGCCAAAACACGCTTTTGCATGGACAGCCTCCTTTCCTGCGCCGCAATAGTTGCCCGATGCTATGCATAACTCGACTAAAGGGAGTCTATTCCTCCAGGCCGCAGTTGGTTCCCCGGAAGGTCCGCATCGTTGAACGGAGGGCAGGTGGGAGCTACCAGTTGGCGGCGGCGAGCAACCGCTCCGCCGCTTCCAGATCCTCGGGCCGGTTGGTATTGAAGAAGGGGTCGACCGGGCCTTCGGCGGTTTCCTCCGACGCGAAGGATACCGTGGCAAGGCGGTAGCGGGCGGTCCAGGTATCGACCTTGCGGATCTCCTCCTCGACCATCGCGGCTCTGAGGTCATGGCGCAGCCGGACCGGCCAAAGCCCGAAGACCGGATGGCTGCGGTCCTCGCTGGCGGCGCAGGCCATTTGGGCGTTCTCGCGCTCGACCGCCTCCAGGAAGCGGGCGACGAGATCGCGGGGGAAGAAGGGCGCGTCGCAGGCGAAGGTGGCGATCCAAGGACAGTCCGGCGCGTTCTCCGCCGCCCACTCCATCCCCGTCAGCACGCCCGCCAGCGGTCCGGCGAACCCTTCCACCACGTCCGGCGCGACCGGCAGATCGTAATCGGCGAAACGCGCCGGATCGCCGTTCGCGTTCAAGACCAAGGCCGCAACCTGCGGCCGCGCGCGCTCCACGATATGCGCCAGCAACGGCTTTCCGGCGAAGGTGCGCAGGCTCTTGTCGCCGCCGCCCATGCGCCGCGACTGCCCGCCCGCGAGCAGCACGCCGCAGACATCTCCCCTTGCCTCAGTCATCTCGCGCGGCCTTGCGCTGGTGCTTCTTGTCTTCCTCGGCAAATTGGCCGGGGTCGATGTCGTAAACGATGCGCTGCGCCCCGGCCAGCGCCATGAAGCGCTTGCCCTTCGCCCGCCCGATCAGCGTCAGATTCGCCTTCCGCGCCAGATCGACGCCCCAGGCCGTAAAGCCGGAGCGCGAGGCCAGAATCGGAATCCCCATCTGCACGGTCTTGATGACCATTTCGGAGGTGAGGCGGCCCGTGGTGTAGAAAATCTTGTCGGCGGGCGAGATGTCGTGGCGGAACATATACCCTGCGATCTTGTCCACGGCGTTGTGCCGCCCGACGTCCTCCATGTAGAGCAGCGGGCGATCCTCCTGGCACAGCACGCAGCCGTGGATCGCGCCCGCTTCGAGATAGAGGCTCGGCGTGGAGTTGACCTTGCGGGTCAGGCTGTAAAGCCAAGAGGTCTTGATGACCGCATCCTCGGGCAGTGCGATATCTTCGAACTTCTCCATCAGGTCGCCGAAGACCGTGCCTTGTGCGCAACCGGAAGTGCGGGTTTTCTTTTTCAGCTTTTCTTCGTAATTGGTTTCCCGCTCGGTGCGCACCACGACGATTTCGAGTTCGTCGTCGTAGTCCACGCTTTCGATGCTGTCGTCGGGGTGCAGCATATTCTGATTCAGCAAGAAACCGATGGCGAGATATTCCGGATAGTCGTTGATGGTCATCGCCGTCACGATCTCCTGTCCGTTCAGAAAGATCGTCACCGGCCGCTCCATCACCACCGGAGTCTCGATCTCGCGCCCGTCCTGGTCGGTGCCGCGCACGCGCTCGGTCAGGCGCGGGTCTTGCGGGTTCGGGCGGATCAGGAATTCGTCCAGCGTCCGCGCGTCCGCCGCCTTGGGCTTCCCACGCTTCACCGTGCGGACCGTTTCGGTCTCGACGTTTTCCGCCATGCCGTGCTCCTTCCGGGCTCATTGCCGCGATTGTACTTGTCGACAATATGCGGACACTGACGGCAACGAACAAGCCGCAGTCCGCAAACGGGCACGACACGCTAGAGCCTATTCCATCGGCAAACCGGTATCCACTTGGCCTGAAAATGCTTTAGCCTGGCTTGCGCAGCACCAGCGTCGTCCAGTCGCCGTTCTTCAGGCGGCGCTCCATGACCAGGCCGTGACAGCGGTGACGGCGGAAGACCTTGTGGGCTTGGTGGTTGAGCATGCCGGAGAGAATTGCGCGGCCGCCCGGCGCGAGGTTCGCCGCGAGGCCTCCGGCCATCTTCGCCAGCGGCTCCGCCAGAATGTTGGCGCAGATCAGGTCGTAGGGGCCTTTCGCCTTCACAACCCGCCCGGAATAGCCGTCGGAATAGACTGAGCGGACCCACGGCCCCACGCCGTTCAGCACCGCATTCTCCGCGCAGATCACCACCGAGGGCATGTCGTTGTCCGCCGCGATCATGGGACGCCGCCACAGCCGCGCCATGGCGAAGGCGAGGATGCCGCTTCCCGCGCCCATGTCCAGGCCGCGCCTTACCCGAATCCCGCGCTTCGCCAAGTCTTCCAGCGCGATCAGGCAGCCTTGAGTGCTCTCGTGCCGCCCGGTGCCGAAAGCCTGATTCGCCTCGATGTGAAAGGCGATGGCTCCGGCGGGCGGCGGGGTGTCGGCGTTGTGCTGGCCGTAGACGAAGAAACGCCCGGTGACGATGGGCGGCAGGCCCTCGTAGCACTTGGCGACCCAGTCGATATCGGGCAGCGGCTGGCTCTCCACCTGCGGCTCGGCGATTCCGGCGGCGGCGGCGGCAGTCGCGATCAGCGCGGCAACCTCCGCCGCGTCCGGTTCCTCGGCCAGATAGACATCGACCGGCACGTCGCCCGCGAGGTCCGGCCCGCCGGTGACGACCGCGCCGCCCAGGCTGGACAACGCATCCTCGAACCCCGCCAGCGCCGGGCGGGGCACGTCGAGGTGCAGATGGTGGCCGCTGGTCATGGTGTCTCCTTCATTCTTCACCCCGCCTGATCCTCCGGCACCACGAAGGACGCCATGACTTTCTTCTCGCCCGCCTTGTCGAAGGCGATGGCGAGGCGCTCGCCGTCGGCCGTGCGGATCGTGCCGTAGCCAAACTTGCGGTGGAACACGCGGTCGCCGCGCTGGTAGCTGCCGGGCAAGGAGTCCACCGTCTGCGCCGTGCCCTCAATAAAGCGCGCCGCTTGCCCCTGGTTCCGGTCCTGGTTTTGCCGCGCCCGCGCCATGCCGGGGGTCCAGCGGGTCGGGGAGTCGGCGAAGCCGCCCCAGCTTGGCTGGGCGGAGCCGTACAGGCCGGGATCGCTCTCGGTCTCGACGTGCTCGACCGGCAGTTCGTCCACGAAGCGCGAGGGGATCGCCGCGTTCCAGTTGCCGTAGAGCCGCCGGTTCGCCGCGAAGGACACGACCGCCCGCTTGCGCGCGCGTGTCAGCCCGACATAGGCCAGCCGCCGCTCTTCCTCCAGCCCCTTGACGCCGTTTTCGTCCATCGCGCGTTGATTGGGGAACAGCCCCTCTTCCCAGCCGGGCAGGAAGACGGTGTCGAACTCCAGCCCCTTGGCGGCGTGGAGCGTCATCACCGTGACCATCTCGCGCTGGTCGCCCTCGGCGGCCTCCATGACGAGGCTGACGTGCTCCAGAAAGCCTTCCAGCGTGTCGAACTCGGCCAGCGCGTCGACCAGTTCCTTCAGGTTCTCCAGCCGTCCGGGCGCCTCGGCGGTCTTGTCGTTCTGCCACATCTCGGTATAGCCGCTCTCGTCCAGCACGGTTCGGGCCAGATCGACGTGGCTGACCTCCTGGCTCATCTGCCGCCAGCGCGCAACGCTCTCCATGAAGTTGCGGAGCGCGCGCCGGGCCTGCGGGCGCAGCTCGTCGGTCCCCAGCACCTGCATCGCCACGCGCATCAGCGAGGTGTCCGCGCCGCGCGCCGCCTCGTGCAGCGTGCGAAGCGCTGCATCGCCCAGGCCGCGCTTCGGGGTGTTCACGATGCGCTCGAAGGCGAGATCGTCGTCGATGGACTGGATCAACCGCAGATAGGCCAAGGCGTCGCGGATCTCCAGCCGCTCGTAAAAGCGCGGGCCGCCGACCACGCGGTAAGGCAGCCCCAGCGTCAGGAACCGCTCCTCGAACTCGCGGGTCTGCGCGCCGGTGCGCACGAGAATAGCCATCTCCGCCAGACTCTCGCCCCGGCGTTGCAGCGTCTCGACCTCCTCGCCAACGAACCGCGCCTCCGCCGAACCGTCCCAAAGGCCGCGCACCCGGACCTTTTCACCGGGCTCGATCTCGGTCCAGAGCGTCTTGCCCAGGCGCCCCTCGTTATGCGTAATCAGCCCGCCGGCCGAGCCAAGAATGTGCCCGGTCGAGCGGTAGTTCTTTTCAAGACGAATTACCTGCGCGCCAGGGAAATCCTGCTCGAACCGCAAGATATTCCCGACTTCCGCTCCTCGCCACCCATATATTGATTGATCGTCGTCGCCCACACAACAAATATTTTTATGACCCTGTGCTAGAAGGCGCAGCCACAGGTACTGCGAGACATTTGTGTCTTGGTACTCATCGACCAGGA
>SKZV01000009.1 GCA_007127165.1 Rhodovibrio sp. | reverse complement strand
CGGAGTTGCTGAAGGTGCAGCTCTGGGTGCGGGACACAAATCAGAAAATCGCCGTCCTCTTCGAAGGGCGCGACGCGGCGGGCAAGGGCGGCACGGTCCAGCGGTTCATGGAGCACCTGAATCCGCGTGCCGCGCGTGTCGTGGCGCTGGACAAACCCAGCGAGGTCGAGCGTGGGCAGTGGTATTTTCAGCGTTACATCGCGAAACTGCCGACCGCTGGCGAGATGGTTTTCTTCGACCGCTCCTGGTACAACCGGGCCGGTGTCGAGCGCGTGATGGGGTTTTGCACCCCGGAGGAATACCGGGAGTTCATGCGCCAAGCCCCCGAGCTTGAACGGATGCTCGTGCGTTCGGGCCTACGTCTCTACAAATACTGGTTTGCCGTCACGCAAGCTCAACAGCTCCGCCGATTTGAAGCGCGCAAGACCGATCCGCTGAAACAATGGAAGCTCAGCCCTATCGATCTCGCGGGGCTCGAGCGCTGGGACGACTACACGCAGGCGCGGGACGCAATGTTCCGCCAGAGCGATACGGCGGACGCCCCCTGGACGGTTGTGAAGTCGGACGACAAAAAGCGCGCCCGGCTGAATTGTATGCTGCATTTCCTGGAATCGCTCGACTATCCGGGTAAAGATTCCACCATCGTCCACGCCCCCGACCCGCTCATCGTACGCCAGGGCGGCGAATCGGCAGAGGCGGTTTCTCCGGACTGACCGCCCGCCAATCCCATACCGTCGGGCTCCACAAGTTGCGGCAGGCCGCGCCGCTGGGCGGGCCTGCCGCTTCCGCTTCAATGATTTGCGGTCAGTGGACGCTGACCGGCTCCAAATCGTTCTGACGGATCGCCGCCCACGCGACTTGGAAATCGTTCATCACCGCCATCTGGGTGCCGTCGGCCGCATGAATGGCGTACTGCGTGCCGCCGTCCTTGTCGATCTTCTTGACGTACGCGAGATCGTTGACGCCCCAGGCGGCAAGATCCTGTTCGCTAATGGTGTGCTGACGCTCGACGCTCTGCATTTCTAGAAAACTCCTCTTCCGGCAGTCTGCCGATCTCCGCCCCCGCTTCGATGCAGCGAACGGGATGGCAATGGTCAAATGGGCACGTGTTGTCAGCGCAACGGTCTATCTGTAAGCGCTGTCTGTGCGGCGGTCTATTGGTTTCGGCGCTCCTTGCCGCATTGCGGTAAAGGAACCTAGCCCTCGGCCTTTCCGCTTTCGCCTCCGTTCCTGGATCGGGCACCGCAGGCGGCTGTCTCGGCGGCTTCCTCCGCCTGCCGGGTCGTCACCTCTTCCCGGCCTTTCTGCCTCGTCTGGATTTCCACCGTGCGCACGGCGGGTTCCGGCTCAATACGCCGCAATTCGACGTGCAGCAATCCGTTGTCCAGATGTGCGCCGGTCACCTCCATGCCCTCGGAAAGCACGAAGCGGCGTTGGAACTGGCGCGTCGCGATGCCGCGATGCAGGTAAACACGCTCGCCTTCGCTTTCGCTCTGGCGGCCCCGAATGATCAGTTGCGTATCCTCGACACGCACCTCCAGATCGCCGGGCCGGAAACCTGCGACGGCGACGGTGATTCGCAGGCGGTCGCCTTCCACCTGTTCGACGTTGTAAGGCGGATAGCCGTCGCTTGCGGATTTCGCGACGCGGTCCAGGGCGCGTTCAAATCGGTCGAAACCCAACAGCAGCGGGCTGTTGAACACGGATACTCGGGACATCTTCACCGGCCTCCTCGGTTGAGCAAGGCTGTCCTTTCACTTGGCAGGCCCTACAGGGGCGCTCCGCCAAATCGCGGCCCGCTCATTCGGCACCGCGCAACACTGATGTGGTGTTCGCAAACGTTCCGGTCAAGCGCCGCTCACCCTGAATGCGAAAGCTCCCGCGCCAGCGAGCCAGTGAACTCCCCGCCAGTGAACTTCACGAGGGCCTTCAGGGTGACAGCCATCGACCTTCCAGTCTACGATCCACATGAATTGAAAGCGTGACAGGAAAACAGGGGAGCGTAAAGCCATGGGTCAATTCGGAGTCGGGCAGGGCGTTCGCAGAGTCGAGGATGCGCGGCTGCTTCGGGGCGAAGGTCGCTACACAGACGATCTTCAGCCGGAGGGCGCGGCTTACCTCGCACTGCTGCGCAGCCCGCACGCGCACGCTGAGATTCCAGCCATCGACTGTACGGCGGCTCGTGAAGCGCCCGGCGTGCTGGCGGTCTATACGAGTGCCGAGCTGGACGCGGCGGGCATCGCGGACATCCCCTGCCTGACGCCGATCGAGGGACAGGACGGCAAGCCGCCGGTCATGCCCGGCCATCCGGTGCTGGCGCGTGGGCGCGTCCGTCACGTCGGCGATCCCGTTGCCGCCATCGTCGCGAAAAGCCCGCAGGCGGCGCGCGACGCGGCGGAACTCGTCGAGGTGGATTACGAGCCGCTCGACCATGTGGTCGGGGCAGAGGCCGCAACCTCGCCCGACGCGCCGCAAATCTGGCCGAACGCCTCGCATAACGTGGCGCTGGACTGGGCCATTGGCGACGCGGCGAAAACCCAGGAAGCGTTCGAGACGGCGACGCACACCACGCACATCAAGCTGGTGAACAACCGCGTCGTGGTGAACTCGATGGAGCCGCGCAACGCTCTGGGCGAGTACGATTCGGATAGCGGCGTCTGGACGCTCACCACCGGCAGTCAGGGCGTACACTCCCTGCGTACGCAGTTGGCGGAGGAAATCTTCAAGGTCGATCCCGCGCGCATACGCGTACGTACGCCCGACGTCGGCGGCGGATTCGGCATGAAGATATTTCTCTACGCCGAACAGGTGCTGGTGCTCCATGCCGCGCGGGATCTCGGCCGCCCGGTCCGCTGGAACGGCGAGCGGCAGGAGTGTTTCCTCTCCGACAGTCAGGGCCGCGACCATGTCAGCGAGGCGGCGTTGGCCTTCGACAATCATGGCCGGATACAGGGTCTGCGAATCGACACGCTGGCCAACGTCGGGGCCTATCTCAGCAACTTCGGCATTTATGTCGCGACCTCGGCGGGCGCGCGGATGTTTACCGGCGTTTACCGGATTCCGGCGCTCTTCGGGCGGGTGCGGCCGGTCTTCACCAACACCGTGCCGGTGGACGCCTATCGCGGCGCGGGGCGGCCCGAAGCGAGCTACCTGATCGAGCGGCTGATGGACAAGGCGGCGCGCGAGCTTGGCATGACCCCGGCGGAACTGCGGCGGCGGAACTTCATTACGCCGGAGGATCTGCCCTATACCACGCCGACCGAGATGACCTATGACTCCGGCGACTTCGCGCGCTTGCAGGAAGAAGCGTTGCGCCGTGCGGGGGTCGAGGGGCTGGAAGAGCGAAAGGCCGAAGCCCGCACGCGCGGAAAACTGCTGGGTCTGGGGCACGCCAGCTATATCGAGTGCTGCGCCGGGATTGGCGAGGAAGACGCGCGCTTCCGCCTGGAAGGCGACGGCACAGTGACGCTCTTCGTCGGGACGCAGACCAACGGGCAGGGGCACGCGACGGCCTACGCGCAGTTGATCGCCGACCGGCTGGGGCTGACGCCGGAGCAGATCGCGGTGCGCCAGGGCGACACCGAAGAGCTTGGCTACGGACGCGGCACCGGCGGCTCGCGTTCGCTGCTGATGGGCGGCGGGGCCACTTTGGCCGCGACCGACAAGGCGGTGGAGCGGATGAAGGCGCTGGCGGGCTTCCTGATGGAAGCGGCCCCGGCGGACATCGAGTTCGACGGCGGCGTCTTCACCATTGCCGGGACCGACAAGCGCATCCCAATGGGCGAGGTCGCGGCGTCGCTGGAGCGTGACGACCTGCCGGAAGAACTGCGTGGCGGGGTGGACGAGACGGCGCGCTACACCGCGCCGCCGATGACCTATCCCAACGGCTGCCACGTCTGCGAGATCGAGGTGGACGAGGCGACCGGCGTGCCGGAGATCGTGCGCTATGTGATCGTGGACGACATCGGCACGGTGGTGAACCCGCTGATGCTGCTGGGCCAGATTCACGGCGGCACCGTGCAGGGGATCGGGCAGGCGTTGCAGGAGCACACGGTCTACGAGGAAGACTCCGGTCAGCTCGTCACCGCGACCTTCATGGATTACACCCTGCCGCGAGCCGGAGACATGCCGAATTTCGAGGTGCATTTCATCGAGGACATTCCCTGCAAAACCAATACCATGGGGATTAAGGGCGCGGGCGAAGCCGGGTCAATCGGAGCGCCGCCCGCGGTGATGAACGCGCTGGTGGATGCGCTTCAGCCCTTTGGCGTGACCCACCTCGACATGCCCGCCACGCCGGAACGCATCTGGCAGGCGATCCAGGAGGGGAGGCTTCCGCAAGCGGCGGAGTAGAGGCTTGCACGTGGCGCTTACCCGATCTATATGTAGTGACGTCACTACATATGCTCCAAGGAGGGGGCCATGAAGACCGTCACCGCCCGCGAGGCGAACCAGAAATTCTCCCAGCTTCTCGCCTCTGTCGATAAGGGCGAGGAGGTCGTCATCACCCGGCGCGGCGTCCCGGTCGCGCGCCTTGTGCCCGAGGTTGCGGCGAAGGGCGATGAGAGGGTACAGGCCCGGCGCGAACTCATGGAGATGCTGCGCAAGGGCGTTCCCCTTGGCGGCGTTCGCGCCAACCGCGATGAGATTTACGAGCGTTGACGGTCACGATCGACACCAACGTGTTGGTTTATGCCGCCGACCCGAATTCGGGTGAGCGGCATGAGCCCGCCATAGCCCTCGTCCAGCGGCTCATGTTCACCGACAGCGTGCTGTGCCTTCAGGTGCTTGCCGAACTTTTTCATGTGCTGACGCGCAAGGCGAAGCTGGATCGTGAGTATTCGGCTGTGATTGTGCGGCGCTGGCAGAGGGCCTTCCCCGTCATCGCCGCCGACGGCTCGGCGCTCGACGAGGCCATCTGGGCGGTCGAGGCGCATAACCTTTCGTTCTGGGACGCGATGCTATGGGCCACGGCGAAGGCGGGCGGCTGCCGCGTGCTCTTGAGCGAGGATTTACAGAACGGTCGCAAGCTGGGCGGCGTCAACATCGTCAACCCCTTCGATCCGGAGAACGAGCGCTTGCTCGACGTCATCCTGCCGGAGGCGGACGAGAGCGGCTACTGAGCTTCGCTTTTTCGCTCCCCACAGACGAGACCTCTACCACTTGAGCGGGCTCTTGCTCTCGAAGGGCTTCTCTTGCAGTCTCTCGCCACGGCAGTCTCTCGCCACGAAAGACAATGCTTGGCCAAGCGCAAACACCGGCAGTAGCCCGGCATGGCGGTGGTCCTTCTTGACTCCTTGCGAGGGTGACCCGCGATGAACAAGGACACGAACGTGGTTCCCCTTGGCGGCCCGGATGTCGCGGACGAGGCCCGCTATGGCGAACCGGGCAACCCGCGCCCGGTGATCTGGCTCGGCGTTTTGATCGTGGCTCTCGGCTTCGGTGGCTTTGGCGTCTGGGCCGCGACGGCGCCGCTGGACAGCGCGGTTGGCGCCGAAGGCACGATCATGGTGGAAAGCAACCGCCAGATCGTGGACCACAAGGAAGGCGGGATCGTCAGAGCCATCAAGGTCGAGGAGGGCGACCGCGTTGCCGAAGGCCAGCCCCTGATTGCACTCGACGACACGGAAGCGGCTGCGGAAAGCGCGATACTGCGCAAGCAGTTGGATGCCGCCCTGGCGCGGGAAGCCCGGCTGTTGGCTGAGCGCGACGGGGAGGAGTCCATTGCCTTCCCCGACGCGTTGACCCCCGACGCATTTACTGGGCGCAGCGCAAACGCCGTCCACCTTTCGCAAACCCTCTCCGGCCAGCGGATGCAGTTCCTCGAACGCCGACGCTCGTTGGAAGGCCAAGTGGCGATCCAGGAAGAGCGCATTCGCCAGCTACACGATGAGATCAGGGGCTACGAAGCGCAGATTTCTTCGCGTGAGCGCCAGATCGCCATTCTGGAGGACGAGTTGGAAGGCCTGCGGGTGTTGCACGACGGAGGCCACGCGCCCCGCACGCGCATCCTGGCGATGGAACGCGAGCAGGCGCAGCTTGAAGGGGACATCGGAGCCGATCGGGCGGCCATTGCGCGCACGGAGAACGGCATCGGCGAAGCGGAGATGCAAATCACGCAACTGCGCCAGCAGAAGCAGGAAGAGGTGGTGGCCGAATTGCAAGAGGTCCAGGACCGTCTGGCCGACCTGAAAGAGGAGTATGCAGTCGCCTCGGATGTGCTGGAGCGCCGTGAGGTTCGCGCGCCGCTAAGCGGCGTGGTCCAGAACCTCCAGGTTCATACCGAAGGCGGCGTCGTGCAGCCCGGAAGCGAGATCATGCAGGTCATTCCCGAGGACGACCGGCTGGTGATCGAGGCGCAAATCGCCCCGGAGGAGATCGACCGCGTTCTGAGCGGGCAGCCGGCGGACGTGCGCATGACCGCCTTGAATCCGCGCACCACGCCGGTGCTCGAAGGCGAGGTCGTCAACGTCTCGGCCGACCGGCTGGAAGATCCCAACGACGGCACGGCGTACTACGAGGCGCTGGTGGAAGTGCCGGAGGAGGAGATCGCACGCCTGGGTGGGGACAGCCTGCGCGCGGGTATGCCCGCCGAGGTGCTGATCAAGGCTGGCGAGCGCACGCTCGCGGACTACCTTCTGAAGCCGTTGAGCGACGCCATGTCACGCGGCTTTATCGAGGACTGACGCCCGCCCTTCGCAAGGCGTCCCGGTCATACGTGCTGACATTCCGTTGAAAACTCCCAGCCTGTAAATCGGCACCGGAGGCCCGTGGCCACGGAATCCTAAGGCCCCTCCCTGTCCTGTTTTTGGCAGGATGACTGGGCCGATCTCGGCGAGGGGGAACGCTATCTGCACATGGCGCGGCAGGGCGTCTCGAACCCGGCGCCCGGGGACTTTATGGTCGCGGATTCGAAACAGCTTACCCCAGTGGAGCGGGATCCCGGGACGCTGGGCGGGCCAAGGCGCTGTCAGTTGTAAGACGTCACCACGGACAAGCCGAAGCCCAACCGAAAGGACATCACTCCTGTAAAAGCGAAGAATTTGCAGCCCAAGATTGAGAGTAATCAATTCGATAGACAGTATCTAGCTTTGGACTTGGCTAGAAAGCTGCCCGATTATCCTCAAAACATGTCCAACGGAGTAATATAGGGGGCGTAGCATTCTTACTCTTTTGTCGAATATTGGGCCCATTGCAAGGCAGGTAGCGCATAAAGTACTGTGGAAGCCGGAGCTTGGAGCGTCTCGGAAGGAGGGCTTCAGGATAGCAGAGCCGGCGTACCCGGATCGCGCTGTTTATGGGTAGTATCGGTCTTCCGGTTGCCCGCGCCTCCTCGCGGCTTCCGAGCCGTACCACCGACACTTTCGGGGACTCCTTCGCCGGGTAGAGCCCAATGCGAGAGGAGGCGTGAATGAAATCGGGAACCATTCTTGGCCATGGCCTCGCCATGATTTTGGTAGCTGCGGCACCCGTTGATTTGGGCGCCGCCAGCCCGGAGCGGCCGCCCTTGACGGATCTGGGATCCCTACTGAGCGGCGATGCACTTCCAGGCAAGGACAGTTTTGGCGAGGCCCGGACGCCGCAAGCGCCGCCACCTATCTTGACCGGTGATCCGGAAGAGGAAGCCGAAATAATAGGTGATTGGCTTTTGCGGGGCGCGGGCGAGCTAGCGGCTCCGGTGCCCGCGGGTAGCCGGATATTGCGCGTCGGCAGCGAGGAGGATGCGGCCTGCGACTACGACAGCGTCCAAGACGCAATCGACGATGCGCGGGAGCCGCTGGAAAGAGACGTGATTCGCATCGCCCGGAATGCCGAATACACAGAGAAGGCCCTCACCATAAACGACAAGAATGTCGTGCTGGAGGGTGGCTACGAAGACTGCGGCGCCAGCGCGCCCGACACCCGCAACACCATCCTGGACGGAACCGGCGGCAGCAACCGCCCGGTCATCAGGATTCGCAATGAAGACGACTCTCTTCCCATGCGGGTAGACCTAAATCGCCTCACAATTCAGGGCGGGACGACGACGACCAGCCGTTTTCGAACCAGTGCCTCCAGGCTGAACGGTGCCGGGGTGAATATCCGAGGGCGCGTCGGGACAAACCTAACAAATACAATCGTGCGCAATAACGAAACCACCAGCCGCAGAAGCAGTGTGCGCGCCAACAACGGTGGTGGCATTTACATCGATGGCGAAGGCTTCGAAGACAGCTACCTCAGGCTCCATAGAGGCAGCGGTGTGATCAACAACACGGCCAGAAATGACAATAGCGGAAGGGGTGTCCTTGGCAACGGCGGCGGGATTTATTGCCAGAGGAGCCGCGTCGAGATGGTTCATCCGCGCACAACAGTGGCCACTAACACCACGGAGGGCGATGTTCCCGGTAACGGGGGCGGCATATACACGCACCGTGGCTGTACCTTCCTCTCGCGTAGCGGCGGCCTCTTCCGTGGAATATTCATGAATGAGACTGAAGGGAGTGGCGGCGGCCTCCACGCCATTGGCGGCCGCCATGAGTTCCGCTCCGTACCCGGCGGGATCAGTCCGATGGTCGTGAGCAACCGCAGCGAGGGCGACGGCGGCGGAATCCGCGCTTATGCCTCAAGCACCGTCGAGTTGACGGACACGGTCGTTGCGGGAAACTGGGCGCGGGGCGAGGGCGGTGGGATAGCCGTACAATCGTTGGACCTTATAATGGGCCGGTCGGATACGCCGTGCGACGGGGCGTCCATAGACCGCTGTAGTCGACTGGACGGCAATGCGTCGGGCGGCCATGGCGGCGCGCTGCTCGTGGACCAGCAAGTTTTGGTAGACCCGCCGGAGGGGTGGGAAACCAGTGCGGAGATTACCCAGACTGACATTACCGGCAACAGTTCCGGTCATCTGGGCAGCGTCGCCATGGTCCGGGGCATAAGTGCCGATTTGTTCATGGAAGGTGTGGCCATTCATGGCAACCACCGCTCGTCACGGCTGTTCCAAGTCGAAGACCAGGCGTTTACGCGGATCCATTGGAGCACCATCGCGGGCAACCGCGATCCGGATGATCCGCCGTTGCAAGTTTTCAGGCTGCTCAACGATGAGGATAACGAGGTCAATACCACCGTATTCATTCACGGTAGCATTGTGTGGGAACCCCAGGCGACCATGTTCAATCGGACCGGCCCAACTTATGCCGGGGCCCTTTGCACGATAGGCCATGAGCGCGAAGAGAATCTCGATCTTTCGGGGAGCGGCTACTACAGTCGGATCAATCCACGTTTGCGGGATTCCGAGGAGGGCGACCTGCGGCTTGAGGCAAACTCCCCGGCCATAGACTATTGCGATGACAGGCCTCTGCCCCCTCAACTTGACGACCTATTCGGCAATCCTCGCGGGGTGCCGTACGACGGCTCCACGATTACTCCTCCAAACCCGGGAACGGGGGACTACGATCTGGGAGCCCACGAGAGGGCGGCGGAATCGGACTGAAGGAACCCTCTGAAGGATATTAAGAAGTGCGCACTTGATCCGACAGGCGGCGCTCAATTCCAAAGCCATAGAAAAAGCCCCCTAAGTCGTTGACCTAGAGGGCTTTTTTGTTGGTAGCGGGGGAGGGACTTGAACCCCCGACACACGGATTATGATTCCGTTGCTCTAACCAGCTGAGCTACCCCGCCGCAAAGCGCCGTCGTCTGGCGTCGTTACCGTCGGCGTCAGGGGCGTATATTGCCTTCGGACCCTCACTGTCAAGCGCCTTCGCTCACAGTCGTCACGCCACTTTGCGCGGGCCGAAGAGAAGCCAGATGATGAAACCAATGAACGGCAGCACGATCAGCAGGACGGCCCAGATCGCCTTGCTGAAGGGGGAATTGTCGCTGCCGAATACGTGTACCAGCGCCCAGATGACGAGGATGAGAAGAATGAAGCCCAACAGGCCGCTAACTTCCAACATGGAACGCTCCTTTCAGAATTCACGCCGCGGCCGCGCTGCTTTCGACGGCGGCGGAGTCGATCCATCCGCCGCCGAGGACTTGTTCTCCGTCGTAAAAAACCGCCGCCTGGCCAGGGGAAATGCCATAGGCCGCAGCGTCCAGCAAGACGCGCACACGCCCTGAACCCGGCGCATCGGGATAAACCCGTGCGGAGGATGGCGGCATGGCGGAGCGCAACTTCACGCTCACCGCACGTCCCGAGTCCGGCAGGGGCTCCGCCGCCAGCCAGTTGACCTCACGCAGCCGAACGGAATCGCGGGCGAGCGCGCTCTGCGGCCCCACCACCACGCGGCGGTTCTCCGGCTCCAGCCGCACGACGTAAAGCGGTTCGTCGGTGCCGCCGATCCCGAGGCCCCGGCGCTGCCCGACGGTGAAGTGGATGATCCCCTGGTGGCTGCCGAGGACCTTGCCGTCCAGATCGACGATCTCGCCCGGCTCGATCGCGCCGGGGCGCAGCTTGGCGACCACCTCGGAGTAGCGGCCCTGCGGCACGAAGCAGATGTCTTGGCTGTCCGGCTTCTCCGCCACCGCGAGGCCAAGCTCCTGCGCCAGCCGCCGGGTCTCCGCCTTCGGATAGCCGCCCAGCGGGAAGCGCAGAAAGCCCAACTGCTCCGGCGTCGTGGCGAAGAGGAAATAGCTCTGATCGCGGCTGTCGTCGACGGCGCGGTGAAGTTCCGGTCCACCCGGCCCGTCCTTGCGCTGGACGTAATGGCCGGTGGCGAGGCAGTCCGCCTCCAGCTCGCGCGCGGTTTCCAGGAGATCGCGGAACTTGACCGTCTGGTTGCAGCGCACGCAGGGGATCGGCGTTTCGCCGCGCAGATAGCTGTCGGCAAAGTCGTCGATGACCTCTTCGCGAAACCGGCTCTCGTAGCCCAGCACGTAGTGCGGCATTTCCAGCCGGTCGGCGACGCGGCGCGCGTCGTGAATATCCTGCCCGGCGCAGCACGCGCCCTTCTTCGCCACGGCCGCACCATGGTCGTAGAGCTGCAAGGTAATGCCCACGACGTCGTAGCCGTCGCGCTTGAGCAGCGCGGCGGTGACGGAACTGTCCACGCCGCCCGACATGGCGACGACCACGCGGGTGTCTTCCGGACGCTTGTCTATGCCGAGTGTGTTCATGCAGAGCGTATATAAGTTAACCGCTGGTGCAGGCAAGCATACATCTGCCCATACTGCTCTACGAAGGCGTCTATTGGCCTACGAAGGCGTCAGCCCCTTCAGGATTCCCACCAGCCTCCGGATCGACGCATCGTCCTGATTCATGCCGAGCGGCGTGGAAAAATGGCCGCGATGATGCACGAACAGGTTCTCCTCCGGGACCTCCCATGCCCGGGCCAGCGCCAGGCCTCCGGCAAACGGCGTCACGGTATCGTCGGCGCCCAGCAGCATGACGATCCGCTCTGGCGGTATCACCGGCGGTCCTTGCGGCTCCAGCAGTTTACGCCAAAGGATCAGCTTTTCTTCCGTCCAGCCGCCCGCCTGCAAGGCTTTCATGAGCCCCACACCGGTCGCAAGGCTGCCCGCAAAACAAGTCTCCACGACGTCCCCGCTGGTCGCCACCAAGAACAGCGCGTCGGGATGCAGACGCTGCGGCCAGACCTGCGCGGCGGTCGCGACGACTTGCGAGGTCAGCGCGCCGAGGCTCACGCCGCCGATAGCCACAGGCCCCCGGCTGGTCGCCCGCGCCCATTCGATAAGCTGGGTGACTTCGCTGACCCAGCACTGCGTCAACTCGATATAGCCTTTCGGTGCGAAGGCGAAGGCAGGCTCGCCGCCGTGGTAACCGAAAAGCATCCGCCGTCCGTGCCACGGGCCTTCCGGGCGCACGATCCGCACGCCGGCGGTCCCGGCCAGCCCGTCGAGCGGATCGCTCTGCATCTGCCACATCTCGGTTTCCATGCCGATGCCGTGCAGATAAATCAACGTGGCGGGGTCTTCTACCTGAGGCGGCGCATAAACCCGCGCCCAGGCAGTGCCGATCATCGGCGACGGCCAGCGAAGCCAACTCAGCGTTCCGCTCGGGCCCTCGATCCTGTTCGATTCGGTTATGCGGGGCGAATCCGGGGCCGGGAAGGCTGCGCCGGTACCCGCACGGCGATATCCGTGCGTGCGCTCCAGCGTCTCAGGCGCCACGATGTCGTAGGCTACGGGCGGCAGAGTTCGCGTAAGGTGGATAGGGACCACATAGGCGCGCACCATCATAAACGCCTGCGCGGCCTTCTCGCGTTCTTCTTCGGCTCTTGTCAGCTCGTCCTGCGTGGCCTCATGGCTTTCGAAGAACGCCCGCAGCCATTCCCGGGTCGCCTCCTGATACCGCTCCTCCGCCCGCGCCATGGCTTCCAGCAGGCGGTCCACCAGCACCGCCGGAACGTCGTCCCGACGGATCTGCTCGTAAAACCGCTCCCGAGAGCCCCGCGCCGCCCGCGCTGCCGCCCAGCCGCGCGAGATCGGGAAATACCACCGCGTCACCCAATGGTTCGTCACGCGATCGAACCAGGGCCGCAAAATAAAGCGGCCCGGCTGCCCCGCGAGCAACGGAATCTCGAAACGTTGTGACGGCTCCTCGCTGCGATTGTCCGGCATCGGTGATGCGAAGCTCCTTTCAGGACGCGGATACAGGCAACGGCGAACAACACCCTTCTGACTAAAGGTGTTGTCTCGGCGTGGCGCATCCAAGAGCCATAATTCTTCCGGAAACGCATTGTTGCGGCGCAAAAAAGGGCCTTGATGCGTTGCCGCTGAGACCCATCTGACGGCGGAGGCTGATCCTAACCCTTTAAAAATGCCGCCGCGAATAGATCGTTAGTACGCCGGTTCCAATGTCCGCCGCTCGGTGAAGTGCCCGCCCCGCCATCCCGAAGAAGCGGCGCTGCCTCGCCACTTCGAGCCGATCTCCATGACCTCTGCTCGACGCGCTGGAACCCTGAAGGAATAAAGGAACCGAAGCATGAGCAGGACGTTGCGAGGCTTTGCATTGGTTGCCCTGCTAACCGCTCCGCTCTTGGCGGCTTGTGGTGGGGAAGACGATGCAGCCGGAAACGGCGCCGCGCCGGACGAGCGCGCGGTGCCGGTAACCTTTGTCGAGGTGGAAGCGGAGCGGGTGGAGGTCGTGGAGCGCGCGCTCGGGAGCGTGGAGGCGGTCTCGACGCCGCGCATCGCCGCGGAAGTCTCAGCCCGCGTGCAGCATCTCCACGTCGATAGCGGCGACAGCGTAGGGGAAGGCGATCTGCTGGCCGAACTCGACAGTGAGGATTTCGAGATCGAGCGGGATCGCGCCGATGCGGAAATCGGACGGCTGGAAGCGCGAATCGAGAACCAGCAACGCACGGTGGAGCGCGAGGAGCGCCTGCACGAGCAGGGCCACACCCCCGAAGCCACGCTCGACGAGGCGCGTACGGAGTTGACGGCGCTTCAGCAGGAGTTGGCCTCCGCCCGAAGCGACCTGCGCACCGCCGAGCGAAACATCGAGCGCACCGAGGTTCTCGCCCCATTCGACGGGATCGTGGACGAGCGGCACGTCAGCGAGAGCGACTTTATCCAGACCGGCGAACCGCTTTTTACCCTTGCCGCGACGGAACGGCTGCGCGTTCTCATCCCGTTTCCCGAGACAACCGCGCAACAAATCGAACCCGGCCAGGAGGTGCGTTTGAGCACTCCCCTGGCGACGGGGAATTCGTTAACAGGGGAGATCGCTCATCTGCGTCCGCTGGTCGGCGAGGACAGCCGGGCGGTGCGCGCGATTGTCGAGATCGAGAACCCAGGCAACTGGCGGCCGGGCGCAAGCGTGAATGCGGAACTGCTCGTGGAGGAGCGGGAGAACGTCGTTCTGCCGAATCAGGCGGTGGTGCGCCGCCCGGACGGCGAGGTGGTCTACCTGCTGGAAGACGACCGCGCGGTCGAGCAGCCGGTGGAGGTCGGCCGCCGCACCCGCGCTTGGCTGGAAATTCTCGAAGGCGTCTCGGCTGGCGATCCCGTCATCGTCGACGGCGCGTCCTTCCTGACCGACGGCGCCGCCGTGCGGGCCGAACCGCTGGAAGACGCCCCCGACCCGCAAGAGGACTAGGCCATGTCGTTGCCGGAACTGATGATCCGCCGACACGTGCTGGCAGTGATGATCTCGGTGATCATCGTTCTGTTCGGTGTGATCGCTGAGCGCGAAGTCGGCGTAGACCGGCTGCCGAACATCGACTTTCCCGTGATCAACGTCACGGTCGCCATGCCCGGCGCGGACCCGGAAATCATCGACACCTCGGTGACGGAGGTGATCGAGCGGGCGGTCAACACCGTGCCCGGCATCGACGAAGTGAACTCCACCACCGTGCCGGGCAACTCCGTCGTCAACATCACCTTCGACCTGGAAAAGGACATCGACGTCGCCTTCAACGAGGTGACGGCGCGCGTCAACGAGGCGGTGCAGGATTTGCCTGAGGACGCCGAGGCCCCGGTGGTCGACAAGGTGGAATTCGACGCCCAGCCGATCATGTGGATCGCGCTCCAGGGCGACCGGACCTTGCAGGACCTGAACCGAACCGCGCGCAACGACATCCGTCCGCAACTGGAGAGTCTGTCCGGCGTTGGCGAGGTTCTGATCGGCGGGCGGCGCGAGCGCAACATCCGCGTCGAAGTCGATCCCGACCGCCTCGCCGCGCACAACGTGACGGTACCGGAGCTCCTGGCCGCGCTGGAAGAGGAGCATGTGCAGCTTCCCGGCGGTTTTCTGGTCGGCAGCGGGACCGAGCAGCTTCTCAAGCTCGACCTGGAGTATCACCATCCCCTGGAGATGGAGGGGATGGTGATCGCCAGCCATGGCGGCGAGCTTGTTCAGCTTCGGGACGTGGCCGAGGTGGTCGACGGGCTGGAGGATCAGCGGAGCCTGGCCCGCTTCAAGGGCGAGCAATCGGTCGGGCTCGGGATCGTCAAGGTCTCCGGCACCAACACCGTCGAGATCATCGAGAACGTGAAGGAGCGTCTGGACTCCACCATCCGGCCGGAGCTTCCGCCAGGGCTGGAGATGACCATCGCGTCGGACGAATCCGTCTTCATTCTGGAGCAGATCGACGCGCTCTATCTCACCATCGGGCTCGGGATTCTCTTCGCGGCGCTGGTCATCTTGTTCTTCCTGCGCAACCTGCGCTCCACCATCATCGTGTCGCTCTCGATTCCGGTTTCGCTGATGGCGGCGGTCGCGACGCTGTTCTTCTTCGGCTACACGCTGAACTCCTTCACCATGCTGGGGCTTCTGCTCTTGATCGGCATCGTCGTCGACGACGCCATCGTGGTGCTGGAAAACATTTACCGAAGGCGCGAGCAGCTTGGCGAGGACAGTATGACCGGGGCGATCAACGGCTCGAACGAGGTGTTCTTCGCCGTGGTCGCCTCGTCCCTCGCGCTGATCGCGATCTTCGGTGCGGTGCTGTTTCTGGAAGCGGTGATCGGGCGGTTCTTCGAGTCCTTCGCCGTGGTGATCGCGTTCGGCATTCTGGCGTCGAGTATCGTCGCGTTGACGCTGGTGCCGATGCTGGCTTCGCGCTTCCTGCGGGTTCAGCAGGAGCACGGGCTGGTTTACCGCTCTCTTGAGCGGCTGTTCGGCTGGATGGACAACGGCTATCGCTGGGTTCTCGGCGGCGTGTTGAAGGCCCGCTGGATCGTGCTGGGGCTGGTCGTGGCGTTCATGGCCGGAACCGTCTTCCTGGTGCGCGCGGACATGAGCTTCGAGTTCTTCCCGGAAGAAGACGTGGGCGAGTTCCTGGTGATCTTCGAAACGCCCCTGGGCTCGTCCATCGAATACACCGACAGCCGCCTGGACATCATCGAGGATCGCTTGGCCGAGGTGGATGAGATCGACCGATACTTCACCGCCATCGCGCTGGGCGATCAGGGGCAGGTGAACAGCGGTCTGGGCTTCGTGCGCCTCGTCCCGCGCGAAGAGCGCGACGTCTCGCAGCAGGAGATCACGCAGCGCCTGATTCCCGAACTCGGGACCATTCCAGGCGTGCGGGCCTTTGCGACCGACGTTCCGCTGATCGGCGGGCAGCGCGGCGAGCCCTTGCAATTCTCCGTCACCGGCCCGGACCTCGACGGCGTGGGGGAGCAGGCGGACGCCTTCTTCCAGCGGCTACAGGAAACCCCCGGCATGGGCAGCGTCGACATGGAGCTCGACCTGGAGCTGCCGGAACTGGGCCTTCAAGTGGACCGGGAGCGCGCCCGCGCCCTGGGCATTCCATCCAGCGAGGTGGCGCGCTCGATCAACGTGCTGGCGGGCGGGCTCGACATCGCGCGCTACAACGACGAGCCGGGCGACGGCCAGCGTTACGACGTGCGGGTGAAGGGGCGCGAGGGGGCCTTTACCGCGCCCGAGGACCTGCGCCGCATTCACCTGCGCAGCGCGGGCGGTGAGATGATACGTCTCGACACCATCGCCTCGTTTCAGGAGCAGTTGGGACCGGCGGCGATCAACCGCTTCAACCTGCAATACGCGGCGAACTTCTTCGTCAATCCCGACGTTCCGCTGGGCGAGGCCATCGACAGGCTGGACGAGATCGCCGAGGAAGAACTGCCGCTCGGGTACAGCGTGAACCTGACCGGTCAGGCGCGCGAGCTTGGCCGCACGGCCGATGCGGTGATGTTCGTCCTCTTCCTCTCGATCGCGCTGGTTTACATCGTGCTCGCCAGCCAGTTCAATTCCTTCGTCCAGCCGCTCATTATCATGGCGGCGCAGCCGGTGGCGTTGGTCGGCGGCACGATGGCGCTCTGGATCGGCGGCTTCACGCTCAACGCCTATTCGATGATCGGACTGCTCTTGCTTATGGGGCTGGTGACGAAGAACGGTATTCTGCTGGTGGACCTCACCAACCAGTACCGCGAGAAGCAGGGCATGGGCGTCAACGAAGCCCTGGCGAGCGCCTGCCCGATCCGCCTGCGCCCGGTGCTGATGACCTCGCTGACCCTGATCCTCGCGATGGTCCCGGCGCTGCTCGGCCTTGGCGCGGGGGCGGAGACCAACGCGCCGATGGCGGCGGCCATCGTGGGCGGAATGCTGGTGTCCATGCTGATCACCCTGGTCGCGATCCCGGCGGCCTATTCCCTGATCGAGGGCTTCAAGGTCCGCCGCCTGGGGATGGAGCGGAAAACATCGAAAGCTGAATACACATAGGTTGAAGAGCGCGGGGCTTCGCGGAGCCTCGCAAGGGCCAGCCTCAGCCGCCCTTCTTCACCGCGTGCTCGGCGATCTTGCGCATGACCGTGGGGAGGCCCGCGTCGCCCAGGCGGTCGAAGGGGGTCCAGAGCGCGCCGGGAGCCTCGGTTTCGCCCGGAACGCGCGCCGCCCAGACGGTGATCTCGAAATGGAAGTGCGTGAAGGTGTGGCGGACGAGGCCGGGCAGAGCTTGCCACTCGGCCTGCATCGGCGCATGTGGCCGGGCGGCTTCGGGCTCCCAGGGCGCTTCGGTCCAGCCGGTCGTGGGGACTTCCACCATGCCGCCTAGAAGCCCGGTCTGCGGACGGCGGCGGAGCAGGATCGTTCCGTCGTCGCGCGCCACCCAGAAAGCGACCGCGCGGCGCGTCGGCTTGGCCTTCTTCGCGGCCTTGACCGGCAGGGTTCCGGCAATGCCCAGTTCGCGCGCCCGGCACCCCTCGGCCAGCGGGCAGAGCATACATTTCGGCTTCACCGGCACGCAGACCGTCGCGCCCAGGTCCATCATCGCCTGCGCGAAGTCGCCCGGCCGGTCCTCGGGCACCAGCTCCGCCATGCGGGCGCGCAAGGTCTCCTTCGCGCCGGGCAGCGGCTCCTCCACCGCGAAGAGCCGGGCGATGACCCGCTCGATGTTGCCGTCGAGCGGCGCGGCGGGCTCGTCGAAAGCGATGGCGGCGATGGCGGCTGACGTGTAAGCTCCGATTCCCGGCAGCTTGCGAAGCTCCGCCTCGCTGCCGGGGAAGCGCCCGCCGTGCTCCGCGCTCACCACCTGCGCGCAGCGGTGCAGATTGCGCGCCCGGGCGTAGTAGCCAAGCCCGGCCCAGGCCGCCAGAACCTCCTCCTGCGGCGCGACGGCGAGGTCCTGGACACTCGGCCAGCGCGCCAGGAACTCCCGGAAATAGGGCGCGACCGCCGCCGTCGTGGTCTGTTGCAGCATCACCTCGGACAGCCAGACGTGGTACGGCTCCGGCCGCTCCCCCCGCGCCGCGCGCCAGGGCAGAACCCGCGCGTGGCGGTCGTACCAGGCCAGCAGCCGCGCCGCCACGCCGCCGGTTATGCTTGCGTTCTCCATCGCCTCTTCCTGTCTCGTTCGCCCGGATATAGAGTGCCCGGATATAAAGCAACGGGACAAGTGCGCCAAAGGCCGCCATGACCACAGGCTCGGACAAAAAGGCGAAGAGCGAGGCGTCGAACGTCCGGCGTGGACGGGTACGTGCCCTGGGGGAAACCCTACAGCCGATCACACGCCAAGCGCTCGGCAGCCGCTGTCTGGCCGAGGCGACCCTTATCGCCGAATGGCCCACCGTCGCCGGAGAAGACACCGCCCGCCTCTGCCAGCCCCGCCACCTGCGCTTCCCCAAGCGCGACATCCGCCGCGACGGCACCCTGACCCTGCGCGTCAAACCGGCGGAGGCAACCCGGCTGTCCTACCAGGAGCCGGTCCTGGTGGAACGCATCAACGCCTTCTTCGGCTACCGCGCCGTCGCCCGGCTAAAGCTGGAACAAGGCCCGCTGAAACAACGCGAGCGCTACCACCCGCCGCAACAACGCGAACTGGCCCCGGAAGAAGCCCAGCACGTCTCCGCCAGCGTCGCCGATGTCGAAGACCCCGAGTTGCGCGCGGTGCTGGAGCGCCTGGGACGCGCGGTGCAGGCGAAGGGCGGGGGGTGAGGGGCGCGTTGCGCCTGTAGGGTGGATTCGGAGCAAAGCGACAATCCACCAACCCCGTGGCGCAAGGCGCGAAACCAGCGGCCCGCCGCGCAAAGCCGCCCTGCGCGGGGCACGCGGGCTTTCCGCTCAACCTAACAACTCTTCCCTCTCTTAATCTTCCTACACACACGGTTCCTCACCCCGAGTAGGCCCGCTTGGGCCGTATCGAGGGGCGTTGCCAGCAATCCCTAACTCACCTTCACGCGTTCTGCCGCAAGCGGCCAAAAACGGCCGACATGCGGCTCAACAGGATACCTTGTCCAGTTTGTTCGTACCCCGACTAACCTGCATCAGTGCAAACGGACTGGGAGTCCGGCAAAGCCGAATAGGCTCGCCAAAACATCGTGATGCATGGCTGCCGACAGACGGCGGAGGGCTATGACTACGGCTCTGGCTGGTCATCTCTCGCCGACCGGGAGGGATTCGCATTGCTGTTCCCCGAGCAGCGGTACTCCAACAATAGGTTGCTCGGCTTCAACTGGTTCCAGCCGCGCGACAGCAGCCGCGGCTTCGGCGAGCCGCTGTCGATCATGCAAATGGTTGAGCAGGTGGTCGGCGATCATGCCATCGACCGCCAGCGCATCTTCATCACCGGCTTGTCCGCAGGCGGTGCAATGACCTCGGTCATGCTTGCGACCTATCCGGAAGTGTTTGCCGGGGGTGCCATCATCGCGGGGTTGCCGTACGGATGCGCGAAGACGATCCCCGGAGCCTATCGCAGCATGCAGGGTCGGAGCGGCGGTCCGACGACGCGACAGCTTGCAGCCCGGCTGCGCAATGCCTCGGATTATGACGGACCCTGGCCGAAGATCTCGATCTGGCACGGCAGCAGCGATTACACCGTCAATCCTTCGAATGCCGAGGCAATCGCCGGACAGTGGCTTACCCTTCAAGACCTTTCACCTATTCCGACCCTCACTCATGTTGTCGACGGATATCCCCGGCGGGTCTGGAGCGATGCCGGCGACCATGAGATCCTGGAGGAATTCTGCATCACCGGGATGGGTCACGGCACACCGCTCAAAACGGGCGGCAGCAACGGCTGTGGCTCGAGTGGCGACTACATGCTCGAGGTGGGCATCTCCTCCACACGCCATATTGCCGCCTTTTGGGGTTTGACGAGGCCCAGCGCAGCGAACTGAGCGGAACCGAGAACGCCAAATCTTCCGTAAGCATGCCACGGAGACTGCGAAGCAAAAAGGCAGGAAGCAAAAAGGGTTCAGAGTCATTTCTTCGATCTGAAAAGCCGAAAATGACTCTGACCCCTTTCCTCGTGCTGACCCCTTTCCTCGTGCGCGTCGCCCTGATGCGAAAGCTCATCGTCATCCTCAACGCCT
>SKZV01000008.1 GCA_007127165.1 Rhodovibrio sp. | reverse complement strand
GTCCGCCCGCCTTCCCAGCCGTAGCCGCCTACGCCTCGCGCTCCACCGTGTTGCGCAGCGTTCCGATCCCTTCGATCTCCACCTCGACGACGTCGCCGACCTTCATCCATAGCGGCGGCTTTCGGCCGAGGCCGACGCCCGCCGGGGTGCCGGTGGCGATGACGGTGCCCGGCTCCAGCGTCATCACCTCGCTCGCCGCCTCGACCAGAGTGGCTACGTCGAAGATCATGTCGTCGGTGCGCCCGTCCTGAACGACCTCGCCATTGATGCGGGTGCCGATTCGCAGGCCCGAAGCCCCTGGCGGCAAATCGTCGGCGGTGACGATCTCTGGGCCGAAGCTGCCGCTGTTGTCGAAGTTCTTCCCCATCGTCCACTGGACCGTGTGCTTCTGGAAATCGCGCAGCGAGCCGTCGTTGAAGCAGGAGTAACCGGCGACGTGATCCAGCGCCCGCTCTTTGGGAATGTGCCGCCCCTCGTGGCCGATGACGACCATCAACTCCGCCTCGAAGTCGAAGTTGTCGCTGGCCTTCGGCATGACCAGCGGCGCCTCGTGCCCGACGATGCTGGTGGGGAAGCGGATGAAGAAGATCGGGATGGTCGGGATCTTCGCCCCGGTCTCCTCCGCGTGGTCGGTGTAGTTCAGGCCGACGCAGAGAATCTTCGGCGGCTGCGGGATCGGCGGCAGCAGGCGCAGGCCCTCGTAGGGGATCAACCGCTCCTCCGGCACGCTCTCGCTCATCGCGCGCAGGCGTTCCAGCACGCCCTTGGCGAAGACCGTGGGCCAGTCCTGCGGCACGTCGGGATCGAGCGCGGAGATGTCCGCCACGCGCTCGCCGCGCACGATACCCAGCGCGGGCCGCCCGTCTTTCTCGAATGTTATCAGTCGCATGGTGATCCTCAGCTCATGGTCGGCATGACGTATTCGGCGCCGGCGCGCACCCCGGTGGGCCAGCGCTGCGTCACCGTCTTCATCTTGGTGTAGAAGCGCACGCCCTCTTCGCCGTGCATGTGGTGATCGCCGAACAACGAGCGCTTCCAGCCACCGAAGGAGTGGAAGGCCATCGGCACGGGAATCGGCACGTTCACGCCGACCATGCCGACCTGGATGTCCTGGGTGTACTGCCGCGCCGCGTCGCCGTCGCGGGTGAAGATCGCGGTGCCGTTGCCGAACTCGTGGCCGTTTACCAGCTTAACGGCTTCGTCGTAGCTCTCCGCCCGCACGACCGAGAGGACGGGGCCGAAGATCTCCTCCTTGTAGATGCGCATTTCCGGCGTGACCTTGTCGAACAGGCAGCCGCCCATGAAGTAGCCGTTGTCGTAGCCTTGCAAGCGCAGGTCGCGGCCGTCCACGACAAGCTCCGCGCCTTCCTTTACTCCCAGGTCCACGTAGCCCTTGACCTTCTCCAGGTGCTCCTTCGTCACCAGCGGCCCCATGTCGGCCTCCTCGTCGTGCGAAGGGCCGATCTTCAGGTTGCGTACCTTGGGGGCCAGCCGCTCGATCAGCTTGTCCCCGGCCTCGCCCACCGTCACCGCGACCGAGATCGCCATGCAGCGCTCGCCCGCCGAGCCGTAGCCCGCGCCCATCAACGCGTCGGCGGCCTGATCGAGATCGGCGTCGGGCATGACCACCATGTGGTTCTTCGCTCCGCCCAGCGCCTGCACGCGCTTATTGTGCGCCGTGCCGGTGTGGTAGATGTATTCGGCGATCGGGGTGGAGCCGACAAAGGAGACCGCCTGAATGTCCGGATGGGTCAGAATGGCGTCGACGGCTTCCTTGTCGCCGTTGACCACGTTGAAGACGCCCTTGGGGACCCCGGCTTCCAGCGCCAGTTCCGCAAGCATCAAGGGGACCGAAGGGTCCTTCTCCGACGGCTTGAGGATGAAGGTGTTGCCGCAGGCGATTGCCATCGGCGCCATCCACAGCGGCACCATGCAGGGGAAGTTGAACGGCGTGATCCCCGCCGTCACGCCCAGCGGCTGGCGCATCGAATAGCTGTCCACTCCGCTTCCCACTTGCGGCGAGAACTCGCCCTTGATCAGATGCGGGATGCCGGTTGCGAACTCCACGACCTCGATCCCGCGCGTGACCTCGCCGCGCGCGTCGTTGAAGACCTTGCCGTGCTCGCTGCTGAGTCCCCGTGCGAGTTCGTCGCGGTGGCGCTCCAGGAGGTCCTTGTACTTGAACATGATCCGCGCGCGGGTTAGCGGCGTTTTGGCCGCCCACTCTGGGAACGCGGCCTTCGCGGACTCGACGGCCTTGCCGAGCAGGGCGGTGTCCGCGAGAGAGACCGTCTTTTCAACCTCGCCGGTCGTCGGATTGTAAACATCGCCCTGGCGGCCACCGGGATCGGATATGCGTGCGCCATCGATGAAATGGGTTAGCGTAGCGGTCATTGGACCGAACCTCCCACGGTTTGAATGTTTTGTTCATATTCGTCAAACAACAGCTAGCACAGACCTACGCGCAAGTGATAGAGCCATCGCCACGGCAGGGGCGCAAACGTGGGGCGCATAACGCCAGCGCCAGCGGCCTGCGTAGAAAATTCCGGTCAAGGCCACCGAGACTCCGTGTTAAGGCTTTCGCGCCGGGTCGTTAAGCATTACTCATGGGCTCTTACCACGAAAACAGAGCCGGGGGCCAAGCAGGGTCAGTCATGCTGTTTGACGGAATGGATGCACGCCCCGGCGATCTGGCGATCGACCTGGGCACCGCCAATACGCTCGTTTTCGCCAAGAACCGGGGAATCGTGCTGAATGAGCCCTCGGTCGTGGCGATCTCCACCGTCAACGGCCGCTCCAAGGTGTTGGCCGTGGGGGAAGAGGCGCGGCTGATGCTCGGCAAGACTCCGGCCTCGATCCAGGCGATTCGGCCGATGCGCAAGGGCGTTATCGGCGATTTCGAGGCTGCTCAGGCGATGACCGCCTACTTCATCAAGCAAGCCTCGCGGCGGCGCGGATTCCGCCGGCCGCGCGTTGTGATCTCGGTGCCCCACGGCGCAACGCCGGTGGAGCGGCGGGCGGTGCGCGAGGCCGCGGAAGGCGCGGGAGCCGGTCAGGTGTTCCTGATTGAAGAGCCGATGGCCGCCGCGATTGGCGCGCAGCTTCCAGTGACGTCTCCGCGCGGCTCGATGGTGGTGGATCTCGGCGGCGGCACGACGGAGATCGCGATCATCTCGCTGGGCGGAATCGTGACGGCGGTGACGGTGCCCATCGGCGGCGACGATTTCGACGAGGCTGTGCACGCTTACGTCCGCCGCGCTCACAACATGGCGATTGGCGAGGCCACCTCAGAGCGGATCAAGCGCACCATCGGCTCCGCCTTGCGTCCCGATCCCGCGCCGGGCGAAAGCGTCCAGGTGAGCGGCCGCGATCTGGTGAGCGGGGTGCCGCGGTCGCTGATGGTGGACGAGGCGGAGATCGTCGAGTGTCTGGCCGAGCCGGTCTTCTCGATCATCGAGGGTATCAAGACGGCGCTTGAAAATACCGCGCCGGAACTCGCGGCCGACATTGTGGACACCGGCTTGGTGCTGACCGGCGGCGGCGCCCTGCTGCGGCGTTTGCCCGAAGCGATTCGGACGGCCTCGGGGCTGCCGGTGGCGGTGGCGGAAGATCCGCTGACCTGCGGTGTGCGCGGCGCGGGCAAGGCGCTGACGGAACTGCGGGCGCTGAAGACCGTTCTCCACGACTGATAGGAGTCACTCCGGGCAAGAACCGCGTAACCCTTGCGGTTGAGGGGCGGGGGCATGACTTGTCGGGGGGGGAAATTAACAATATCGTGTGAAAAGGAAGTGCTCGAAGAGGGCCATCGCGGGGGTCGCAGGTTTGAGAGGAACGAATGGACCAGAAGATACGCGTTGCTATAGCGGGCGTGGGCAACTGCGCAAATTCTCTCGTTCAAGGTATCCATTTCTACAGCGACGCCAGTGATCGCGATCTTTCGGGCCTGATGCATCCCGGCATCGGCGGGTTTCGTCCCGGCGACATCGAGGTGGTGGCGGCCTTCGACGTGGACCGCCGCAAGGTCGGCAGGCCGTTGGACGAAGCGATTTTCGCCCGGCCGAACTGCGCGCTGGCGTTCTGCCCCGACCTGCCGCCCAGCGGGACAGTCGTGCAGATGGGTCCCGTGCTCGACGGGATTGCCGCACATATGGCGAAATATCCCGACGAGGACGCGTTCCGCCAGGCGGAGGCGGAGCCGGTCGACCTTGTCGACGTCCTGCGGGCCAGCAAGGCGGAGATCCTTCTGTGCTATCTGCCGGTCGGTGCGGATCTTGCCGTACGGGCTTACGCGGAAGCCTGTCTCAAGGCGGGCGTGGCGCTGATAAATTGCCAGCCGGTGTTCGTCGCCTCGGACCCGGAGTGGGCGGCGCGCTTTGCCGAGGCCGGGCTGCCGATGATCGGCGACGACATCAAGAGCCAGCTCGGCGCCACCATCGTCCATCGCGCCCTCACGCGGCTGTTCGGCGACCGCGGCGTACGCCTTCAGCGTACGTATCAGCTCAATACCGGCGGCAATACCGACTTCCTCAACATGCTCGAAGAAGCCCGGCTCTCGTCGAAGCGCGAGTCGAAGACCGATTCGGTCCAATCTCAGCTCGACACCCCGCTTGCCGCGCGCGACATTCATATCGGCCCCTCCGACTACGTGCCGTGGCAGGACGACAACAAGATAGCCTTTATCCGCATGGAGGGGCAGGGGTTCGGCAACGCGCCGGTCGAGCTTGAACTGCGCCTTTCGGTGCAGGATTCTCCGAACAGCGCGGGTGTGGTGATCGACGCGGTACGCTGCGCCAAACTGGCGCTGGATGAAGGGTGGGGCGGGCCTTTGGAGGCTGTCTCGGCCTACTACATGAAGCACCCGCCGGTGCAGATGCGCGACACCGACGCGCGCGACCGGACCGAACGCTTTATAGAGGAGGCGACCCGCTCCGCGCTGGCGCGGAAGCGCGTGCTGGCGGGAGAGTGAACCGCCGGAAAGGGGTTGCCCGCATGGGCATCGAACACCTGCGAGCGGCGTGCAAGCAGCGTCTGGAGGCCTTGACGAAACCGCTGGCGGCGCTGTTGCTGCGTCACAATGTTACCCCCAACGCCGTGACCTGGCTGGCCTTGGTCCTTGCCGCCTTGAGCGCCGTTCTGGTGCTGTACGAACGCCCGGTTTTGGGCGGACTGCTGTTCCTGGTGGCGAGCGCCTTCGACCTTTTGGATGGCGCCGTTGCGCGATTGGGACAGCTTGAATCGCGGCTGGGCGCATTTCTGGACTCGACCCTGGACCGGGTTTCCGAGGGGCTGCTGCTGGCGGCGATGGCGGCGGTTTTCGCGCGTCAGGAGATGGGGCTGGCGGCGGCGCTCTGCGTGCTGGTGCTGCTGACGGCGATGCTGGTGAGCTACGCGCGGGCGCGGGCGGAGGCGCTCGGCACCGATTGTACCGTCGGGATCGCGACGCGGGCGGAGCGGGTTATCCTGCTGGTGTTCGGGCTGGTGAGCGGTTTCCTGGTGGAAGCGCTGGCGCTTCTGCTGGTGTTGAGCACAATCACCGTGGTACAGCGGCTGCGCCATACCTTCCGCCAACTCGCCGCGAGCCCATGACCCATATGATTCCGCGACGACTGGGCGGCCGCTCGGAAGTGCTGGCCGTCGGCCATGTTACGCAAGACCGGATCTGCCATTCCGCCGGGCGGCCCGCCGAGGAGTGGCATGAGCAGCCGGGGGGGTCGGCCTTCTATGCGGCGGCGGTCCTTGCGTCGCTGGGGATCGGCACAACGGTGCTCACCAAGCTGGCGGCGCGCGATCGTGCGCGGCTGCTGTCTCCACTGGAGGCGCTGGGCGTGGAGATTGCGCCGCGCCCGGCGGCTGCCACCACCTGCTTCGAAAACCGCTATCTCGACGGCATCCGCCAGCAACGCGTGCTGCGGCTGGCGCCGCCGTTCCTCGCGGGCGACTTTCACGGCCTTTCCGCCTCGGCGATCCAGCTTGGGCCGCTGATCAAGGACGATATCGCGCCTGCGGCAGTAACGGAGGCACGCAAGCGCTGCCGCCTGCTGGCAATCGACGTGCAGGGGCTTCTGCGGCGGCTGTCTGGGGGGCGCGTTCGGCCCTTCGCCGGGGTCGAGCGCAGCGCCTTGGCGCAGGCGGATATTCTCAAGGCCGACCGAGAGGAAGCCCGGCTGCTCACCAGCCTTGGCGATCCGCGTGGCGCGGCGCGGCGCTTGGCGCAGCTTTGCCGTGGCGAGGCGCTGGTAACCTTGGGGGCGCAAGGCGTGCTGCTGGCGGAGGGTGACCGGCTGCACGAGATACCGGCGGTCGACGCGGGACCGGTGGTCGATACCACCGGCTGCGGCGACAGCCTT
>SKZV01000227.1 GCA_007127165.1 Rhodovibrio sp. | reverse complement strand
GCGGGCGAGCAGGCGGATTTCTGGAGCCCGAACAGCGACTTCACCGAAGAGCAGTGGGAGCGCTTTCAGGACTTCCTCGACCGCTCCTACGCCGACTTCGAAAACCGCGTCGGCTCCGGCCGCGGGCTCGAAGGCGAGGAACTGAGCCAAGTCGCGGGCGGACGAATCTGGAGCGGAGAGGACGCGATGCAGCAAGGGCTGGTCGACCACCTGGGCGGTTTCCGCGAGTCCATTCAGGTGGCGCAGGAACTGGCGGGGATCGACCCGGACGTCCGGGTGCGGCTGGAGCTTTACCCGCGCCCGGTCGATCCGTTTCGCGAGTTGCTGCGCGGCGCATTGGACGGCCGCATCGCGAGCCCGGGGGCCCAAACCCTCGCGCGCCTGGCCGAAAGCCTGCGGCCGCTGGTCGATCTTGTGGGGCTGCTGGAAGGCCGTGGGGCCGGGTATCGCGACCTACGCGCGCCGAATGAGATTTCGGAGTTGGGCGGGCGGCAACAATAAGAAGATCAGGCTGTGAAAGAACAGCCTAGCTGCGCACGGACCCCTCGATAAACGCCGAAGCCGCGCATCTCGGGGTGAGTGACTGTCTTCTCTTGCGGCCCCTCGGATAGGGTGTCCCCCTCAGTCGCGAAGGGCGACAGCTCCCCCTCCGGGGAGCGGGAAGAGGGTTGGGGAGCGCGTGTCGAACACCATTAAAGAACTTTCCCGCTCCCCACTGGGGGAGCTGCCGCGCTTGCGGCTGAGGGGAGCGAAAGACTCGTTGCGCAAGCGACACCGCAGCGCCTGACTTCTTTTGGCGGCCCCTCGGAGAGGCTGTCTCCCCTCAGTCGCGAAGAGCGACAGCTCCCCCTCCGGGGAGCGGGAAGGAGGATGGGAGCGCGGGTCGAGCTAGGAACCCCACAAAACCCGCCTTCCGGCTCCCCGCCGGGTGACGCTCCGAATTACGCTGCCGTACCGCCAACGGTGATCTCGTCCACCTTCAAGGTCGGCTGGCCAACGCCGACGGGGACGCCCTGGCCTTCCTTGCCGCAGGTGCCGATGCCGGTGTCGAGTTCCATGTCGTTGCCGATCATCGACACCTTGGTCATCACCTCGGGGCCGTTGCCGATCAACGTCGCGCCCTTGACCGGCGCGCCGATCTTGCCGTCTTCGATCATGTAGGCTTCGGTGCAGGAGAAGACGAACTTGCCGGAGGTGATGTCCACCTGTCCGCCGCCGAAGCTGACCGCGTAAAGACCGCGCTTGACCGAAGCGATGATCTCCTTCGGGTCCTTGTCGCCGCCCATCATGACGGTGTTCGTCATGCGCGGCATCGGGATGTGGGCGAAGCTCTGACGCCGCCCGTTGCCGGTGGGTGAAACCCCCATCAGGCGGGCGTTCTGCCGATCCTGCATGAAGCCTACCAGCTTGCCGTCCTCGATCAGCGTCGTGCGCTGGCTGGGCGTTCCCTCGTCGTCCACGGTCAGCGAGCCGCGCCGCTCGGAAATCGTGCCGTCATCGACGATGGTGACGCCGGGCGCGGCCACCCGCTCGCCCATTAGCCCGGCAAAGGCGGAGGTCTTCTTGCGGTTGAAGTCGCCTTCCAGGCCGTGGCCCACCGCCTCGTGCAGCAGAATTCCCGGCCAGCCCGCGCCGAGCACCACCGGCATGGCCCCGGCGGGCGCGTCGATCGACTCCAGGTTCACAAGCGCCTGACGCAGCGCCTCGTCCACCGCGCCCTGCCAGTTTTCCGGCTCCAAATAGATGTCGTAGGCCGTACGTCCGCCGCAGCCGTGAGAGCCGCTCTCCATCCGGTCGCCCTCGCCGCAAACCACCTGTACGTTCAGGCGTACGAGGGGGCGTATGTCGCTGACGTGCTGGCCTCCCGGCCGTACGATCCGCACTGCCTGCCAGACCCCGGAGAGGGAGGCGCTGACCTGACGGACCCGCGAGTCCTTGCCGCGCGCATAGGCGTCGATGTCGGAGAGCAGCTTGACCTTCTGCTCGAAGGGCACCGCGGAAAGCGGGTTGTCCTCGCTGTAGAGCATCAGGTTGGTGCCCTGCGGGCCGTCGGCGATGACCCCGCTGCGCCCGCTATGGACGGCGCGCACCGTGTCGCCCGCGCGCCCGATCGCCGCCTCCGAGAGTTCGTTCGAATGCGCGTAACCGGCCGCCTCGCCGGAAATCGAGCGAAGGCCGAATCCCTGCGCGGTGTCGAAGCTCGCGCCCTTGAGCCGCCCGTCGTCGAACGACAGAGCCTCGGACTGGGTGTACTCCAGGAACAACTCGCCGTCGTCGGCCCCGGCGAGCGTATCGTCCACCAGCCGTTCCACGCGGCTCTGGTCGAGCCCTGCGCGATCAAAGAACAGGGTGCCGGTCGTGGCCGTTTGCGACATCATGACTCTCCTAAAATTTTGTATCGAGTTGGCCAGTTCCGCGCAGCGCCAGCCTTGGCGAGAACGGGACAGGCGCCGCCGTGAACGGGACAGGCACCGCCGGGGCCGATATGGTGGATATCGCGTCTCTATCCCTAAGTAACAAGGTTAGCAGGAAATGGGCAGCACGGGGAGCGAAGGTTTACGAGAGGCGGATCGGAAAACCGAGCTGCCGCGCGAGCATGTCCTGCGCCGCACCTTGAACGCCGAAGTGCACGCGCGGCCGTTCGCCCGCCTCAATGCACCGGAACAGGCAACGCATCTGGCGATGCTCAGCGGTGAGGCCGGAGTCGCGGCAGACTACGCGCACCTGGTGTCGCTATGCCGTCGCTACGGCGTGAGTCCGCCGGACAGCGCGGCGAATCATGCATGGCTGGACTTCGGGAAATTCCGGCTGAAGTGGGAGCGGCATACGGAGTTTTGCACCTATACCTTCTTTCGCAATGCTCCACTGACCTGCCGGCCTTTCGAGCGGCCAGTGCTGGACAGCCTGCCCGCCGACTGGGTGGAGACGATCCCCGGTGAGGTTCTGGCGGCCGTCAATCTGGTTCTGGAGCCCAGCGATTCGCCCGAGACCTCGCTGGAAAGCCTGACGGAGGGCGTGCCGTCCCTGATGGGGTCCGAGGCTTTCGCGGCGGCATCGGTGTCTGGCGGCGCGGCGGTCGCGTTCATGGATTTTGCCATCGATCCGCGCGGATTCGGCCGCGTGGTCGTGAACGACCGGGGCTTGAAACCGCGTCAGGCGGGACGGCTGGTGCAGCGCCTGCTGGAGATCGAGACTTACCGCATGCTGGCGCTGCTCGCGGTTCCGCTGGCGCGCGAGCATGGCCGCGAACTGACCCTGCTCGGCGAACGGCTGAGCGCGATCACCCAGCGTCTCCCGGAAATCCAAGGGTTGGAGGAAGAGCGGGAGTTGCTCTCGCAGATCACCACGCTCTCGGCGCGAGCGGAGGCCATCGCCGCCGCCACCCAGTACAGGTTTTCCGCGGCGAAGGCGTATTACGCGCTGGTGCAGCGGCGAATCGAGGAGCTTCGCGAGGGGCGGGTCGAGGGCTACCAGACCTTGACCCAGTTCGTGGACCGGCGACTCGCACCCGCGATGCGGACTTGCGAAGCGGTGCGCGAGCGGCTGGACACGCTGTCGCGGCGGCTGACCCGGGCGGGGAATCTGCTTCGAACGCGCGTCGATATCCAGCTTGAAGGGCAGAATCGGGACCTCTTGCAGTCGATGGACCGGCGGGCGCGGCTGCAACTGCGCCTTCAGGAGACGGTCGAGGGCCTCTCGGTCGCCGCGATAACCTACTATGCGGTAAGCCTGATCAACTACGCGGCAAGGGGTGTCGAGGCATCCGGAGTACCGCTTCCGGTCGCCGGGATCACCGCAGCCGCGATTCCGCTGGTTGCCGGGGGTGTCTGGTACGCGATTCGCAGGGTCCGGCGCTATATCGAACGCCAGAATGAAGGAACGGCGTGACGCGCACCGTACAACGACGGGCGTGTGGCGGGAAATGGCGGGCCGCCAAAGGGTTGCGGCGGATCGGCCGCAATTGTGACATAAAGTCGCGGGCGCACCTGCCGGGGGCGGTTTCCTGATACATGACTATAACCTTGCTGCTTGCGGTGGGACTGGGGATT
Organism: Rhodovibrio sp.; assembly: GCA_007127165.1. GTDB lineage: Bacteria > Pseudomonadota > Alphaproteobacteria > Kiloniellales > Rhodovibrionaceae > SKZV01. Next base: position 16,210 of record SKZV01000227.1, on the reverse strand, counting down.
TTGCAATGACTGCGACAAGCCGTCATGCTTGTACGGCTTCAGGGGTTGGGCTAGCTTGCGCCGAATATGCCGCACGGGCGGGCGATGCGCCGAGGCGTTTCGGGGCCGCGCTTGCGCTACTTGGCGCGGCGTGGAGCGATTAAGGTAAACCATGCGAACGCAACCGATCACGGGTACGGGTCTGGCCATGTCAATGTTTCAGGGGATAGCCGGCCATCGCGCCGCTGGGAAGCTCGCCGCTCTGGCGCTTTTCGCGGTGGCGGGCCTCACGTTTTTTGCCGCGCCGGCAGCTGCCGAACGAGTTGGCGCCGCGGTGCCCTGGCAGATGAATTTCCAAGAGGCCGCCACGCCGGTCATGGAGCAGGTGAACCAGTTCCATAATCTGCTGCTGGTCATTATCACCGGAATCACGATCTTCGTTCTGGTGCTGATGCTCTACATCGCTTGGCGTTTCAGCGAAAAGCGCAACCCGGAGCCGTCGAAGACCACGCACAACACCCTGCTGGAAGTGGTGTGGACGGTCGTGCCGGTGTTGATCCTGGTGGTGATCGCGATCCCCTCGTTCCGCTTGATGTACTACCAGGCCGAGGTGGCGAACGCGGACATGACGATCAAGGCGATCGGCCGCCAATGGTATTGGACATACGAGTATCCCGACCACGGGGATTTTTCTTTCGACTCCTTTATGATCGACGATAACGAAATCGACCCGGAGGCGGGGCAGCTTCGCAAGCTGTCGGTGGATGAGGAGATCGTTTTGCCGGTCGGCCAGAACGTCCGTATCTTGGTAACTGCGAGCGACGTGATCCACTCCTTTGCGGTGCCTGCTTTCGGAATAAAAATGGACGGTATACCTGGCCAGTTGAACGAAACCTGGGCTCGGATCGACGAGCCGGGCATCTATTATGGGCAGTGCTCGGAGCTTTGCGGGATCGGGCACGCGGATATGCCGATCGCGGTGCGCGCGGTGTCCGAAGAAGACTTCCAGGACTGGATCGAGACGCAGCAGGCGCGGCACGGAGTCGAGCCCGCGGGCGATCGCCAAATCGCGCAGACGCGTGCTTCCGAGTAATCGGGGAGAGGGAACGACACGATGGCTGGAGCCACTCACGACGACGCCCACGGGGCGTATCACGACGACCACAAGCCGGGCTTCTTCGTCCGCTGGTTCCTCTCGACGAACCACAAGGACATTGGCACGCTTTATATCCTGTTCGCGATTATTGCCGGGCTGATCGGCGGCGCGATCTCGCTGATCATGCGTATGGAGCTGGGCTCTCCCGGCGTCGGCTATGTGACCGACGGCGCCGGCGCTGCTGACGGGCAACTCTGGAACGTCCTGATCACGGCGCACGGCCTGATCATGGTGTTCTTCGTGGTCATGCCGGGGCTGATCGGCGGTTTCGGCAACTGGTTCGTGCCGCTGATGATCGGCGCGCCGGACATGGCTTTCCCGCGCATGAACAACATCTCCTTCTGGCTTCTGGTCCCGGCCTTCCTGCTGCTGCTCGCGGCGGCGTTGATCGGTGACGGCGCGGGGACGGGTTGGACGATCTATCCGCCGCTCTCCTCCTCGCTCGGTCATCCGGGTATGTCGGTAGACATGGCGATCTTCGCGCTGCACCTTGCAGGCGCCTCCTCGATCCTGGGCGCGATCAATTTCATCACCACGATCTTCAACATGCGCGCGCCGGGGATGACGCTGCACAAGATGCCGCTCTTCGTCTGGGCGATGCTGGTGACGGCCTTCCTGCTGCTTCTGGCGGTTCCGGTGCTTGGCGGCGCGATCACCATGCTGCTCACCGACCGCAACTTCGGCACTACGTTCTTCGATGCCGCGGGCGGCGGCGACCCGGTGCTCTTCCAGCATCTCTTCTGGTTCTTCGGGCACCCCGAGGTCTACATCATGATCCTGCCCGCCTTCGGGATCGTGAGCCACATCGTCGCGACCTTCTCCCGCAAGCCGGTGTTCGGCTACCTGGGTATGGCCTATGCCATGGTGGCGATCGGCGTGATCGGCTTCATCGTCTGGGCGCACCACATGTTCACCGTGGGGCTCGACGTGAACACGAAGGCGTACTTCACGGCGGCGACCCTGGTCATTGCGGTGCCCACGGGCGTTAAGATCTTCTCCTGGCTGGCGACGATGTGGGGCGGTTCGATCCGCTTCACCACGCCGATGCTCTGGGCGCTGGGCTTCATCTTCCTGTTCACCATCGGCGGCGTGACCGGCGTCGTGCTGGCGAACGCGGGCATCGACATCGTGCTGCACGACACCTACTACGTCGTTGCGCACTTCCATTACGTGCTCTCGATGGGTGCGGTCTTCGGCCTCTTCGCCGGTTTCTACTACTGGATCGGCAAGATGAGTGGGCGGCAGTATCCCGAGTGGGCCGGAAAGGTGCACTTCTGGCTGACCTTCATCGGTGTGAACCTGGTGTTCTTCCCGATGCACTTCATGGGCCTCGCCGGAATGCCGCGCCGGATTATCGACTATCCCGATGCCTACGCGGGGTGGAACTACATCTCGACGATGGGCTCCTACCTGACGCTCTTGGCGACGGCGTTCTTCGTGTGGGTGGCGCTCTACACGCTGCTCGCCGGACGCCGCGTGGAAGCGAACCCGTGGGGCGAGGGGGCGACGACCTTGGAGTGGACGGTGTCCTCGCCGCCGCCGTTCCACACCTTCGAGCAGCTTCCGCGCATCAAGTAGGTGCCGGAGGCGATCTACGGCGAAAGCCGGCTGTCCTGGACCGTTCGCTCGGTCGGGACAGCCGGAAGGCCCGCACCAGGGCTTCAACCGGCCATTGGCCAACGAGGATGTCTTGACGGAAACTTCGCTTGATCTGACCCAGAACCGCAGCGCCGACGCTTTGTCCAAAGCGGTCAGTGCCGAGGCCGAGGGCAGCGACGTCCGCGACTTCGTGGCCCTGCTGAAGCCGCGGGTGATGACGCTCGTGGTCTTCACCGGTTTCGCGGGGATGATCGCAGCGCCCGGTTCGCTGCATCCGCTGCTGGCCGCGATCGCGGTGCTTTGCATCGCTGTCGGCGCGGGCGCGGCAGGGGCCATCAACATGTGGTACGATCGGGACATCGACGCGGTGATGCGCCGGACCGTGCGGCGGCCGATTCCCGCCGGGCGGATCGAAGCCTCGGAGGCCTTGACCTTCGGCGTGGTGCTCAGCGTGTTCGCCGTCATGATGATGGGGCTGGCGGTCAACTGGGTTGCGGCGGGGCTGCTGGCACTGGCGAACGTTTATTACGTCGTGATCTACACGATGTGGCTGAAGCGCCGGACCACTCAGAACATCGTGATCGGCGGCGCGGCGGGGGCCTTCCCGCCGATGATCGGCTGGGCGGCGATGACCGGCGGTGTTGGAATCGAGTCCGTGGTGCTGTTTGCGCTGATCTTTTTCTGGACGCCGCCGCATTTTTGGGCGCTCTCGCTTTACATGCGCGACGACTACAGCCGCGCAGGCGTGCCGATGCTGCCGGTCGTGGCGGGCGTGAAGGCGACCAAGCGGCAAATCCTGGCCTATACGCTGCTGCTTCTGCCGCTGGCTCCAACCCCGTATTTCCTCGGCTTTGCCGGGCCCTGGTATGCCGCGGTCGCGGTCGTTCTGGGGGCGCTCTTCGTGGTGGCCGCCGTCCGGGTAATGAAGGATCGGGATCCGAACCATCGGGCGGCGCGGCAGATGTTCGCCTATTCGATCCTCTATCTGTTCCTTTTGTTCGCGGTGTTGATCGTGGACGGCGCAAGCGGCGCGCTGGTGGGATGACAATGTCAAACGACGACGAATTTCCCGATGTGGAGTGGAGCGATCAGAAGCGTAAGGAGTTCCGCCGCAAAAGACGGGTAAAGAATTTCGTACTGCTCGCGATTCTGGCCGCGTTCGTGGTCATCGTCTACTTCGTGGCGCTTATCCGTATGGGAGGTGGTTGAGACATGCAGGACTCGAACAAAAGCCGGAAAAACCTGCGCACGGCGGCGGTTCTGGGCGGCGTCTTTTTCGGCATGGTTGGGATGAGTTTCGCCGCAGTGCCGCTTTACGAGGTGTTTTGTCAGGTGACCGGCTATGGCGGCACCACCGGCACTGCCGAGAGCGCGCCGGACGAGGTGGGCGAGCGCACGATTACGGTGCGCTTCAACGCCGACACCAATCCGAACTTGCCCTGGGAGTTCAAGCCCTCGCAGCGGCAGGTGGAGGTGCAGGTCGGCGAGGCCGGGCTGGCCCACTACGAGGCGAAAAACGTCGGCGACGCGGCCAACGTCGGAACCGCCACCTACAATGTCACGCCGGATAAGGCGGGAGTCTATTTCAGCAAGATCGACTGCTTCTGCTTTACCGAGCAGCACATGGCATCGGGACAGTCCGTGGAAATGCCGGTGACCTTTTTCGTTGACCCGGCAATCGTGGACGACCCCAATCTGGACGACGTGAATACGATTACACTCTCCTATACCTTCTTCCCCAAGCGGGGCGTGGAGCCGAATCCGACGGAGATCGGTACGCAGACATCGTCTGCCGAAGACGGTGCCTCGGATCGGGAAAGCTTGAACTAGGACTTTCGGACCAAGAATAACCACCCCGGTCAAGGGAACGGGCAAGAGGACAAACATGGCGCAGGCACACGAAAAGGATCATCCCTATCATCTGGTCGAGGCGAGTCCCTGGCCACTTGTAGGCTCGGTCGGGGCGGGCGTGCTCGCAGTCGGCATGGTGTTGATGATGCATGGCATCAATACCTGGGTACTGTGGCTCGGCGTTGCGCTGATCATCCTGACGATGGGAGGCTGGTGGCGCGATGTGATCGTCGAGGCGGAGCACCAGAAGCTGCACACGCCGGTGGTGCAGCTCGGCCTGCGCTACGGAATGATCCTGTTCATCGCATCCGAGGTGATGTTCTTCGCGGCGTTCTTCTGGGCCTTCTTCAACGGGGCGCTCTACCCGCCTGAAGCGATCGACCATACATGGCCACCTCCAGGGATCGAAACCTTCAATCCCTTCGGGCTGCCGTTCATGATGACGCTCGTCCTGCTGCTTTCGGGCTGCACCGTGACCTGGGCGCACCACGCGTTGCGCGAAGGGGACCGGAGCGGAACTCTGAAGGGGCTGGGGTTGACCATTCTGCTGGCGGTAACGTTCACGTTCCTCCAGGGTTACGAGTATGCTCAGGCTGAGTTTGCCTTCGGTGAGAACATCTACACTTCGGCCTTCTACATGGCGACGGGCTTCCATGGCGCACACGTCATCATCGGAACCATCTTCCTCGCTGTCTGCTTTGGCAGGGCCTATCTCGGACACTTCACACCGAAGCACCACTTTGGCTTCGAGGCGGCGGCGTGGTACTGGCACTTCGTCGACGTGGTCTGGATCTTCCTCTTTGCCGCCATCTACTGGTGGGGAAGTTAGGGGGCACTACACGCATCCATGTCCCACGACAACCGTCACAGCCAGTCCGATGACAACCGTCATGCGCGTGTAGCGCTACTCAGCGCGGGCATCCGTTGCCGATGCCCGCGCTGCGGTGAAGGCCGTCTCTACGACGGGCTGCTGGAGGTCCGCGAGAGCTGTGAGGTCTGCGGCCTCGACCTGCGCAAGGCGGACCCCGGCGATGGGCCCGCGGTCTTCATCATTTTGATCCTTGGCGCGCTCGTGGTGCTGCTGGCGGTACTCGTCGAATTCTGGTTGAGTCCGCCGCTTTGGCTCCAGGCCGTCGTGTGGGGCGTCTTTATTCTGGTCGCCGCAATCGGGTTGCTGCGCCCGGCCAAGGCGCTGTTGATTGCCTCGCAGTTCAAGAACCAAGCCAGCGACAGCGGCACAGTGAATTATGACGAACGCGACTAGGCAGCGCTTCCGCCCGACATTCTGGGCTACTCTCGTGGTGCTTCCCTGCCTCGCGATCCTGGTTTCGCTCGGCGTGTGGCAGCTCGACCGCATGACCTGGAAATCCGGGTTGATCGCGGAAATGGAAGAGCGCACGCAAGGCCCGGCGATTGCGCTGCCGGAGGAAATCGGCAAACCCGAGGACCTGCGCTTCCAGCGCGTGGCGCTCACCGGGCGTTACCGCCACGACGCTGAAATCCACCGCGAAGCCCAGATGTACCGCAATCAAGCCGGTCTCCATGTGATCACGCCGTTCGTGTTGGAGGACGGCCGCGAGTTGCTTGTCAATCGCGGCTGGGTCCCGCGCAACCGGCGCGATCCGGCGACCCGTGCGGACACCCAGCCCGAGAGCATCGTCGAAATCGAAGCCATCGTGCGCGTCGGCGGCTGGCAGGGCATGAACTGGGTGCGGCCGGAAAACGATCCCGCGAGCAACGTCTGGGTCTGGATGGACCTGGACGCGATGGCCGACGAGGCCGCGATGCAAAACCCCGTCACCACAGTCTATGTCGATCTCGCCGAAGGCCAGAACCCGGGCGCCTTGCCGGTGGATGGTCGTACCGAAGTCAATCTCACGGAAAATCACCTTGGCTATGCGATCACCTGGTTCGGCATCGCGCTGGGACTGCTGGCGATCTACATCATTTTCCATCTCCGCCCCGAGGGCAGGACGCCGCGCGACGAACAGGGAGCCAAACGGGCATGACGAGCGCTTACGAAGACCTCGAACGCCGGTTCAACCGCATCGCGTCGCTGGGAGAAGCGGCGGGTGTGCTGCATTGGGACAGTTCGGTGCTCATGCCCGATGGCGGCGCGCAGGCCCGCAGCGAGCAGCTCGCGGCAATCTCGGTGACCTGTCACGAGTTGCTGACGGATCCCAGGATGGGCGACCTGCTGGCGTGCGCCGAGGAGGAGGCTGGCGCGCTGGACTCCTGGCAACAGGCGAATTTGCGGGAGATGCGCCGGGAATGGTTGCACGCGACCGCCGTTCCGGAGCGTCTCGTCGAGGCGATGAGCCGCGCGACGAAGGCCTGCGAGATGGTCTGGCGCAAGGCCCGTCCCGCCAATGACTTCGCCGCCGTGAAACCCTATCTGGCCGAGGTGCTTGCCCTGGTGCGTGAGGAAGCACAGGCCAAGTCCGAGGCGTTGGGCGTTTCGCTGTACGATGCGCTGCTCGATCAATACGAGCCGGACGGGAAATCCGCCCGCATCGATTCAGTCTTCGAGGATCTAGCGGGCTTTCTTCCCGGCTTCCTCGACCGGGTCTTGAGCCGTCAGGCGAGCGAGCCCGAGCCACACCGCCCGCAAGGTCCGTTTCCGCAGGCGCAGCAGGAAGCCCTCGCCCGCGATCTGATGCAGGGTGCGGGATTCGACTTTGCGCACGGCCGCCTCGATACCTCGCTGCATCCTTTTTGCGGTGGCGTGCCCGACGACTTGCGGTTGACCACGCGCTATGACGAGGCGGATTTCACCTCGGCCATCATGGGCGTGCTGCACGAAACCGGCCACGGCCTCTATGAACGGGGCCTGCCCGAGCGCTGGCGGCGGCAGCCGGTCGGCGAAGCGCGCGGCATGGCGATGCACGAGAGCCAGTCGCTGCTGGTGGAGATGCAGGCGTGCCGCGGCCCGGAGTACGTCGGCTATCTGGCGGAAACCGCACGAACGGCGTTCGCGGCGAGCGGCCCTGAGTGGACGGCGGAAAACCTGCGCCGACTCTACACGCGCGTGAAGCCTGACTTTATCCGCGTGGACGCGGACGAGGTCACCTATCCCGCGCACGTCATCCTGCGCTACCGGCTGGAGAAGGCGCTGATCGCCGGAGACATGAGCCTGGACGACTTGCCGGGCGCCTGGAACGAGGGGATGCGGGACCTTCTGGGGATCGCGCCGCCGGAAGACCGTCTCGGCTGTCTCCAGGACATTCACTGGTACGACGGAGCTTGGGGCTATTTCCCAACCTACACGCTGGGCGCGCTTGCCGCAGCGCAGTTGTTCCAGGCGGCAATACGACAGAAGCCGGAAATCTCCGAATCCCTCTCGCGCGGCGATTTTACGCCGCTCATGGGTTGGTTGCGAGAGAACGTCCACAATCAGGGGTCCCGTGTCTCCACCGACGAACTGCTGACCGAAGCGACAGGCGGTCCGTTGGATGTCCAGGCTTTTAAGGCGCATCTAAACGCCCGCTACCTGGGAGCGTAATTCGGGAAGAACAGAAAGGTGCTTTGGTTTCAAAAGGGCTGACCAATACACGCGTTCGGCGTGTACACCGGAGTCGTTGCCCCAATACTCCTTTCAGTTAAGCGCGTCGGCGGAAGCATCATGCTAGTGTCTACAACCATTGGGCACTGCACGGATTGAGGCGCACAGGATGCCGGATTGTGTATCGCCGCGAACGATTTACGAAAATCTTCGATCGGCGGCGGCCACACTTGCGCGGGAAGCGGGCAAGGCGCCGGAGATTAGTTGCGTCCCCGGGCCGGACGATCTAAGCGAGCCCGATCTGGGACGGCTCTACCGGTACTGGCTGTCGCTGCGGGTGGAGGATCGCGGCATTCCCCACCAGGATCGCATCGAGCCCTTCGCCTTGCGTTTCATCCTTGGCCGAATCAACATCGTCGAGCCAATGGACGCAGCCGGGAGCGACTATCGCTTTCGCCTCGGCGGAACGGAGGTCGCCAAAAACTACGGTTTCGAACTGACCGGCCAGCGAGTCGCCAAGGCCTTCGTACCCACCACCGCAGCGTTTTACCAGGCGGCGCTTCGGGTATGTCATCACAACTCCGGGCCGCTCTACATCGTCGAGACGCCGCACCCGAGCGTGCCGTTTCGGTCTTGGCACCACCTCATGCTGCCGTTCGCCAACGGCGCCGGCAGCACCGTCAGCCGCCTTCTCTGGGGCATGGTGGCAGGTCCCAGGCGACTCACCGTCGCATCACCGCCGCCGCCAGCCTGGCGGCGGCGGTGAAAGCAGGACCCGCTCGTTCTTGTCCTTGAGGCGTTTCATATCCAGTCGGAACGGATTGCGCTTGATCATTCCAGCCTCGTGACCTTTCATGCAGGCGAATTGCGGCAACGCGGTTAAACGGGGCGATGAAGCGAGAGCAACTCGAGCGATACCAGGTGTGGGTCTACCTCACCATGATCCTGATCGGCATTGTCCTCGGCAGCGCAATCCCGGAAGCCGCGGCTCTTTTCGAGGCACTTCTCTGGCCCTGCCTCGCCGCGCTGCTCTACGCGACATTCACGCAAGTGTCCCTGAACCGCCTGCCGGACGCATTTCGCGATACGCGTTTCATCGGAATTGCCCTCTTCGGCAACTTTGTGGTGGTGCCGCTTCTGGTTTGGGCGCTGCTCCTGCTTCTACCTCAGGAGCCTGCCGTTATGCTGGGGGTGCTTCTCGTGCTCCTGGTGCCCTGCACGGACTGGTTCATCACCTTCACCCACCTTGCGGGCGGCGACACCAAGCGGGCCATCGTCTTGACGCCCCTCAGTCTCCTGCTCCAACTCGCACTCTTGCCGCTCTACCTCTGGATCATCATGGGCGAGAGTTTTTTCGAAATCCTCTCCGGCGGGCGAGTCGCGACGGTCTTCACCGGGCTGATCGTCGTGCCCCTCCTGCTGGCTTACGTCACGCAAGTCTTGGTGGGGCGGAGCAGTTCGCGCTCCGGTATCTTGGAGGGCCTTGGGTGGCTGCCGGTTCCTCTCCTGGCCGTGGTCGTCTTCCTGGTGGCGGGTTCGCAGGTCGAAACGGTGGTGGACTCACTGCCGGTTCTGGCGGAGGTCCTTGCGGTCTTCGTGCTCTTTCTCGTCGGGGCGGCGGGCGCTGCGCTCGCACTCGTCCGGTCGTTCAACCTACCCGTAGCGCAGGGACGAACGCTTGTCTTTGCCATGACGACACGCAACTCGTTCGTGGTTTTGCCTTTTGCCCTGGCGCTGCCGGACTCTTGGAATCTCGCCGTGATCGTGATCGTGTTCCAATCACTGGTCGAACTTCTTGCAATGGCTGGTTTACTCTGGTGGGTCCCGAAAAAACTCTTTCCGGGGTCGGCGGTCACGAGGAGATGACCGGCATGGAGAATCCGGCCAGTCGTTCACTATGAATTACTTTTGGGATAGAACAGCGTTCTCGGGGAAGGGAATGCTGTTTCGTGCCATGGCGATGCGGGCCCGTTCGTCCGCGGTGGACGGCAGTGGTTCCGCCGCCGCTTCCATCCAAGCGGCTATATCGTTCCACACCGTATACGCCTGGAGGTCCCGCAGAATCATGTGCCAGCCCTCTTCGTAAAGGGCGAGCGTCGTGGTGTCCCGCCCTTCGAGCTGCTGCCACAGCGCCAGCATTGGGTCCGGCGGGATGATCTGATCGTTCTCGCCGTAAAGCACCAGCGCCGGAATCTGGAGCGCTTCGCCCGATCGCAGGGCTTCGCCCATCAGGTTCGTAAGCCCCAGCACGGCGTCGATCCGCGTCGCCTTGAGCACCATCGGATCGGTGCCGAGCGCACGAAGCTCAATCAGATTGTCGCTGGCCTGCACATCCAGCGCCCGGCCGGTCAACGTCAGCCAGGGCACGGTGTGGGCGGTCAACCACAACGCCCAGCGCTGGTAGTACGGCATCTCCTCGCGGGCCCAGACCGCCGGAGCGGCAAGAACCACGCCGTCGAGTTGCGGCGGCATGGCATCGCGGCCCGCCGCGGCGAGCATGACCCCGGCGCCCATCGAAACGCCCAGCGCGAAAATCGGCGTGTCGGGATAGCGCGACTTCAGCAGCGCCGCCGCCGTTCCGAAGTCATCGACCAGAGCAGCAGTCCCAGGCCAAAGCCCCCTGTGCGGCGCCGCTCCGAAACCTCGCTGATCGTAGGCATAAACGCTGTAGCCCTGCGCCGCCATCCAGCTCGCAGGCGAATCGAAGCCCATGGCGGTGTCGTTGAAGCCGTGCAACGCCAGGATGATGGCCTTGGGTTCCTGCGTGCGCGGGCTCCAGGTCCGCAGCGGCAACTGCGATCCGTCCGCCATCCGCAGGCTTTCGCCGACCACTGCGGGGCGTGCATCGCCCGCCGTTCCCTCCGGGGCGATTCGCGGAGCGCAGCCGATGAGTGCGACCGCGATCAGCAGAATCGGAAAGATGCCGGGATTGCGGGAAAACCGGACTCGCAGGGCGAAACTCATGCCTTCCTGGCCCCTGTGCCGGACATTTCAGCCTTCTGTTGCCGACTCGACCTCGGTGGTCAGTTGGAGGAAGATGTCCTCCAGATCGCTTTCGACCGTCGAGATATCGCGCACCGTCAATCCGGCGTCGCTGATCGCGGTCAATATCGCCGGAACCTGACTGTCGCTCATCTTGTAGCGGAATACCAGCCGGTGCGGGTCCAGTTGCTCCGGCTCCAGCCGGGCAAGCGCGTCCGGTAGCGGCGTCGGCGCCGGTTCCGCCAGAATCACCGTCAGCGCCTTGGTGTCGATCCGCTGCAATAACCGTGGCGTGGTGTCACAGGCGATCACCTTGCCATGGTTGATGATGGCGATCTCGTCGCAAAGCTCCTCGGCTTCCTCAAGATAGTGCGTGGTGAGCAGGACGGTCGTGCCACGCTGGTTGAGCTCCCGCACATGGCCCCACAACTGACGGCGCAGTTCCACGTCGACTCCGGCGGTCGGCTCGTCCAGCACCAGGATCGGTGGATCGTGCACCATCGCCTTGGCGACCATCAGCCGCCGCCGCATTCCGCCGGACAGCGTGCGGGTATAGGCCTTGGCTTTATCGGCGAGGCCCATCATCTCCAGCAGTTCCGAGGTCCGCCGCTCGCGCTTCGGAACGCCGTAGAGCCCGGCCTGAAGGTCCAAAAGTTCGTAGGGCGTGAAGAAGGGGTCGATGTTCAGCTCCTGCGGAACGATCCCGATGGCCGCGCGAGCCTGGCGCGCGTCGCCGTCGATATCGTAGTCCCAGAGCTTCATGGTTCCGGCGGATTTATGGACCAGCCCGGCCATGATGTTGATCAGCGTCGACTTTCCCGCGCCGTTGGGTCCAAGGAGACCGAACAGCTTGCCTCGACCGATCGAGAGATCCACGGTGCGCAGGGCATGCTTCGGCGGCGACTTGCCGCTGGCACGGTAGGTCTTGTCGAGACCCTTGACCTCGACGGCAAGCTCCGGCATCCCCACGGGGAACGAGGGGAGCGTGGATGGGCCGCTTTCGGCGGCAGTGGTGGTGTCATCACGGGGCATGGCTATCCAGATGGGCGGCGGACAGGCCGCTTCAAGCACTGGTGTGAAAACTAGTCTTTCGGCTATCATCCCCTGCGGTCTCCGTCAACGCGCAACAACCGGCGCAGCAGCAGCGGGCGACGCGCTACAGCGAGTAGCCGAGGCAGGCGAGCGCCGCGGAAGCAACAGGAAAGACAACGCATGGAACCGGTCGAAATCGTCACTGTCGAGGAAGAGGTCGTCGCCTGCGACGGCGGGCCGAATCCGGCGCTGGGTCATCCTCGCGTGTGGCTGAACATGGAGGGGCGCGGGCAGGTCGATTGTCCCTATTGCGGCCGCCGCTTCGTTATGAAGGAAGGCGCGAAGACCGGCGCGCACTAGAGCGCCGTGAGTTCAAGCCCTTTCGGCTTGATATCCGAAGCGGGCTCGCAGAATAAACATTGAGAGCGGGATGACGATTTGAAGATACGTCATTTCGCTCTAGCGGCGGTAGACAGGCCATGGACCACGAAACCAAGAGCGTGCCGCAACGGGCCGCGGATGTGGAGACGGTTGAGCAGCCGCCGATCCGCAATCTCTATCTGATCGACGGGTCGGGCTATATCTACCGGGCGTATCACAAGCTTCCGGCCACAATGATGCGGCCCGACGGCACGCCGACGCATGCGGTCTATGGCTTCACCACGATGCTGGCGAAGCTGCTGCGCGAAACCAACGGACGCGACGCCATCGCGGTCATTTTCGACGCGGCGGGAGAGTCCTTCCGCAACGAGATATTCCCGGACTACAAGGCCAACCGTCCCGAGCCGCCCGACGACTTGAGGCCGCAATTCCCGCTGGTGCGCGAGGCGGTGTCGGCCTTCAACGTCGCCTGCATCGAGGCGCGCGGCTACGAGGCCGACGACATCATCGCCACGCTGGCCCACCGCGCGAAGCAACAGGGTGCGAAAGTCACCATCGTCTCCTCCGACAAGGATCTGATGCAGATCATTCAGCCGGGCATCGAGATGATGGACCCGATGGACGGGCGGATCATCGGGCCGGAAGAGGTGGAGAAGAAATTCGGCGTGCCGCCCGAGAAGGTGGTGGACGTGCAGGCGCTCTGGGGCGATTCCACTGACAACGTTCCCGGCGTGCCGGGGATCGGGCAGAAGATCGCCGCCGAGTTGATCCAGACTTACGGCGACGTCGAGACGCTGCTGGAGAAGGCCGGAGAGATCAAGCAGAAGAAGCGCCGCGAGAACCTGATCGAATACGCCGAGCAGGCGCGTATCTCGAAACAACTGGTCACCTTGCGCGACGATCTCGACCTGGACCTTTCGCTGGAAGACATGCGCGCGCAGGAGCCCCGGCGCGACATGCTGCTGGCCTTCCTGGAGCAGAACGCGTTCAACTCCCTGATTGCCCGCCTTGGCCTGGAGAAGCCGACCGCCGAGGACGCGCCGCCGGAAACCGCCGAGGCGGACTATTCGCTCGTACAGGACCTGGAGACGCTGAAAGCCTGGATCGCGGAGGCGGAGGAGAAGGGCATCCTCGCCGTCGATACCGAGACGACCTCGCTGGACGCGCTGCGGGCGGAGCTTGTCGGGGTGAGCCTCGCGACCGCGCCGGGGCGGGCCTGCTATCTCCCGCTGGCGCATAAGAGCAAGGGTGAGGGCAGCCTGGACCTGGACGGCAAGGGCGACGATCCCGTGCAGATCGCGATGCGGGACGCGCTCGACGTCTTGAAGCCGCTGTTGGAAGACCCCGGCGTGCTTAAGATCGGGCAGAACATCAAGTACGACCGCGTGATCCTATCGCGCTACGGTGTCGAGGTCGCGCCGGTCGACGACACCATGTTGCTGTCCTATGTGCTCGACGCCGGGCTGCATGGGCATGGCATGGACGATTTGGCGCAGCGTCACCTGGGCCACGAGACGATTCCCTATAAGGAAGTCGCCGGAATCGGCAAGAATCAGGTGACCTTCGATTATGTGCCGCTGGACAAGGCGCTCGACTACGCTGCCGAGGATGCGGATATCACGTACCGGTTGCACACGATTCTAAAGCCGCGCCTGCTCCGGGAGCGCATGGTGACGGTCTACGAGACGCTGGAGCGTCCGCTCTCCGCCGTGCTGGCGCGGATGGAAATTGCCGGGATCAAGGTCGATCCCGAGGTGCTGCGGCGGATGTCGCAGGACTTCGCGCGGCGCATGGACGAACTTGAGGGGCAGATTTACGAGTTGGCGGGGCGGCGCTTTACCATCGGCTCGCCCAAGCAGCTTGGTGAAATCCTCTTTGAGGAGATGAGCTTGCAGGGCGGACGCAAGGGCAAGTCCGGCTCCTACTCGACCGACGCGGAGGCCCTTCAGGCGTTGGCGAACCAAGGGCACGACCTGCCCGCGCGGGTGCTGGACTGGCGGCAGATACAAAAGCTGAAATCCACCTATACCGACGCGTTGCAGCATCAGATCGACCCGAAGACCGGGCGCGTCCATACGGCGTTTCAGCAGGCGGTGGCGTCCACCGGCCGCCTGTCCTCGACCGAGCCGAACTTGCAGAACATCCCGATCCGTACCGAGGAGGGGCGCAAGATTCGCCAAGCCTTCGTGGCGGAGCCGGGGAACAAGCTGCTCGCGGTGGACTACAGCCAGATCGAATTGCGCCTGACCGCGCACATGGCGGACGTTGCGGGCTTGAAGAAAGCCTTCAAGGACGGCGTCGACATTCATGCGATGACCGCGAGCGAGGTCTTCAACGTGCCGCTGGAGGGGATGGAAAGCTCCGTCCGCCGCGCGGCGAAGGCGATCAACTTCGGCATCATCTACGGCATGTCGGCTTATGGTCTGGCGCAGACTCTGGGGGTCGGGCAGGGCGAGGCGAAGGCTTACATCGACGCCTATTTCGCCCGCTATCCGGCGATCAAGGACTACATGGAGGCGATGAAGGCCGAGGCGCGCGAGCACGGCCACGTGCGGACGATGTTCGGCCGGCGCATCCACGTCGCCGAGATCAAGTCGAAGAACCCCTCGCGGCGCAACTTCTCAGAACGCGCGGCGATCAACGCGCCGATCCAGGGCTCCGCCGCCGACATCATCAAGCGGGCGATGATCCGGGTGCCGGGCGCGCTGGAAGAGGCCGGGCTGGCTGCGCGCATGTTGCTCCAAGTTCACGACGAACTGCTGTTCGAGGTGCCGGAGAACGAGGTGGAAAAGACGACGCATCTGGTCCGGGAGGTGATGGAGCACGCGGCCGAACCGGCGGTGGCGCTGACCGTGCCGCTGGTGGCCGAGGCGGGGGTCGGGGAGTCCTGGGCGGAGGCGCACTAACGCGGCCCCCACTACCCCGATGTGCATCCCGCCGCTATACTCGCCACCATGAGACGCTGAAAACGGACCCTTCATGCGCCGCCACCACATCGCTTTCGCTGCCTCCGACACCGAGGAAGCCCAAGATGCCCTGGCGCGGCTGAAGGCGCGCTACAACCACGTTCCGCCGCACGAGGCCGACGTGATCGTGGCGCTGGGCGGCGACGGGCTGATGCTGGAGTGTCTGCACCGCTACATGGACCGCGCGCTGCCGGTTTACGGCATGAACCGGGGAACCGTCGGGTTCCTGATGAACGAGTACACCGAGGAGGATCTGCGCGAGCGCCTGGATCGGGCGGAGGAGGTGCAGCTTCGCCCCTTGCGGATGCGCGCCGAGTG
This sequence comes from Rhodovibrio sp., assembly GCA_007127165.1. Classification (GTDB taxonomy): domain Bacteria; phylum Pseudomonadota; class Alphaproteobacteria; order Kiloniellales; family Rhodovibrionaceae; genus SKZV01. The sequence goes on along the minus strand of SKZV01000227.1, from coordinate 444 downwards.
CAGGCCGGGCAAAAAAGAGCAGCACACGGCCTTGGCACTCAACGAGGTCTCGCTTCTGCGCCAGAGTCGGCAAGCGGCGAAGCTGCGGGTTTCCATCGACGGCGTGGTGCGGCTTGAAGAGTTGATCTGCGACGGGATTCTGCTCGCCACGCCGGGCGGCAGTACGGCCTACAATCTGTCGGCGCATGGCCCGATCATTCCCATCGGGGCACCGCTGCTCGCACTCACCCCGATCAGCGCCTTCCGGCCCCGGCGCTGGCGCGGCGCGCTGCTGCCGTCGAAGGCGGAGGTTGTGTTCGAAGTTCTGGAGCCGGACAAGCGCCCTGTCTCCGCCACCGCCGACTATACCGAGGTGCGCGACGTGGCCCGCGTCACCGTCGCCCAGGACCACGCGCTCGCCTCGCACATGCTGTTCGACCCGGAGCACAACCTGGAGGAGCGCAT
>SKZV01000249.1 GCA_007127165.1 Rhodovibrio sp. | reverse complement strand
GCGGCCATAATCTTCGAAGAGTTGTCCGCCGCCTGCCCTTCGACCGCTGCCTTCCTCTCGATCCACAACATGGTCGCCTGGATGATCGACCGCTTCGGCACCGAGGAGCAGCGGCAACACTATCTGCCTGCGATGATGACGATGGAGACCATTGGCGGCTACGCGTTGACCGAGCCAGATGCGGGTTCGGACGCGGCCTCGCTGAAAACCCGCGCATCACGTGACGGCGAGGTTTACGCCCTGAACGGCTCCAAGGCCTTCACCTCTGGGGGAGGAACCAGCAACCTCTACGTTGTGATGGCCCGAACTGGCGAGGCCGGACCGCGCGGCATCTCGGCGATTCTCGTTCCCTCGGATACGCAGGGACTGTCGTATGGCAAGCAAGAGAAAAAGATGGGCTGGCACAGTCAGCCGACGGCGGGTCTGCTGTTCGAGAACGCGAAGGTCCCTGTCGGTAATCGGCTGGGCAATGAAGGCGAGGGATTCCGCATCGCTATGATGGCGCTGGACGGCGGCCGCTTGAACATCGGTGCCTGCTCGCTCGGCCCGGCGCGCGCCTGCCTGGACGCCTCGCTCGACTATCTTCGCGAGCGGCGCCAGTTCGGCCAGCGTCTCGCGGACTTCCAGACACCGCAGTTCAAACTCGCCGACATGCGGACCAAGTTGGAGGCGTCGCGGCTTCTGCTCCATATGGCTGCATCGAAGCTGGACGACGGAGCGAGCGACGCCACGACCTACTGTGCAATGGCGAAGCGGTTGGCGACGGACACCGGCTTCGAGGTGTGCAACGAGGCATTGCAGCTTCACGGCGGGTACGGCTATCTGCGCGACTACCCGATCGAACGCTACCTGCGCGATGTGCGCGTCCATCAAATCCTTGAAGGAACGAACGAAATCATGCGGTTGATCATCGCGCGCCGGATGCTGGCGGAGTGAGTGGCGACCGAAGAACCGTCGTCGGCCATTGCGTGATGGCGCGCGGTTAACGCGCATCCCCCGAACCGCCGTCCAGCACGCTGGCGACAAAGACCGCGATAACCCGATCGTGCCACGGAGCCGGATCGTCGGCTGCGTGGAAGCCCACGTGACCGCCACCAGAGGTCAACAGAAGCGAGAGGTTCGGGTTTTCCGCCCATGGGAAGCGGTCATACGGCTCAGGCGAAATCCACGGGTCATCCCGCGCCTGGACCGCCAGCAGGGGTAGGCGCACCGCGCCGAGAAAGCGCTGAGCGCTGCACTGCTCGTAGTAGTCGCGCGCACCGGCGAAACCGAAATGCGGTGCGATAAAAGTATCGTCGAACTCATAGACGCTGCGCGCGCCTTCGATCGCCGCCCGCTCGCCCGAGGAAACCCGCGCCGGTGCCGCCACCGCCTCGCTCTTTATCCGCCTCAGCAGCCAGCGTTGGTAGGGCCGGTTGCGCGCCTGATGGACCCGCTTTGACGTTGCCATCAAATCGAGCGGCGCGGAGACCGTCGCCGCCGCCCTGACCCCCAGCGCCTCCCCGTCCTCCGCCAACATCTTCACCAACAGGTTGCCGCCCAGCGAATAGCCGACGGCGATCAATCCACTCTCGACCAGCTTCGGAGCCTGCACCGCCAAGTCTTCCAGAGCATCGCGAAGGTCATCGCTACGGCCGGCGTGGTAGTGCCCCCTGCAGTACGAGCGTGAAGGCGAGTTGCCGCGCAAGTTGAGGCAAAGGACCGGGTGGCCGAGGTCCAGCCAGAAACGCGCCGAGCGGCGCAGGTAAACCGAGTCCTCGCAACCGGTCAAACCGTGAATCAACACGACGAGGGGCCGTCTCCCGCCCCGCTCCTCCGCGAACAGCGCCGCCGCCAGAGCATCGCCATCGCTCACCGCCAGCCACAGCCTGCGCCGCGACCAGCGGGACAGATCGACCTTCGGGGAGGTGACCGCATTGCGCACGGTTTGCAGATCTCCGGTGATCCAGGGTCTGCGCGGCTGAAAGGGCGGAATATCCAGATTGGCCGCCGCGCCCAGACGTTGTTCCCGGCTTTTCACGCGCGCGCTCCTCGATCCTGTTGCAGCCATTGCCTCACCGTCTCCACTTGATCCGGATTCATCAGGGCCGGTGCATGGCCAACCGAATCGAACTCGACAAGTTCCGCCTTGGGCCCCCTCCTCGCCATCTCCAGCGCCGTTTCCCGCGTCAGGAGATCGCTTTCCGCCCCGCGCAGAAGAAGGACCGGACAGGTAATGGCGTCCCACAGAGGCCACAACACCATGTCCTCGATCTTCTCCGGGTCCGCCAACGGCGCGGCAATCGCCGGATCGTAGGCCAGCCGATAGCCGCCGCCCGGGTCGGCCCGCAGACTGTGCTCCGTCAAATGCCGCCACTCCATGTCGCTCAACGGGCCAAAGGGGCTGTGAACGGCGCGGATGTAAGCCATCGCCTCCTCGAAGTCCGCGAAGTGTGGGTCTTTCCCCACGTAATCCGCGAGACGGCGCAACGCCGAAGCCGAAACGAACGGGCCAACATCGTTGATCACCAGCCTCCGGATCGGCGACTTCGGCTGCGCGGCCAGCATCAGGCCGATCAACCCGCCCATCGAGGTGCCGACCCAGTCCACCTGCTCCGCACCGCTGCGCGCGATCGCCATCACCATGTCCGTCATATACTGCGGATAGCCGTAGGCATCGGCGCTGGGGAGCCAATCGCTGCGGCCCCGCCCGACGACATCGGGGCAGTAGACCGCGCCGCCATCCTCCGCGAGCCGTTCTGCCAACACGTCGAAGTCCCGCCCGCTGCGCGTCAGCCCATGGACGCAGAACGTAACGGGAGCCAAAGCCGATGGGTCGCCCCAAAGCCCATAGGCTACGTGATGAAAGCCGTGGGCGGAAAGGCTCCGCAGGTGGCGAATCGACGGCTGCGTCGCGGTCAGCATGAGAACTCCTCCGAATCGGACACTTCCACGAAGGTATCCGCGTGAAAGCCGTTGAACCGTGTCGCCAACGCATAGGAATAGGCGCCGAGCCGCGCCACCTCGATCCAATCGCCCTCCCGGACGTCGACAGGCAGCCGGAACGCGGCCGGGATCATGTCGAGCGAATCGCAGGTCGGCCCGGCGGCGGTATAGATCATCGTCTCCGAACTGGGCTCCCGCCCCTCCAGACGGATCAAGCGCGACGGAAGCCGCACGCCCGCCGCCACCATTTCGGAGAGGCTGCCGTAAATGCCGTCGTTGATGTAGAGACGGTCGTCCTTGCGTAGTTGGACCTGCGTGAGCAACGAACACCCCTCAGCCACCAGCGCCCGCCCCGGTTCCGCAGCGATCTCGCAGGTCGAGGGCAGCTTGAGCGCGTGCAACCCCTCGCGGATCGCCGCCATGAAGTCCTCCAGCGGGCGCATCTCGGTGCCCAGATAGGGTGCGGGGAATCCGCCACCGACATCGATAAAGACAGGTCCGACCCCGGACGCAGCAATGATTTCGCCGAGCAGATCCAGCGCATCCCGGTAGGCCTGGGGCAGGAGGCACTGCGAGCCGACGTGAAACGACAGCCCGGGGCGCAAGCCCTCCCGCTCGACCTCGCGCAGAAGTTCCGCCGCCTCCTCGACCCCCGCCCCGAATTTCTCCGACAGGTGGAAAAGCGTTCCGGCGTCGGCCGTTTTCACGCGCACGGCAGCCACCACACCGTCCCGATCCTTCCCAAGCTGGTCGCAGATCTTCCGCAACTCGTCCCTGTGATCCAATGCGAAGACCCGTACTCCATGAACCTTGCGCGCCGTGGCGATCACCGGCCGCGCCTTTACCGGATGCATGAAGAAGGCTTCCACATCGTCCCATTTTTCGGCCACCGCCGCGATCTCCGCCAGCGAAGCGGTGTCGAAGTTCCGGATGCCGCCCGCATGGAGTGCGTCCAGGATCATCGGGTGCGGATTGCACTTTACCGCGTAGAGAACCTTCCCCGGAAACAGCCGTGCGAACCGGCGCGCCGCCTGCTCAAGCCGATTGCGATACACGCAAAGCACGGGGTAGGAAGGCCGCAGCGCCTGCGCGACCTCCTGAACATTTGCAAAAGGCTCTCGACCGCGGAGGTGGCTCATACAGATTTCTTCTCCTCGCATAGGAACTGGATCGCGCGGCGCACCACAGATTAGCTCGCAATGATGTTATCCAGTTTCGATGGACGTTTGCTGCGTTGCAACCTAGCTTTTTCACCGCAGCTTAGGAACCCACGCCAGACAGGGATTGCTCGATGTTCGATCTGACGCGCCGACACACACTCGCGATTTTGACCGCCGGTGCTGCTGCGGCGTCCGTTACCGGTCTCCCCGGCGAGGTGCAGGCCGGTCCGGCGGCTGATTTATGGCCCCGTTGGGAAGCGCACGATCCGGCTTCCGAAAGCACCATCGATCACGCGGAATGGGGACGGATTCTGGATGCATATCTAGAACCACGGGAGGGCCGGGCTAACCTGTTCGACTATGCCGCGGTCACCTCGGAGGACCGCGCGTTACTCCAGGACTACTTGGGCGATATGACGTCGCGACGGATCTCGAAGTACAATCGCGATGAACAGTTCGCCTACTGGGTAAACCTGTATAATGCGTTGACCATTGAGGTGATGCTGGATCACTGGCCGGTCGACAGCATCCGCGACATCAATCTGTCCGGCGGATTCTTCTCCGGCTTGTTCGGCGCCGGCCCCTGGGACGCCGAGTTGGTGGAGATCGAAGGCGAGAGCTTGACGCTCAACGACATCGAGCATCGCATACTTCGTCCGATCTGGCAGGATCAGCGCATCCACTATGCCGTCAACTGCGCCTCCATCGGGTGCCCGGATCTCAACCCTGAACCATTTCAGGCGGAGAGACTGGAAGAGCAGCTCGAAGCGGCGGCGCGCAACTACGTCAACGACGCCCGGGGCGCAGAGGTCGAAAACGGCCGCCTCACGGTCTCGAAAATCTACACTTGGTACAAAGAGGACTTCGGCGACAGCGACCGGGGCGTCATCGAGGAGTTGAAGACCTACGCGGAGCCCGGCCTGCGGCAGCAGCTAGAAGGGATCAGCCGAATCTCGAACGACCGCTACGACTGGTCCACCAATTCGCCCGAGCAGGAGGGCCGCAGCTGAACCTGACACCTCCAACAGTCAGCATGCACGGGACCCCTCAGGCAAGCTTGCGCAGCGGTGTCCCGTCCGGCGCCTTCCATCCGCGCAAAAGGCTTCTGACCTCGCTGCCCAACACAATGCGGTTGTCGTGCAAATACGCTTCGTGGTTCTGCTCGATGTGCTCGACGATATAGCGGTAGTTGACCATCATTCCCGCCGACTGACGCAACCCCTTCGCAGAGGTATCGCCAAGCCAGTTGATGCGTTCCACCCGCGCACCGTTCTTCAGGTGGAAGCGTGCGACCGGGTCGATCGGCTGCCCGTTGCCTCGCCGTTCCAGGAGATAGCGGGCGCAGAATCGCAACATTGGCGCCCTTAATGCCTCCGACACGGCGTCGTCGTGAGGCCACCGATCCCAGGCCAACAGGCTCCGCAAGGCCTCGGAAAGGTCCCCCGAACCCGCCAATTTAATAATCGCATCGCGTTCCGCGTCGGTCGTCATGCCGGTCAGGGAGGCCAACGGCGCGCGATCCAACCACTCCCGGAAATTGGGGATTGGGGAGAGGGTCGCGAAGGTGTCCAGCTTCGGCAGTTCCTGATTCAGTTGGCCGACAACTTGCTTGATCAGGTAGTCCCCGAAAGAAATCCCGCGCAGCCCCTGCTGCGTGTTCGATATCGAATAGAAGATTGCGGCGCGCGCGTCCTTCGGGTCGTCGGCTGGCGCGGATTCGTCCAGCAGCGCCTGGATGCTTTCCGCCATCTGGTCAGTCAGGGCCACCTCGACGAATGCCAGCGGCTCCTCGACCATGCGCGGATGGAACAGTGCATAGCAGCGCCGATCGGAGTCGAGCCGGTTGCGAAGGTCTCCCCAGTCGCGAATCTCATGCACGGCTTCGTACGCGATCAGCTTTTCGAGAAGCGCCGCCGAGGAATGCCAGGTGATCTCCTGGAGGTCGATGAAACCGACGTCGAACCACGAGGTCAGAAGCTCCCGCAGATCCTCCTCAAGATGGCTTAAGTGCGGATCGCCGTCGATCAGCGGCAGCAGGTCGGCGCGCATGTCCACCAGGAACTTGGTTCCTTCGGGCAACGCGTTGAATTGCGTCAAAAGCTTCACGCGCGGCGGAACCAGAACTTGCCGCAACCGCGTCTCCGCCTCCAGACGTTCGCTCAACTCCGAGGCGTCCCGGTAGCGCTGCATCGCCGCCGACACCTTGCTCTCGTCGCAAGCGAACTCGACGGCGAGCAATTTCAGGAAACGAACTTTACCCGTCTGATCCAATTGCAGGTAGCGTCTGCCCAGTTCCGCGACCCTGCTGCGTGCCG
>SKZV01000134.1 GCA_007127165.1 Rhodovibrio sp. | reverse complement strand
CAGTGCGCGCGCGCCGCCATGATCAGTCGATCCGCTTCCTCGGCCGTCGGTGCGTCATCGCCCAGCATCTCGATCAACTCGTCGCTGGCAAGGTCGCCCAGATCGTCGAGCGTCTTCACGTCGTTCTCACCAAGTTTCACCAACATCTCCGGCGTCAACCCTTCCAGGCTCGCCAGATCGTCGGTCAGCCCCAACTCGCGGCGCTGCTCGGTGAAATGCTCTTCCTTGTCGTCGAGATAGGCGCGGGCGCGCTGACGCAACTCTTCCGCCACGTCTTCGTCGAAGCCCTCGATTTCGGTCAGATCCTCGATCGGCACGTAAGCCACCTGATCGACGGCGGTGAAGCCCTCGGCCACCAGCAGGTGCGCGATCACGTCGTCCACGTCCAGCGCGTCGATGAACATCTGCGAGCGCTGGTTGAACTCCTCGCTGCGGCGGCGGGATTCCTCATCATCGGTCATGATGTCGATGTCCCAGCCGGTGAGCTGAGACGCGAGGCGCACGTTCTGCCCGCGCCGCCCGATCGCCAGCGAAAGCTGGTCGTCCGGCACCACGACCTCGATACGGCCCTGATCCTCGTCGAGCACCACCTTGCTCACCTCCGCCGGGGCCAACGCGTTCACCACGAAGGTGGCGATGTCCTCGGACCAGGGGATGATGTCGATCTTCTCGCCCTGTAGCTCTCCCACCACCGCCTGCACACGGCTGCCACGCATCCCGACGCAGGCGCCGACCGGGTCGATGGAGCTGTCGAGCGAGAGCACGGCGATTTTCGCGCGGCTGCCGGGATCGCGCGCGACCGACTTGATCTCGATGATCCCGTCGTAGATTTCCGGCACTTCCTGCTGGAACAGCTTCGCCATGAACTGGGGATGGCTGCGCGACACGAAGATCTGCGGCCCGCGCGGCTCCGGCCGCACGTCGTAGATATAGGCGCGGATGCGGTCGCCGACACGGTAGGTTTCACGCGGCAACGACTCGTCCCGGCGCATGATACCCTCGGCCCGGCCGAGATCGACATGGATGTTCCCGAACTCGTTCCGCTTGACGATACCGTTGACGACCTCGCCAATGCGGTCCTTGTACTCCTCGTACTGGCGCGCGCGCTCGGCGTCGCGCACCTGCTGGACGATCACCTGCTTAGCGGTCTGCGCCGCGATACGGCCCAGGTCGATCGGCGGCAATTCTTCGACGATGAACTCGCCGACCTTGATGTTCGGATCGGTGAAGCGGGCGTCCTCGATGCGCACCTGAGTGTGCTCGTTCTCGATGTCCTCGACCACTTCGCGATAGCGCCGGAGCTTGATTTCACCCGTCCTGCGGTCAATTTCCGCGCGGATGTCGTGCTCATGCCCGTACTTCGAGCGTCCGGCCTTGCTGATGGCCGTCTCCATCGCCTCAAGCACTTCGTCGCGCTCGATTCCCTTCTCGCGGGCGACCGCGTCGGCCACCTGCACGAGTTCACTTTTCAAGGCCGCTGCCGTATCCATCGTCGTTTTATGTCCGTTCTTTTCAAACCCGTTGCGCAAAGGCCGCCCGTCCAGCGAGCGGCACGACGCCGCGTCATTCCAGTCCCGGCGCGCTACTCCTGCTGGCCGCTCCGCTCTTCGGCGGCTTCTTGCGCCGCTTTGACCAGATCGTCGGTCATGACGAGCTTGGCCTTTTCGATATCCTCCAGGGGCAGGCTCCAAACGGCGCCGTCCTCTACCTGGATACGCACCGAAGTCTCGTCGGCGTCCAGCAACTTCCCTTTAAACCGGCGGCGCCCCTCGTAGTCGCGCTCCAGTTCGATCTTCGCCTCGAACCCCGCCCAGACGGCGAAGTCCTCCGGCCGGGTCAACGGCCGGTCGATCCCCGGCGAAGACACCTCCAGCGAGTAAGCGCCGGAGATCGGGTCCTCCACATCCAGGATCGCTTCCACCGCGCGGCTGATCTCGGCGCAGTCTTCTACGTCCATCGTCTTGCCGCTCACAGGCTCTGCCATGATTTGCAGACGGCGCTGCCGCTGCTTTCCGGTCAGCAGGACACGCACGGTCCTATAGCCCATGGCATCCAACGTGGGCTCAATCAGCGCCTCGACTTCCGCGGCCTTTCCGCTGCTCGTCTTGCGCCAGCCTGCGGTCGCCCGCTCTGGACTGTTCTCTTGCGCGCCGGCAGTCACCTGGCCGCTCCCTCGCTCGAAAATGGAGTAACAAAAAAGTGGGCCGTCCGGCCCACCTTCACGGCGACCCGATGCGGCAAAGGAACCCGGCCACACCGAATTATGAAGTAACCGTAATGTAGCGTTCCTCCACGCCGCCCGCAAGAGCCCTCGCCCGCCCACGCAACATTTTCGAGGCGGATCAGCCCCGGCTGCTCGTCTCGTCCTGGCGCGCCCGGCGGCGAAACCGCAGGTAAACCGGCTGACGCCCCTGCCCCAGGGCTTTCAGTTCATATCGGGTGGCAGGCCAGTCTTTGGGGCGCTCACGCCAGTCGCCGGGCCGCTCCGCCGTCCATTCGAACGCCGGGTGGCGCATCAATTGGATCAACATCCAGCGCTGGTAGCCCGGATCGTCGGTCGCCAGCCGGAATTCGCCGCCGTCCCTCAGCACACGCGCGACGGCGTCGAGTTGCTCCGGCTGCACGAAGCGGCGCTTGTGATGGCGCAACTTCGGCCACGGGTCCGGGAAAAGCAGGAAGGCGCGATCCAGCGACGCGTCCGGCAGGCATTCCAGCAGCTCCCGTGCATCATCCGTAAACACCCGGACGTTCGTAAGCTGCTCCTCCTCGACATGCCGCAACATCTTGGCGATTCCGTCGTGGAAGACCTCCGCGCCCAGAAAACCGATGTCGGGATTGCGCTGCGCCTGCCAGACCAGATGCTCTCCGGCGCCGAAACCGATTTCCAGCCAAAGGGCCCTTGGCGTCTCCTCGAAGAGCGCCGCCGGGTCGAGCAATGCACCTTCCGGCGGCAGTGTGACTTGAAGCCGGGGCAGCAAGGTTTCCATCGCCCGCTGCTGCGACGGACGCAGGCGATGCGCCGTCCTGCGGCCATGCAGGCGGCGGCCATGGCCAAGGCCTCGCGGACCGCGCTCTCCGGTGCTGCGGCTCATGCGGCTCATCGCCACGCCCTCTCCTGAATTCAATTCGCGCCGAATGCGCGCCGTAGATCGCCCACCAGATCCAGCCGCTCCCAGGAGAACCCGCCGTCGGGCTCGGGAGGCCGGCCGAAATGGCCATAGGCGGAGGTGCGGGCATAGATCGGCTTGTTGAGTTTCAGATGGCGACGGATGCCGCGCGGCGAAAGATCCAGCAACTCCCGCAGCAGCAGCCCCAGGCGGTCTTCGTCGACCTGCCCGTTGCCGTGCGTGTCGACATAAACGGACAGCGGCCGCGATATGCCGATGGCGTAGGAAAGCTGGATGGTGCAACGCCGCGCCAGTCCCGCCGCAACGACGTTCTTCGCCAGATAGCGCGCCGCATAGGCGGCGGAGCGGTCTACCTTCGTCGGATCTTTGCCGGAAAACGCGCCGCCGCCGTGCGGGGCCGCGCCGCCATAAGTATCGACGATGATCTTTCGCCCGGTCAGCCCGCAGTCACCCTCGGGACCGCCGATCACGAAACGCCCGGTGGGGTTCACGAAAAACTCGTCCTCCGAACACATCCAGCCCTCCGGCAGCACGTTCAGCACATGCGGCCGCACGAGTTGGCGGACCGCCTCCGTGCTCACCCGTTCCTGATGCTGGGTGGAGACCACGATCGAGGTGGCGCGAACCGGCTCGCCCTCGCGGTATTCCAGAGTGACCTGGCTTTTCGAATCCGGCTCCAGTTCAGGCTCCGCCCCGGAGTGCCGCGCCTCCGCCAGCGACTTGAGAATGTTGTGCGCGTAATAGATCGGGGCCGGCATGTAATCGGGCGTTTCATCGCAGGCAAAGCCGAACATGATGCCCTGGTCGCCCGCGCCCTCGTCCTTGTCCTCGCCCGCGTCCACGCCCGCCGCGATGTCCGCCGATTGCTCGTGCACATAGTTCTCGACCACCAGATTGCGCCAGTGGAAGCCGGCCTGCTCATAGCCGATGCCGCGCACGCAATGCCGCGCGACTTCCTCCATGAGTTCTTTACTGACCGACGACGGGCCGCGCGCCTCTCCCGCCATGATGATGCGGTTGGTGGTGCACATCGTTTCCACCGCCACACGGGAGTCGGGGTCGTGGGAAAGATAGGTGTCGACGATCGCGTCTGAGATTCGGTCGCACACCTTGTCCGGGTGGCCTTCGGAGACGGATTCGCTGGTGAAGAGATAACTTGCGCTGCGCACGCGTGCCTCCGAAAGATGAAACGCTTGTTATTGTAGAGCGCGCCGTGCGGAGTTGCGTCAACTTCCCCGCATATCGCCCCGGCCGTCGTTCGCTCGACCATCAGCAGCCGCGCAGCGCCGCTGGAGACCTGCGTAGAACCGGCGAGCGGTATGGACTTTGCGCAGAGATAGGTCCGCCGTCAAGTATGCAACCGAGAGAAGAGCCGCAAATCGCGCCGGGCGTTCCCGAATCACTCGTTCACGGAGTCGCTCAACACAGGAGAAGCGGCCGCGTCTTCCTCCTCCAGCGTGATTGCCAGGGACTTGGTCAGCTCGAAGAGGCGCTTGCGCACCTGCGGATCAGTGATGCGGTAATAGGCGCGCACCAATTCCAGCGTTTCCCGCTTGGCCATCGGATCCGGCTCGTAGGCCTCCGGCTCCTCATGCATCCCGCGCGACTGCGCCGGAGAACTGACCTGCGTTACCGCGGACATCTCTTCGAAGAAGAAGCCGACCGGCACATCCAGAACACGCGCCAAATCGTAAAGGCGGCTCGCCCCGATGCGGTTCGCGCCGCGCTCGTACTTCTGGACCTGCTGAAAGGTGAGGCCGATAGCCTCGCCCAGCTTTTCCTGACTGAGACCGAGGAGCGTACGGCGCAGTCGCACGCGGCTCCCCACGTGCACGTCCACTGGATTGGGACGGCCTGAACCCCGTCCATAACTCTGCTGACTTTCGCCGCTCATTCCGTCCCCTCGCTCCCTCATGCGCGCGTTCGGTTAGGCGACATCCTTTTAGGCATACTGATGTATGCGGTCAAGGGCGGATCGACGCCGTGACTCTCGTTCGTGGTAGACCATATTGCCAGCAATCCCGCCGAACAGGCAAACACGCAATGCGCGCACCCCTCAAGAATGCACGCTTTGGCTGCATTTCATAGTATTCTATTTAGGATTTTCGGAGGTAACCCGCGAGGGCCAAGGCGACGGCGAGCATCACCGCGAAGGGCAGGTTTCCGAACCGGGCATAGACGGTCATTTCATTGAGGGGACGCGGGAGTTCGGCGTCGATCGTGCCTTCCTGATTGAGTCCCAGGCGATGGAGCACCCGGCCGTAGGGATCGACCACGGCGCTGATTCCGGTATTGGCGGCGCGAACCAGCGGCAGACCCTCCTCGACGGCGCGCAGGCGGGCGCTCGCGAGATGTTGATAAGGCCCGGAACTGTTGCCGAACCAGGCATCGTTGGTGACGTTCAGCAGCCACTCCGGGCGGTCCTGGGGGTCGAGCACATTGCCTGGGAAGATCGCTTCATAACAGATCAGCGGCGAGAACGGCGGCAGCCCGTCGCTGCGCAGCGTGCGCGGCCCCGGGCCAGCTGAAAAATCGACCCGCCCCTCCGTAAGCCGCTCCAGTGGCAGCCACTCGCCGAACGGCACGTATTCTCCGAACGGCACAAGATGGAATTTATCGTATTCCGCCCGCGTGGCGCCACCCTCGTCCAGCGCCAGGAGAGAATTGTAGAGAACCATATCGTCGCCACTGCCCTCGAAGCGCGGCAGGCCGGTGAGCAGTCTGCCGCCCGGCGGCACCGCACGGGCCAGTTGCTCGCGCAGACCCTCGCTGTTCTCCAGGAAGAAGGAAACCGCCGTCTCCGGCCAGATGACGTGAGCGGGAGGTTCCGAACCGGAGGCCTCGGCCCGGCTCATCTCGATGTGCCTCTCCAGATGGCGATGGCGCAATTCGGAGTCCCACTTGAGGTGTTGGGGAATGTTCGCCTGGACCAACCGAAGGCGCACATCCTCCACGGTTTCGCTGCCCGCCGTGGGGGCCGCGCCAAGACGCAGCGCGCCGCCGCCGAATATCGCCGCGATCAGCACCGCCGCCACGGCCGAAGCGCCCCAGCGCCGCCAGCCGCCGCCAGCCGCCACCAGGGTCGCGGGCGCCACCGCCGCGAAGACGGTGATCAGACTCAAGCCGTACACGCCGAAAACCGCGACCGGCTGCACCGCCATGTCGGAGAACGACCAGACCGTCGCCTGAAGATTCCAGGGGAAGCCGGTGAGGATGGTCCCGCGCAGCCACTCCGCCGAGGTCCATGCCGCCGCGAACAGCAACCCCCGCGCCGTGCCGTT
>SKZV01000335.1 GCA_007127165.1 Rhodovibrio sp. | reverse complement strand
CGCATGAAAGGCTTCCAGAACGCCGCGCTGCGGCGACAAGTCCCCCTCCGGCGAGACGTTGAAGGTGCGCGCCGTGCCCAGGCCGATCACCGGAACCTGCTTGTCCGTGCCGGGGATCGTGCGGACCGTCATGCCGTTCGCCCCCGCGGTCAGGCGGCCTATGCCGAGCGGGCCGACGGCGGCGGCGGTGAGCCCCAAGCCGAGGGTTTTGAACAGCGTTCTGCGGGATAGCGTCCAGCGGATCGTCATTGCGCGGCCCCTTCCGTTTGCATCCTGTTCGTCTCCGGTTGAGCGGCGACGCGGGCTTCGCGGGCCCGGCCCATGAACCATGCCAGCACGCTCCAGGCAGCAGCCACCGGGGCCGCGACCAGCGCGATCCCGCTCACGCCGAGGCCCAGCGCGGCCAATCCAGCGTACATCCAACCCGCAATCGCGTCACCGCCACGATAAACGACGGTATCGACAACGTTCTTCGCCTTGTACTTGTCGCTGCGGCTGAGCGGCGTGAACAACATCTCGCGTCCGGGGCGGGCGATGGCGAAGTTGCCCGCGCGCCGCACCACCTGGATCGCCGCGATGGCCGCGAAGACCGGCGCGGCGGCGAGGATCAGGAAACCGCCCACCAGCACCGCCGGGACCAGCGCGAGCGCATTCGACAGTCCCAACGCCTTGATGAGCCGGGCGGTGACGAAGAGTTGAAGGGCGATGGTCAGCGTGTTGGTCGCGAAGTCGATCCAGGCAAAGGCCGCCGTACGCTGCGCCGAATCCGCGAAGGCCCCGGCCACGATCTCCGCCTGGGCGAAATAGAGGAAGGTGGCGAGCGTGGTGTAGAGCCAGATATAGCCGCACACGCCTTGCAGATAGCCGGAACCGCCGACCGCGCGCAGCCCGTCGAGCACGCCGCCGCCCAGGGCTTCACCCTTGGCCCGTCCGCTGTCCTGCCCCGGACGCCCCGCCTGCCAGCGCAGCAGCATGGCCAAACACGGTAGCGTCAGCGCCAGCACGGACGCCGACACCGGCAACAACCCCTCCGCGCCCAGATGACTCGCCAGAAGCCCGGTCAGCCCCGGCCCGGCAATCGCGCCTAGGCTGCCGCCCGCGGCGATGGCGCCGAACAGCCGCTTCGCCTGCTCGTCGTCGAAAAGGTCGGCCATCAGCGACCAGAAGATCGAGACCACGAACAAGTTGAAGACCGAGAGCCAGACGAAGAAGCTGCGCGCCGCCCAGACCGGCGCGGAGCCGCTTTCGAGCCAGAGCGAGAAGCCCATGATGCACGCGATGAACAGCCCGTAGACGACGGGCACCAGATACTTGCGCGGAAAGCGCGTCGCCAGAAAACCGTAAATCGGGACCGCGGCGAGCATGACCAGGAAGGTCGCGGTGAACAGCCATTCCAGGGTTTCCACGCCGCTGCGGATGCCCATCTCGTCGCGCACCGGCCGCAGGATGTAGTAGCTGCACAGCAGGCAGAAGAAGAACAGGAAGCCTCCGAGAAGTCCCGCCAATTCTCCGCGTTGAACCAACAACACGCGGGAGAAAAGCGCTACATGGCGGTCGTCGGAGGAAGAGGTCACGCTCAGCGTCTGGTCCAGTGGCGACTTTAGAACGAAAGGGTGGGGCTTCTCGCCGAGCCATGCAATGACCCTTCCGGCATCGTTTTCCGCTGCTCCTCTTGCACGGTTCTCCAGTGACGTCGGCTGCAGTATTATTATCGCCTAACAACCGGGTGCCCTGCCCGACGGGTGGTGTCCACCGGCTTTTAAGGAGAGCACGCCATGCCGATCCCAACAGAAAATGTCGGCTCCCTGCCGCGTCCGACCAGGCTTCAGGAAGCGATCGAGGCTTACGACGCGGGAAAGATCAGTCTCGAAGAACTCCAAAGGGAGCAGGACTTAGCCTGCCAGGATTCCATCGAACGGATGGAGGCGACGGGCCAACCCATCGTGACCGATGGCGAGCAGCGGGCGTCCAGCTTCGCAACCTACCCGTTGACCGATACGCTCGCCGGGACCGGCTTGGCCGACAATCTGGCGCCGGACGGGCAGAAGTTCGCGATTTTCGCGGACGGTCATCACCGCCAACTGCCGCGCCTGACCGGCGGACCTTTCAGGTACAAGACCTATGCGGGCGACCTTCTGGCGCGCTCGCTCCCGATGGCGATCAAACCCATGAAACAGGCGGTGATCGCGCCGTCGATGCTGTCGCTGCTGTACCCGCTCGAGCGAGATCTGCCGGACTATAGCCGAGAGCAGTTCCTGGCCGACCTCTGCGACGAATGCGAGCGCGATATCCGCAAGTGCTTCGAGGTGGGGGCAAAGCGCGTCTCCATCGACTTCACCGAGGGCCGCCTCGCCTGCCGCAACGATCCCGACAATCCCTGGACCGGGCAGAAGATGCTCGATCAGTTCATCGAGCTGAACAACCGGGTCATCAACCGCTTTACGCCGAACGAGCGCAGGAGCATCGGCGTGCATACCTGCCCCGGCGGCGATTGCGACTCGACGCACAGCGCCGATGTGGACTACGCGGAACTCCTGCCGAAGATGTTCCAGATGAACGCGGGGTACTTCCTCATGCAGATGGCGAGCGAACCCGACAAGAAATACGTCTACGACCTCGTGGGCCGCTACAGCCGCGAGGACGCCAACGGCGTTCCGCAGGTCTGCTTCATCGGCGTCTGCGATCCCCTGAATCCGGAGGTCGAGAGCCCGGAGCAAATCGCCGAGGCGCTGCAAACGGCGGCGAAGTACATCCCCAAGGAGCGCCTCGGATCGACGGACGACTGCGGCTTCTCGCCCTTCAGCGTGGACAAGAAGCCCAAGCACGGCACGCCCGACTTCGCCCGCGACATCGCCTTTCAGAAGATTGCCGCGCGCGTGAAAGGCACCCAGATCGCGAGCGAGGCGCTGGGCGTCGCTTGAATCGAAAAACAAAGAACATGTTCGGCATGTGAGTGCGGTCACAGCGGAGAACCGGTCTTTGCGTCAGTGTCGGCGGTGACAGAGACGAGGGGTTGGCCACCAGCCCCGGGAAACCACCGCAGACATCGAAAACGCAAGGGAGTGACCACCATGTTTATCCGCAACACCGTCAAGACCCTGAGCCTCGCCGCCGCAGTCACCATGCTCGCCGGAACCGGCGGCGCCTTCGCCCAAGAGGGTGGCGACGGCACCCTGCGGGCGGCGCAGCCGCTCAGCGAGAGGGTCGCGCAGGCCGAGCAGGAGAGCGTGACCTTCGCCGAGATCTTCAACGCTCCGGCCAGTCAGCAGGTCGCCGCGGTCGGCGCGAGCCACGCGGAAACGGTCGAGAGCCGCGCCGACAGCGACGTGCACCCGACCCGCACACAGTTCGACGCGGAGTGGCGCAACCTGCCGCAGGCCCGGTAAGCCCACCTCACCTCCGCAGCTCAATGAAAAGGGGAGACCGAGCGGTCTCCCCTTTTTCCGTGTCCGATCCCAAGAGCACTCGACACCGCGTTCACAAACAGTTCATTTGGAACGATCGTTCCAAACCTGATAGAAGATCGGCAAGGAGGAAAGTGCAAGTGCCCTGGCAAAAAACGTTCGATGTCGCGGAGACGCTCGACAAGGCCATGCAGACCTTTTGGGCGCAAGGCTACGAGGCGACGTCGATGCAGGACCTGGTGGAGCGCACCGGCGTCAACAGGGGCAGCCTTTACGCCACCTATGGCGACAAACGCGCGCTCTTCCTCGCCGCGCTGCGCATGTACGACGACAGGATGCGCGACAACCTGTTGCGCCGGGTCGAAGCGGCGCACGACCCACGGGACGCGGTCCGTCAGGTCTTCCTGCGGTTCAGCGAAGTCAATCCCGAGTCGGGTGTGAACTGCGGGTGTTTCATCACCAACACCGCGCTGGAACTGGCCCCGCACGACGCGGACGTTTGCCGGATCGTCGCGCAGGCGCAACGCCGGATCGAGGCGTTCTTCCGGCGAATGATCGAGGACGGCAAGGCACAGGGCACGATCACCGCTGAGCTTGACGCCGGCGAAACCGCACGCGGACTTCTGGCTTCAATGATCGGGATTGCCGTGCTGACGCGCAGCCGACCGGAGAGGGATCTCCTGAACGGCGTTGTCGAGGAGGCGATGCGGCGTCTCGGCTAAATTTTTCTCCAGTTTTGAACGGTTGTTCCAAACAGACCAACCACCCGTCAACCCAAGCCGATTCAACCAAATCCAAGGAGACTGCAATGACCGCCGAATATCAAATGAACCTGCCGTTCCAGACACTCGAAACCGCCTCGCCCGAAGGCAAGGCAGTGCTGGAAAAGGCCAAGGCGCAGGTCGGATTCATCCCGAACATGTACGCCGGAATGGTCAACTCGCCGGCTCTGCTGGAAACCTACCTGGACGGCTATTCCCGCTTCCGGAACGACTCCGGCTTCACCTCGGTGGAGCAGGAGGTCGTGTTCCTGACCATCAGCCGCAACAACGGCTGCGGTTACTGCATGGCGGCGCACAGCATGCTCGCGGACATGAAGTCCGGCGTGCCTGCGGAGGTCACCGAGGCCATTCGTGACGGCCGCGACATCGCGGACCCCAAGCTCGCGGCGCTGAACACCTTCACGAACAAGATGGTGTCCTCGCGCGGCCTGCCGTCGAAGGCCGACGTTTCGGCCTTCCTCGCCGCCGGCTACGAGGAACGCCATGTTCTCGACATCGTTCTAGCGATCTCGGTGAAGACGCTCAGCAACTACTCCAACCACCTGTTCCACACGCCGGTCGACGAGATGTTCGCGGGCCGTGCGTGGAACGCGGCGGCTTGATACAGCCGCGCTTCAGCTTGAGTACCTAAAAGAACCGCCCCGCAAGACGCTCTTGCGGGGCGGTTTTTATTTTGTCATCGAGCGGGAAGAACCGGCTCGTTGCGGCCGGTCATTCCGCCGGTTTGGGTTGAGGTGCAAGGCCCGGTGCGGAGCCGGGCTCGACTCGCAGGCCCGCAAGCGGGTCCGGATAGCCGTAGTCGCTCAGATCCTTGACCGTCTCGTGGCTGTCGATCCACTCCTGCATCTCTTTCGGTGTCGCCTTGGGAGAGAAGTACCCCGTGGTGGCGTAGAGAATGCCGATTACCGGAGCGAGCCAGCAGGCGAACGCCAGCGGAATATACAGCAGATTCTCGAAGTTCCCGTCCGCTACACCCAAAGCCAGCGCACTGATAACGAAGGCGCCGCCCGCGTTCCACGGGATCAGCGGGGACATCAGGGTCCCGCCTTCCTCGACGGCACGCCCGAGGTTTAAGGTCGAGTAGCCCATGCCCCCTCGAATAAAAATTCGTGCCCGACTTGACTCGAAATTATACCTGTTTTGAAGGGAATGCGACGTCGAATTACGTCTTATTATTTTTAAGCATACTTCTATTTATTATACTTATCGATCACCAATCGGCCGCCCTCCCCGCACCTAGAGCAAGCTCCTTGCTGTCGGCCCGCCCGATCATGCTAGTTTTGTTTTCGAGAAGGACTCGCGCACCTCAGTTCACGGACGGGCTTTAAGACACGATGAGCACCTATCGTTTCGGGGCCGATCTCGCCGTTTCGGCGGCCATGCCGCGCCATCGCGGGTTGAGCGGCAAGACGATCCGAATCGGCGTCCTAGCGCCGTTCTCCGGCGTGCAGTCTTCGTGGGGCCTGCCGGGGCTCCATGCCAGCCTGATCTGGGCGGAGCGGGTGAACGCGGCGGGCGGCTTGCGGATCGGGGCTGAGCGCCACAAGGTCGAGATCGCCGCCTTCGACGATCAGTACGATCCGGCCCGCGCGCTGATCGGGGCAAGGCACCTGATCCACGAGAAGGACGTCAAGCTGATCGTCATGCTGGGCGGCGACACCGTGCCCGCCATCGCCGATCTTCTCACCCGCGAGAAGGTGCTGGCGACGACGCTGCTCCCCAGCGATCTCAGCCCCGACATGCCCTATCTGATCGCGCCCTGCGAGGTGCATCCGATCTATGTCGTGACCGCCGTGGACTGGCTGGCGGAGAACCGGCCGGAGTTGAAGACCGCCGCGATCTGCGCGCAGAAGGACGCGCTGGGGTTGCCCTCGGTCGCCACCTACCGCGCCGCCTTCGAAGCGGCGGGAATCGAGGTGGTGGAGGAGGTGCTGTTCCCCGGCGACCTGAACGACGTGGACGCGATGGTCCGGGTGCTGCTCGACCGCAAGCCGGACATCCTATGCTGGGACACCGTCTACGAGCCCTTCGTCCACGATCTGACCGAGGCCGCCTACCGCGCCGGTTTCACGGGACAGCTTCTGTCGTGTACCTGCGACAACTACCCCGCGCTGGTTGCGCGCACGAGCAAAGCCTTCATGGAGGGCTTCCTGTTCCAGTTCCCGGATTTCGACGATCCGGCGCTGGACAGCGCGAACGTGCGCTTCGAGCGTCCGGCGGCGTTCTACGAGGACTTCAACCGCCGCTATCCCGGCGAGTGGAGCGCCGTGCCCTGGGAATACGT
>SKZV01000063.1 GCA_007127165.1 Rhodovibrio sp. | reverse complement strand
GGTGGGGAGCGAGGGGCGCCGGTCGCTTAAAGAAAGCGACGGCTTGGGGGTGCCGCCTCGCTCCAATGCGTGAAGGTCAGCCCTCGCCGGGGAACAGGCGCTGGAAGCCTTCCGTCACCTTTTTCACCACGGCAGGATCGCGGTCGCGCCAGTAGCGCGGGTCCGCCATAAGGCGGCGCAGCTCGGCCTCGTTCTCCGCCGTGGCGGCGGTCGTCTCCTTCAGCATGCCGGGCTCGCCCTCGCTCATCATGCGGTGGATCGCGAGCACGCCTTCGAAGGTGCTGGAGAGCGCCTCGAAGACCTCTTCCGGCAGGTTCTTGCGGCCCCACTTGGCGAGCGCAGCGGCGACCTCGCGCCACTTCTCCGGGCCGCCGAAGTGCTCGACCAGCCGTTCAAGCTGGCGCTCCGCCTCGAACTCCTCGCCCATGGCCGAGATCGCCGGAATCATCTGCTCGGCGGCGAGGTTGTAGACAAGCTGCACCTGCTCCGGCGTGAACCCGGCTTCGTGCAGAATGCGGTTCACTTCGGGGTCGGACTGGATCAGTTCGCTCGGCGGCTCGACGGGGTAGTCCTCGGGCCGGTCGGGCACGCCCATGCGCTTGCGGAAGCGCTGCTTGGCTTCCATCGGCGCGTCGGGGCCGGGCAGTTCGACCATCGCGCTCATCCGCCGCTCCATCTCCAGGTAGGACTTCAAGAGCAGGTCAACCCGCAGTTCGCCGGTTTCGGGGTCGCGGAACTTCTCGGGGATTTGCAAGGATTCGGCGGGCGCGGGCGCGGCCGGGGCTTCGGGCGTCGCGCCCTCGGGCGTCGTGGTCAGGAGGTTGGTGTCCATGGTGGTGTCCTTTCTTTAGGTTGCTGCTTGGCGGCCAGTCGGAGAGGTGGCGCCCCTCAGTCGCGAAGGCGACAGCTCCCCCGCCGGGGAGCGGGAGTGAACGCGGAAGGGCCAATCCTTCTCTACCCCCCGCTCCGCCCGCGTTCGCTTAGGGCGAGGATCGTCGTCAGAAGCTGCCGCTGGCCTTCCTGTTGGCGCAGCGCCGCCTCGCTCGCGTCCGGCCCCAGGAACCGCTCGAAAACCGAGCGGCGCAGATGGGCCAGAACCATTTGGCCGTCCTCCCCGGAGAAGGTCCGGGCGAAGGCGCGGGCCAGCGCGTGCGGGTCGGGGCGGGCCTCAGACAAGGCCGCCTCCCCCGCCTTCGGGCGCCATGGCCTCCGGCGGAAGGTCTTGCGGGACCGGCTGTTGCTGCACCGGCTGTTGCTGCACCGGCTGTTGCGGTAGCTCGTCCAGCGCCGGATCCTCGTTTATGAGACTGCCGGGAACGCCCAGGCGGCGGCCGATCCAGCGCGCCGTCTCCGCCACGTTGACAACCGCCAGCGCGGGCTCGCCGAAGGCCGCGAGGCGTTCCACCCAGGCGGCGGTGTTGGAGATGTCGCGCTGCGCCTGCGCTTGGGCCAAGGGGGAGCGGGCCTGCAACTCCACCAGCCGCCCGTCCAGCGACAGGCTGTCGATCTCCCCGCGCCGTCCCAGGATCGCCAGCGCCCGCGCTACCAGCGGCGTCAGCAATTCCGCCTGAAGCCGCCCGTAGGTCGCACCCAGCAGACGGCTCAATTCGGACGACCGCTGCATCACCTCCGTCGCCGTCATGTTGGGGCTGTTCACCTGCGAAAGCTGGTTCGCCATCAGCGCCCGCCGGATGCGCTCGCGCAGATCGCCCAGCATCAGGTCGGAGACGTCGAAGCTCCCCGGCGCTTGCAAGGGCGTGAGGCCGCTCGACCCCACCGCCTTGGGAATGATCGTTCCCGGCGTGAGCCGCACCGACGCGGGGTTCAGAACCCCGTCGTCGTCGGCCTGCCAGATCCCGGTGACGGCGATCGAGGCGTTCTTCAACGTCAGCTCGACCACCTTGTTGGCGGTCTTGATGTCCGGCAGCGCCCGCATCACCGGGGAGCGTCCGTAGACCTCGCCCGGCGCCTTCATCCAGCGGAAGTTGATGAAGGGCGACCGCCCGAAGCGCCCGCTCGCCAGCACGCCTTCATCGCTGCCGCCCCCGTGACCGCCGCCACCGGCGCGGTCGAGCACGGCGATATAGTCATAGGCCGCGCCGTCGGGCAGCACCGCTTCGACCACGGCAATGCGCTCGTCCTCCGCCTCCTCGCCGCGCTCGCGCAGATCGTGCGGCAGCGCCTCCGCGCCGAAGCGGGCGGCGAGTTGCTGCGCGGTCAATTCGCTGCGCCGGAAGGTCGCATCCAGTTTGCCGTCCGGGCCCTCCTCCAGAACCGCCTCCTGCAAGGGCACGGCCTTGAAGCGAAACGCGCTGGCCTCGCCCAGCGGGGCCTCCTCGAACAGCAGGCACGCGGTGCCCAGCGTCACCAGGTCCAGGTAGCACTGGTGCATCTCCACCGCGAAGTTGGAGCGGTCGAGATGGCCCTGCACCACGTCCTCCACATGGCCCAGGTAGGGGCCGACGGCGCGGCGCTCCTCGTCGTTCAAGGTCTGTCCGGGAGCGAGGCCGAACCAGCGCGACCAGGGCGGCGTGAGTTCCGAAAGAAGGCTCGCGGCCAACTGCTCGGCGGCGTCTCCGGCGGTCGCGTCGAACAGGCGGTCGCCCTTGCGCTCGCCGGGAGTTGCCTGACCGACACCGCCGTCGCGCTGCGGCAGGGTGTAATCGACGCATTCGCGCCAAAGCCCCTCCCACATGCCGCGCCGCGCCTTGGCGTTGCGGTAGCGGGTCAGGATGGTCCGTGGATCGTGTGTCCTCATCGCGTCAGCCTCCCAGTAAGGTCTTGCGGCGCGGTCCAGGGAAGCGGCTCGCCAGCAATCCCGTCGTGCCGGTGAAAATGGTGCCCAGTGCGCCGCGCTTGCCCGGCGGCGTCGGCGGCTTGATGTCCTGCCGGTCCGGATCGGGGCCGTCCGGGCGGTCGTCGCGGACGAGCTGCACGCCCTTGTTCGGCCCATCCGGCAAGGGCGGATCCTCCACCCTCGGCCCGCCGGGACCATCCGGGTCGCCCTGGCCGCGCTTGACCTCGTCCGGGGTCGGAAGCGGCAGGGGTTGAGGCGGCGGGAGTGGCGGTGGGGGAGCCGGTTGCGGCTCCGGTTCGGGTTGTTCGGGCTGTTGCGGTTGCTGCGGCTGGTTCCGGGGGTCCTGAATATCCAGGCCGGGCAGGTCCTTGGGGTCGAGGCTGACCACTCCTCCCATGACCTTCTCTCCTTATCGCTGTGCGGGCGTATCGGCGTTCGGTTGGGCCCATGAAAAAAGCCGCCGCGAACTCTGTCGCAGCGGCTTCGGTTACACCTCGGGCCAATTCGAGATCAGGTTTATCCGCTTCTTATTCCTATGTCAAGTATTTTTTCCTCTTTTAGGAGATGGCGGAAAAGCTGCCAGGGCGTGACGACCCCGCGCGCATGCAATCCCAGGACGCGCTTCACCGCCTCGACGCAGGTAAATGGACCCAAGGGCGCGGGCTGCCGCACGACCGGGCGCGGGCGCACCGGAACCACCAGATACCCGCGCGCCAGCAGCCCTTCGCACAGCGCCGCCGGAGAGGCGCAAGGCAAGCTGTGAAGCTGTGTCACATGCGACATCGGGTCGTAGAGCAGCCAGTTTCGCCCATCGTGCAGCACCGCGAAGCAATGGCGGAAGCCCGGCTTCAGGATACGCAGCCACCACAGCCCGCTCCGGCCCGAAAAGACCACGAGCGCCCGCTCGATCATGGGCGGCTCCCATCGCTCAAGGGTGGCGGCGAAGGCTGGAACCGGCGCGGCGGGGCCGCTCATCCCGCGAACTCCGCCGCGACGATCCCCTTGGCCTCGAACGCCGGTGCGAGGACGGCGAAGGCTTCGTCCCACAGCTTGGCGGCCCGGATTTCCCGCGGCGAGTCGCGGTCCGGGCGCAGCGCGCGTGCGCCGAAGTCGCTTAAGACCATCAGATGCTCGCGCAGCAACCGGCGGCAACGGTACTGCCGATCGACCACGGCGAGCACGTCCAGCGGCTCGCAAGGCCGCACGATGCTGGCCATCCCGGCGGCGAGCCGGGCACCGGCCTGCTGCGCCAGACGGCACTGCACAAACCAGAACCACGCCTCCTCGGCGCTGGCGAACGGCTCGGAGTCGGACAGGTCCGTCGGGCGTGGCGTGAAACGGTTCTGGGCCATTGTTTCCCCTCTGCGTTGAATTCGCGTTGACAACATATCGAACGAAGAGAGAACATACGGGGCTTTAATCCTATGTCAAGTTCCATTATGCTTATGTTCCTGATGCGATCCGTTCAAAAATATATGACAGTGTTCCCATGTTACGACATTCAGACATCTGGCGGGCTCTCGACCGCCTCGCGGAAAAACACGGCATGTCGGCTTCCGGCCTGGCGCGTTCGGCGGGGCTGGACCCCACGACCTTCAACAAGTCCAAGCGGGTGACGGCGGAGGGCAAGCTGCGCTGGCCCAGCACCGAGTCGATCGCGAAGGTCCTGCGTTGCACCAACGCCTCGCTCAGCGAGTTCGTGGCCCTGGTCGGCGACGAAGCCGCCGGGGCGCTGACGCAGCGCATCCCAGTGATCGGCTATGCACAGGCGGGGGTGCAGGGCTACTTTGACGACGGCGGGTTTCCCACCGGACAGGGCTGGGACGAGGTGCTGTTTCCGCACGTCGGCGACCCGCACGCCTATGCACTGGAGGTCAGCGGCGACTCCATGGAGCCGGTCTACCGCGACGGCGACATCATCGTCGTGTCACCACAAGCCAGCATCCGGCGCGGCGACCGCGTCGTGGTAAAGACGGTCGAGGGCGAAGTCATGGCCAAGCAGCTCGTCCGCCAGAGCGCAAAGAAGATCGAGCTGCTTTCGATCAACCACGCTCACGAGGATCGCATTCTTAATTCCGAAGACGTCCTCTGGACGGCGCGCATCATCTGGGCCAGCCAGTAGTCCTGCGCGCCTTCGGTAATTAGGCTTATTATCCTTGACGACGCAGAAAAGTTGTGCTTGGCTTGCCTTGTTCTCCCATTAGGTAGGCGAGAGGGGTGCTCGGCCACGCTCGCATATCCCAACCCCCTGGACGTCTCGGAACAAGGACCGGCTCAATGCCACACGATCTCCACGCTCTCGACGTGCTGCATTTGCGCCATGACGGGCCGATCCCGGAGGACCTGCGCCTGAGCGCGGCAATAGGCGGCCAAGCCGTGCTGCGGCAAGTGCGGGCAAGGGCGCGTGCGGGGCTCTATGAGCGCCTGCTGCGAGACCAGGCCGCCGCTGCGGCCGCCGCGCGCAACGCGTTGCTTTACGATACCCCCCGCTCGCCGGATCGACTGCCGCGCGCGGCCGACCTCTGCCGAGCGGTGCGCGCGCTGCCTGCCCTGCGCCGGGCGGCGCTGACGGCGCGGCAGCTTGCCGAACCGTGATACCGCTTTGCGGCATCGGAACGCCGTGTGCTAGCGTTGTTCGTGCACAATCCCCGTGATGGCGGAAAAGCAGGCAAGGAGCAAGGCCGATGGGTGCATGGCATTTCTGGCGCGGCGCTTGGATGAACGGGAATCCCGGAATCATGGGGCCGCTGTCTCATGGTGCATGGATGGCCTCCACGGTGTTCGACGGCGCCCGGGCCTTTGAAGGCCGTGCCCCCGATCTCGACCGCCACTGCGAACGGCTAATTGCTTCGGCTCATACCATGCAGTTGCAGCCCGTGGTGACGGCGGAAGAAATTCTGGAACTGGCGTACGATGGCATTCGGCGCTTTGCGCCTGGGGCGGAGTTGTATATACGGCCGATGTTTTGGGCGGAAAGCGGCTTCGTGGCCCCGGAGCCGGAGTCGACGCAGTTTTGCCTGACGCTCCAGGAAACTCCCATTCCGCAACCGACCGGAATGAGCGTCTGCCTCTCGCGCTATCGCCGCCCGACACCGGAAAGCGCCCCCACCGAGGCCAAGGCCTCCTGTCTCTACCCGACTTCGGGGCAGGCGTTGCGCGAGGCGCGTCAGAGAGGGTTCGACAACGCGGTGATGCTGGACTCCTTGGGCAATGTGGCGGAGCTTTCCACTGCAAACATCTGGCTGGTCAAGGACGGCGTCGCGATCACCCCGGCGCCGAACGGGACGTTCCTCAATGGAATCACCAAGCAGCGGGTGGCAAATCTGCTGCAGGAGGCGGGTGTCCGGGTGGAGGAGCGCCGCGTGACCTTCGCCGACCTGCTGGACGCCGACGAAGCCTTCTCCACCGGCAACTATGGCAAGGTCATGCCGATCGTCAAAATCGAGGAGCGGGAGATGCAACGAGGGCCGGTTTACGACAAAGCCCGCGCATACTACTGGGACTGGGCGGCCAATACGCCGGGAGTTTGACGAGGCCGCCAACGCAGAGATGTTAACCTCTCCATAACCTGGGTTGTTTAGTCTTCCGGAAAAATAATGCCACTAGCCCTGGACCCGTCATCGACGGGCGATAGCCGGAGACGACTGCATGCGATCTCTCGACATGGATGGCCCCTTCCCGCTGACGCGCGCCGAAATCGAGCGGGTGGTGCAGGACGCCCTGCCGGGTAACTTCGCGCTCGGGCGCATGACCAAGGACAAGCGCTTTCAAGTCCGCTTCGTCGGACGCGACGACACCGATGTGCGCGAAGGGCTGTTGAGCAGCCTGGGCGGCGCGGACCAAACCGGGCTGTTCAAGCGGATGTTTGGCGGCGGCAGCGACGACAGCAATTGCTTCAAGTTCTCCTACTCGCAGGAGCCGGTCGCGGCATATCAAAAGCATTGCCGCACGTATCATGGCTTCAACAAAAACGGCTCGTTGAAAAACCGCGAGCATCCAAAGCCGCCTCCCGGCGTTGCCGGCCTCAAGTGTCCCGTTTGCGGAGAGAAGTAACGGCAATGGGGGAACTTTTGTCGTAACCGACTGTAGACTGGGTACGGTAGACATTCATTGTTCTGCGGGAGAGACTTATGAGCCGTATATTGGCGATCTTGACCATCGTGCTTTTCGCCCCCGCCGTATCGGGCTGCGCGGCTCTCCTTGGGGGAGCAGCCGGTGGCGGCGCCGGTTACTACGCCGGAACTCAAGCCGCCGATGACGATGACGACGTTGATGAGATCGAGTAAGCAGGCGGCACGCGAATCGGTCGAACGACCGCCCTTTGCGCCAGCCGCCTCGGCTTAGCTCTGGTCCGGAGTGGCGGCGAACAGTTGTCCAAACCCGGAGACAGGCGTCTCGCCCGCTCCGGCCAGATGCAGTGCGTGCCAGAACAACGCCTGATTGCTGGTGATGACCGGCTTTGCCAAGGCTGCTTCCAGCGGTGCAACCGACGTGACGGCCTGGAACGCCGTGCAGGAGATAAACAGCGCATCGGCATCCGCCGTGTCGGCGACCACGCCAGCGCGTTGCAACGCGTCCGCCGGAACCGCCGCCATGTCTTCGTCGCTGGCGAGGTTGAAGCTGGAGAGCGCGGTGACTTCGTAGCCGTGCTCTTCCAAATAACCGGCGATGATCTGATTCACTTCCTCGACATAGGGCGTCAGCACGGCGACCTTGCGAATACCCAGCGCCCGGAACGCCGCGCGGGAAGCGGTAACCGGCGTGGTGGCGGGGACGCCCGGACGCCCTTCCTCCAGCCGCGCCAAGGTTTCCTTCTCACCCAGCACGATCGTTCCCGAGGTGCAGCTATACGCCAGCGCGTCCAGCCGCGCTCCCGGCAGGATGCGCGCCGCCGCCTCCGGCAGTTGATCCGCCATGCGCCGCAAATTGGCGAGGGTCGTCGGATTCGCGTTGGTCACGCGGCTGACGAACCAGGAGATCGCGTCGCCATGCGGGCCGGACGGCGGAATGACGCGGGCGATTTCCCGCTCGGTCGCGAGGTCGGTCGCCAGCAGCACCAGCCCGATGCGCGCACGTGAGCCGGGAGCGGAATCCATTGCGAAATCGATGTCGAGGAGTCTCGTGCGCTTCCGGTCCTGGGTTTCGGGACTTTTGGTCATCAAGGGTTACAAAGCTCTTCAGCGGTTACATCCGGTATCATATCTTCGGTGAAACCAAACGGCTCGACCAGGGTCAAGTGCTCCGGCGTCCCCACGAACTCGGTCAGATGCTCGTTGAAGACATCGCGCAGACGCTCATCCGACTGCCGGAACGCAAAGGCGCCATAGCCCCGCACCTCCTCGCCGTCCTGAACCGGGTAGAACTGCTCCGTCGCCTCAATCTCCGGGTCGTCAAGCGCATCCAGCGCCGCCCGCACCGTGAGCGATGTAAGCGCGACGGCGTCCACATCGCCCGCACGCAGAGCCTCCACGGCAGCCTCGGGGCCGGGATAGAGCACCACGCGCTCGGCCGGGACACCCGCACGAAACGCGTAGTAGTACTCGATCGCCCCGGCCATCACCGCCAACACGGCGTCATCGTTGTGAGCGACGTCGGTGAAGTCGGTCAGACCCATGGGGTTGCCCGCGCGGACGGCGAAAGCCTCTCCGACCACGTAGGTCGGATCGGAGAAAGCCACGCGCTCGCAGCGTTCCGGCGTCACGTACATGCCGGCCGCCACCAGATCGAAGCGGCCGCCGTTCAGACCGGAAATCAGGTCGCCGAAGTTCGTTACCACATACTCGGTGCGAATCGCGGGATCGATCCGCTCCAGCACCCGGCGCGCGATTTCCGGCGCTTCGCCGGTGATCTCTCCGTCCGAATCGACGTAACCGTATGGGGCTTCGTCGGCGATGGCGATGCGCAGAGGCTCTCCCTCGCGCGCCGCTTCCAACGTGTCGGCGACCGCCCAGCCGCCCAGCAGCAACACCGCCCCCGCAGCCAGTGCTCCAATCGCTCCCGGCTTCATGCCCGACCCTCCCTTGCCGTTTCGACCGCTTGCTGTTTCGGCCTGTCGATTTTGCGGCGCTGGCCGCTTCGGATCACTTAACGGTAATGGTCGTGCAGCTTGAGAGCGAGCCGACCTTGTGGGAAACCGACCCGAGCAGAAGGCCGGTCACGTCGCCCAATCCGCGCGAGCCCATCACTATCGCATCCGCGCGCGCCTCCTTTGCGAACTCCGCAATGGTTCGCGCCGGTGGGCCCCGGCGCACATGGCCGTCCACCGCATCGAAGCCCTGCTTTTTCACATAATCCGCCGCGCTGTCGACGATCTCCTGAGAGAACTCGCGCATCGCCGCATCGGGGTCGGGCATCCCTTCCCGCGTGCGGATCAGCGAGTGCGTATTCTCCATGACGGAGTGATGGCGGAAGACCGAAATCAGCAACAGCCGCCCCTCGTACTTCCGCGCCAGATCGACCGCCACGTCGAGCGCCCGAAAGGAGTGGTTGGAGCCGTCTACCGCGGCGACGATCGTTTTGAACATGCGAAACTACCTCGTCGAGCAGGGAGCGTTCGCGACACGGCCTTTACAGGTTGGCCATGTCGCGCAGGAACAGGGCAATCCCCGGGAAAAAGATAACCAGCAACGACACGCTCAACAAAATAACGATAAACGGCGGCGTGCCGCGGATGACGTCGAAGTACGGCCTTCGGAATATGGCGATTGCCGTGAAGATATCGCAGCCGAAAGGCGGCGTCGCCGAGCCTATGGCCACCTGAAGCGTCACCAGCACGCCCACCAGCACCGGATCGATCCCGGCCGCGTTGACGACCGGCATGAAAATCGGGGTGAGCACCAGGATCACCACGATCGGATCGACGAACATGCAGCCGATGAAGAACGCAATCGAGATCACGATCAGGATCATCGTCACGCTCATGTCCATCATGCCGATACCGGCCAGGATCTCCTGCGGGATCTGTGCGAACGAGATGGTCCAGGAAAACACGTTCCCCGCGGCGACCAGGATGAAGACCACCGCCGTGATCAGGCCGGTTGAAAGCGCGATGGACGGCAGTTCGCTGATCTTGACCGAGCGGAAGATGACAACTTCCAAGAGCACCGCATAGAGCACAGCGAAACTGGCCGCCTCGGTCGGAGTGAAAATCCCGCCGTAGATGCCGCCCACGACGATGACCGGGAAACCCAGTGGAAAAATCGCCCCGCGCATGGCGAGCGCCCGCTGGCGCCAGGTGCTTTTCGGCTCGGTCGGTATGCCCTCGCGCCATGCCACGAACCACGCATAGATCGAGAACAAGAGCAGGATCAGAAGTCCCGGCCCCAGGCCGGAGATGAACAACTCGCCAATGGACGCGCCGGACACGACGCCGAAAACGATCATGGCGATGGAAGGCGGGATCAGCATGGCGATGTCGCTGGCGTTGATCGTCAACGCCATCGTGAAGGAGTCGGTGTAGCCCGCCCTCAAGAGCTTCGGCCGCAGTGGTCCGCCGATGGCCACCACCGTGGCCTGGGTCGAGCCGGACACCGCGCCGAACAGCGTGCAAGAGGCCGCCGTCGTGATGGCGAGCCCGCCGCGCATATGCCCGCAGAAGCTCATCACCATGTCGAGCAGACGTTGGGCCGCGTGCCCCTTGGTGACGATATCGGCCGCGAGAATGAACATCGGCACGGCAATCAGCGACTGCGGCTGCACCCCGCGCAGCATTTGCTGGATCATCACCTCCGGCGACATCATCGGGAAGTACACCAGGAAACCGAGCATCGCCGCCGCGATCAGCGGGATCATCATGGGAAAGCCCAGCACCAGCAAGGCGATCATCAGCGTGACCATCGCGGTCGTCATGCCGTGGCTCTCCCTTTATCGGCGTTCTGCGCGAAACGGCTAAGTCGCGCGGCGCTCATATCGCTTTGTCCTCAGCGCTGACCTCAACCTCGTCGTAGCTGTCTTCGCGGTTGAAACTGACATAGGGCTGCTCGCTGTAAAGGTTGCGTACCGCCGTCAAAGCGAACTGGATCCCAGTCAGAGCGAAGCCGACGGGCACGAACATGTAAACGTAATGAATCGGGACTCGCAGCGCCGGCGTAACACGTCCAAAGCCCGCGAGACTGAACAAATACATCGCGGCGTGGTAGGCCAGGAAGAACATCACTGCCGCAGTGAGACTCGCCATCACCACCATAAGGTAGCGTCGCAAACGGTCGCTCAATTGATCGTAGAGCGCGGACATGCGGATATGGCGGCCATGCCGCGCGGCATAGCTGGCGCCGATGAAGGTGATCATGATGATGAGGAAAGAGTTCAACTCTTCCGCGAAGAAGATTGACCGGCCGAAGAACTGGCGCCCGATAACGTTGGCGATGGAGTTCACCGCCATCGCCATGACCGAGGCCGAGACCACCACAACCTCGATCTTGCCGATAACCGTGTCAACGCCGCTCAAAACGCGCAACACCAGCCCGCCCGCTCCTTTTCGCGCCACCGCCCTTGAAGACTCGGTCGTTCCAGCCATGTCCCAAGCCCTTCTGCCAACCGTTCTTATAGCCAATGACGCCGTTTACCGCCGCCACCCAGTCGCTGCGCCCTTGTTGTCCGGCCCGCCCTGGAATGCGCCCGCCCTGGAATGCGTGGGACTCCAGATCGCAAACATACCCGTAAAGGACCATGGTTGAGCCTTCGGAATCCGGTGTCAATCCTTTGATTGCACCTTTACGATTCCGCTGCACGCCATCGGTGCATCCACATATCGATATAAATCCCGCTTTCCATCAGAGTGCCGATGCTGAGCGGCAAGACCGTGATGGGACAATTCTTTGCTTGAAGCCATAACTTACCGGTCTTAGGCTTTAGGCAAAGTAGCAATTGTCCGGATTGTCTCGATTTCCGAACTGAGAGGCATCCTGGTCAGGAAGGGCGGAAGAGTGCGCGGCCACGCACTCGCTAACCGTCATTGCTCGAACTGGCGCACGACGAACCTTTTTGTGCTTAAGGCTTCTTCGCTGCAAGCCGCGCTGGTATTGCGCTAAGGGGAATACCTTTACAAGGGGTTGCGGTATGCGTCGCGGCGTTTAGACTGGAACAGTGATTACAGAGGAGGCACCAAAAAATGAAAACGTCGAGACTCCAGACGCTTGCAGCAACAGCCGCGGTCACCGCGATCGCGGGCGCGTTGAGCCTTTCACCCGCCCAGGCCGTCACCACGTGGCAGTTCGCACTGGAAGAGCCGCAGGGTCAGCCGCAGCATACCTTCGCCGAGAAATTCGCGGAGCGGATGCAGGAACTGTCGGACGGGCAGATCGCGGTTGGCGTTTATCCCTACGGCACCATCGGCACCTCGGCGGATCTGACGGAGTTGGCGCAGGGCGGCGCGATCCAGCTTACCTTCGCTTCACCGGGGCACTTCGGCTCCGTTGTGCCGGAGGTTCAGGTGTTCTCAGTCCCCTACCTCTTGTCGCAGCACCATGAGGTGAATGCCAAGGTTCTCGCCGAAAGCCCCGTGCTCTACGAGGACCTGCAAGAGCCGATCAACGAGCGCGGCCTTCAATTTCTGACGATGTGGGCTGGTGGCGAGATGGTTTGGACGGCGGACAAGGAAGTTCGCTCTCCCGATGATTTCGACGGCTTCAAGATGCGCACCATGGTCTCGCCGATGCTGGTCGAGACTTACAACGCCTTCGGTGCAGACCCGACCCCGATGCCCTACGGCGAGGTCTATTCGGGCCTACAGCTCGGCACCATCGACGGCCAGGTCAACCCGCTCTACGCGATCCGCGACATGAACTTCTATGAGGTTCAGGACTACCTGATTTTCCCCGGCGAGAATCAGTACACGGCGATGCTGGTCGCGAACAAGGGGTGGTACGACGGCCTTGACGAAGAGCAGCGCGAGTGGCTGGACACCGCCGCCCGTGACGCGACCGATTATATCTTCGACAACATCCCGCAAATCAATGAAGACCATCTCCGGGCCATCCAGGAAGACGATCCGGACATCACGGTGATCGAGCTTACCGATGAGGAGAAGGAGGCCTTTGCGGAACGTGGCCAGGCAGCCCGTGAAAAATACATCGAGCTTGCTGGCGAACGCGGGCGCACGATCCTCGAAGCGCTTGAGGAAGAATTTAGCAAGACCGAGGAAGAGATCGGCCAATAAGCCCGACAAAGCTTCGCTAGAGTGCGGTAAGTTCTAGCGACTGCGGCTTGAGATTACAAAAAAGGAGCCATGGAGCGGGATGGCGGTACGTCCATATGTCATCCCGCTCTAGGGTAAGCGGCGGCCGGGAAGAGTATGCTCTTCCCGGCCGTTTCTTTTGCGATTCAGGTGCTCCGGGGGCGGCTGAGCCACCTCAGAACAGTTTTGACCAGCCAGTGGCCGGGCAAGTAGAGCACCACTGGATAAACGACGAGCAGGAGCAGAACATAAACCGGGTCATGCGCCCAGACCTGCTCGACCCCAAAGGGCGACCAGACCCAGTTTATGTTGCGCTCCGGCTCGGTGAGCGCCAAGGTGCCCAGGAGCGCGAATGCGCCGATCCCGCTTTGCAGCCAAGGACCACGGCGGTCGTAGCCGAGCCGCCAAACCAGCCAAAGCGTCAAGACTGGCAGCCAGATGTGATAAACCGAGGTCGCCCGTGCGAGGAGCGGCAGGTCCGGGTTGAACATGTAGACCGTGACCACCGCCAGCCGCCCACCGCTCATCAAGCCCGCAGTGAAGTCGAGCGTCCAAACGAATCCGACAAGTACAACCACGCCCGCTTGGCTGGACGCGGCGAGGGAATCGCCCCGCCACAGCGCATAGAGCAGAACGAACTGCGCCAGATTACACAACCAAAGGAAATTCTGCGGCCCATAGGCCCAAAGCACGATGGGAACCCAAATCAGCATCCAAACGGTGAAGGCCAGAGCAACACCGCGATAAACGGAATCGCCATCCGCCAAGGAAAACGCCATCAATCGATGCACCGCTCCGCCTCCACGACCGAATCATTCGGGAGCACCAACAGGACTGCTCCAAAAGAAGGGGTTTGGCCTTGAATGCCGAGCCCGTCAAGCCATGGAACAGCACGCCCAGAACATAGCACGGACGAGACGAGACGAGGGGATGGGAAGCGGGCTGCCCGAGCCAGCTAGCGCGCGTAGCAGCGCGCGCGCAAACGGCGGACCTCGGTCAAATCCGTAACGGCGCGCAGAACAGGCTCTGCGCCGACGTTCCCATCCCCCTCGGCCCCGCCCGCACGGGAAAGCTGGCGTTGCGGGGCGGACGCCTTCGGCGTCCCCGCGTCGATGGCGACAACACCCCCCGATGCAACGCCATCCCCGATGCGCCCCCCAGACTCGATCGCGCAGGACATACGCAGTGAAGAACCACGAAGCCGCAGCCGATCCTGCAAAGGCAGCTCATCGAAAAGTATGGGCATCGTCGCGTTCCCTCGGTCGTTTCGCGTAGTCTCTCCTGTTGTGGTTAACAATCGATTTATAGAAGTGCGGTCACATCCAAGACCATCTCCGTGAGCCAGCCAATCCCTGTCACAGCCAACGGTTTTGTGCAGGCTACCCCACGACCTAACGGCCCCCGCCAAGTCCATGCGCAGACCTTGAATCCAATATCGGTTGCAAACGGCGGCATTGAAACGAGTCGAAGAAGATCGCCGCACGGGGTTGTTCGCCCTAGCCCCCGTGGTATCGTCGCCGAACGTATGCGTGCAAATGAAAGAAAAAGGAGAAACGAGATGGACGGGTCCGGTCTGCCGACAAGTTTCGAAGCCACGCCGAACAATCTCGAGCCCTTCTGGATGGGCTTCACCTGGAACCGCGAGTTCAAAAAGAACCCGAAGCTGATCGTGGGCGCGGAGGGGATGATGTATCATACCCACGACGGCCGGGAGGTTCTGGACGGCACCGCCGGGCTCTGGTGCGCCAACGCCGGGCATGCCCGCAAGCCCATCGTCGAGGCGATCCAGGCGCAGGCGGCGCGGCTCGACTATGCGCCGACCTTCCAACTCGGCCACCCCCTCGCCTTCCAGCTTTCCGCGCAGTTGACGCAGATGTCGCCCTTTGGCGAATACGACCACGTCTTCTACGGCAACTCCGGCTCCGAGGCGGTCGACTCCGCGCTGAAGATCGCGCTGGCCTACCACCGGGCGCGGGGCGAGGCGCAGCGCACCCGGCTGATCGGACGCGAGCGCGGCTATCACGGCGTCGGCTTCGGCGGAATTTCCGTCGGCGGCATGGTGAACAACCGCCGCCGCTTCGCCGAGCTGCCGGGCGTCGATCACCTGCCGCACACCTACAATCTGGAGCACCAGGCCTATTCGCGGGGCCAGCCGGAGTGGGGCGCGCATCTGGCGGACGAGCTGGAGCGGCTTTGCGCGCTACATGGCGGAGAGACCATCGCCGCCGTGATCGTCGAGCCCGTCGCGGGCTCGACCGGCGTGCTGCCGCCGCCGAAGGGCTATCTGAAGCGCCTGCGCGAGATCTGCGACAAGCACGGCATTCTGCTCATCTTCGACGAGGTCATCTCCGGCTTCGGCCGTCTGGGCAGCGCCTTCGCAGCCGAAAAATTCGACATAAAGCCGGACCTCATCGCGCTCGCCAAGGGGATCACCAACGCCACCGTTCCGATGGGTGCGGTGCTGGCGCGCGAGGGTATCTACGAAGCGTTCATGGAAGACAGCGAGCGCGGCGGCGGCACCATCGAGCTGTTCCACGGCTATACCTACAGCGCCCACCCCCTTGCCTGCGCCGCCGCGCTTGCGACGCTGGAGGTCTACAAAACCGAAGGTCTGTTCCAGCGTGCCGCAGAGCTTGCACCGGCCTGGGAGAACGCGGTACACGGCCTCAAGGGCACGCGCAATGTGATCGATCTCCGCAACATGGGGTTGATGGCCGGGATCGAGCTGGAGCCACGGCCCGGCAAGCCGGCCCAGCGTGCCTACGAGGCCTTCACCCGTGCCTGGGAGAAGGGCCTGCTGACCCGGGTTACCGGCGACATCATCGCGCTTTCGCCGCCGCTGATTCTGGAAGAGAAGCAGATCGACTTCATCTTTCAGACGCTGAAGGATGTGCTGGAGGAAATCGACTGATGCGCCGGGACGCCCGAAAAACGAATGAACCGTAAATAGGGGGGAACCTATGCTCATCGGCGTTCCGAAGGAAATTAAGGTCCACGAGTACCGTGTCGGCCTGGTGCCCGCGGGAGTGCGCGAACTGGTCCACAACGGTCATCAGGTGCTCGTCGAAACCAATGCCGGTGCGGGAATCGGCATTTTCGACGAGGACTACCGCGCCGCCGGGGCCGAGGTGGTGTATACCGCCAAGGAAATCTTCGCCCGCGCCGAGATGGTGGTGAAGGTCAAGGAGCCGCTGGAGCAGGAGTACAAGCAACTCCGCGAGGATCAGTTGCTGTTCACCTACCTGCACCTTGCGCCCGATCCGGAGCAGACAAAGGGACTCGTGGACAGCGGCTGCGTCGCCATCGCCTACGAGACCGTGACCGACAAGAACGGCCGCCTGCCGCTGCTCGCGCCGATGAGTGAGGTCGCGGGCCGCATGGCGGTTCAGGTGGGCGCGCACTGCCTGGAGAAGGAGCCCGGCGGCAGCGGCGTGCTGCTCGGCGGTGTCCCCGGCGTCCTGCCCGCGCGCGTTGTGGTGATCGGCGGCGGCATTTCCGGCACGGCGGCGGCGCGCATGGCGATGGGCACGCACGCCAAGGTGACGGTGATCGACAAGTCGGTGGACCGGCTTGCCGAACTCGACCTCGCCTATGGCCGCGAGATGGACACGCTCTATTCCACCGTGGACCATATCGACCGGGCGGTGCGCGACGCCGACCTCGTGATCGGCTGCGTGCTGGTTCCCGGCGCGGCGGCTCCGAAGCTGGTGACGCGCGATATGGTGAAGGGGATGCGCCCCGGTTCGGTTCTGGTGGACGTCGCCATCGACCAGGGCGGCTGCTTCGAAACCTCGCGTCCGACCTTACACGACAACCCGAGCTACATCGAGGAAGGCTGCGTGCACTACTGCGTCACCAACATGCCCGGCGCCGTTGCGCGCACCTCGACCTTCGCGCTCAACAACGCCACGCTGCGTTTTACGCTGGCGCTGGCGAACAAGGGCTATCGGCGCGCGCTCCACGAGGACCCGCACCTTCTGGCGGGCCTGAACGTCGCGCATGGCAAGGTAACTTACAATGCGGTCGCCGACAGCCTGGGCTACGACTACACCCCGCCGCAGGAAGTGCTGGGGGTTTAACCAGCGGACATCGAAATTATCGGGCGGGATCCAGCGGATCCCGCCCTACTCTTTCGCACTCGCAGGCAGCCGTGGATCGACGACGAGGTGTCGCGCTCTAGAACCCCACGAATTTCAGCAAACCCACCGCAGCTCCGGCAAACAAGATCCAGAGGAATACTGCTGGCGGGCTCTGGAACAAAGTCGGCGCGCCGAGCCTGCCGATCCTCGCAACGTCCCATCGTCGTCGGCTGTCGTTCCTTTGCATGAACCATCTCCCCAGCTGGTGTTTCTTGATTGAATATTTTTGTTAGAAGGCACGATAACACAGGTTGCGCTGGACCGCGCTGTGAGAATTTTGAGCTCCCCCTAAGGGAGTAAGAGCCCCCTTATGCTGTGGCGGCACGCACCGATTCCTCTCTTGCAGACCCTGTTTTTTTGTCTCAAAGTAATTTGACTTTTGGCTTAGACGGTCTCTCGTGTCCGCCAATTTTCCGGTGTGCCTGCTGTCTGACGAGGTCGCGCCGGTCTGGGTTCAACGAGTGGCGCGGAGAGCCGATCATGCCTTCTTTTTGACTTCGATCTACGGAGACTAGACGACATGGCTACCGGTACGGTCAAGTGGTTCAACACCACCAAGGGTTTCGGCTTCATCGCCCCGGATGACGGCGGGAAAGATGCTTTTGTCCATATCACGGCGGTGCAACGGGCTGGGCTGCAAAGCCTCGAAGAGGGCCAGCGCGTGGAATTCGAACTTGTTGCGGGACGCGATAACAGGCAGTCGGCGGATAACATTCGCGTTGTGGGCTAGAGCATTTTCAGGCGGACAGCTCGCCTCGGCGGCCTTTGGCCGCCAAGTGGATTCCGGTTCGCCGCTTCGAAAATGCCCCAGAACAAAGGGATAGAGCGTTATTCGTGAACCCTTGTGAACGAAAAACACTCTAGAGCGCGATGATCTCAAACTACTTCGGCTTGAGATCTAAATCGCCTCCCAAACGAAGCTCTAAAGCGGGTTTCCAACAAGCTGAGCATGACACCAACTGACCCCGCGACGGGACGGCGGCTATCCGGCCGCCGTTTTTTTTGTGCGCGACCCCTGGAAAGTTGCATGACTCGCTCTAGACGCACGCTTATGCTTTCCCGCACATAATGGGCACGAAAAAAGAAAGACGGAACGATGGAGAAAAAGGAGACGATCAGTATCGGCGAACTGGCGCGCCGTGCGGGATGCAAGACAGTAACCGTGCGTTATTACGAGCGTCTGGGACTCGTCGCCGACCCGAAGCGCACGCCGGGCGGTCACCGCTGCTATGAGGATACGCATTTACAGCGCCTGACCTTCATCATCCGTTGCCGTCAGCTCGGCTTCCCGCTTACGCAGGTGCGCGAGTTGTTGAACCTCTCGGATAGCGGCCAAACCGCCTGCAACGATGTGCGCGGGATCGCCCAAAGGCACCTGCGCGAGGTTCGGGAGAAGATCGCCGAACTCGAGCAGCTCGAAGCGAGGCTGACCACCCTTACCGGTCAATGCGATGCGGGGACGACCCAAAGGTGTCCGATCATCGAGTCACTCTCGCATTGAACGGGCCGCCGAGAGATCGCCCTGGCCGGAGGCCTGGCGCGGCTGGGCGAACGCCGGGACAGCCGTCAGCGCCTCCGCCTCCATGGCAAGTATCACCGCGTAATCGGCCTGCGTCAGCCGCTCCGCACCGGTGATCGTCAGCGCCTCACGCACCGGCCGCAAGGAGGGGTTGGCGAGGGCCGCGAAGAGCCCCTCCGCAAGCCTTTCGCATTGCTCTCGGCTCATGTCCCGGCTGGTGACATAGGGGAGCCCCGGCGCGGGCGGGGTTTCCCCCAGCACCCGTGTGCCCGCCAACCCTTGCGGCGCATGGCGGTGCAGCAGCGCGTGCGTCACGCAGTCGACCGCGCAGATATCGGCGATACCGCTTGCGACGCTTTGCAGGCTCGCCAGATGGCTTCCGGTCTCTACCGTCCGGGCGAAGGGCGGAGGCCCGGCCGGTTCGACCGCCTTGGCAAGCGCGGCGCGCAAGGCGTTGCATCCCGACTGCGAAGCCGTGTCGTTGATTGCCGCAACCCCGCCAAAGAGATCCTGAAGCGCCTCGGCCCGGCTATCCGCCCGCACCACCAGAAAGCTGCGGTACCAAGCGCCATTGCATCCGGGCGCATCGTAGCAAGGCGTGGCGACAACCTGGAGCCGGTGCGCGAACGCGTGGGTGAGCGGATAGCCGCAAGCCTGCGCGAACAGCAGCCGGGGATCGCTCCAAGCGGCCACGGACCCGCCGTCGCGGCTCAGCCGCTCGGGCACGCCCGCAACGCCCGCCGCCTTGAAGTGCCAAGCCAGCCCCGCCCACCAGGCCTCTTGCCAGCGCTGCACGCCGGGCAGCGCGTACATGGGAAGCGCCGCGACGCCGGGCTCACGCGGGAACATCTTCCGCCTCCCGGCAGAGCGCCGTCAGATAGCTTCCGATCTCCGTCGGCTGCACGGTGGCGGCGCGGATCAGCGCGTCGAAGTGGCGCGTCATGATACGGATGTGCTCGGTCGCGTTGAACACGAAATACATCTCGCCGAAATAGACGGCCACCCGCTTCGACCCGAGGATCGTGAAGGGTACGGAGAAGCGGTCGCGCCCGTCGTAGAGGAACATGCGAAAGGTCGGATACAGCTCCTCCGCCAGCCGCGCCGCCTGAGCCAACTGCTCCAGCCGGTCCGCCTTGGGAAGCTCCCGCCACATGCCGTGCCCGTGCGCCAGATCCTTGAACACCTGGGCGGGGCAGCAAGCCTCCATGTCGGTTTCCGGAATGCGGGTATAGTTCAGGTTCGACTCTGCGTCGCGCCGTCGTGTCGCGGTATCCGCCTCGCTGTGGCCGCGGAATTCGTATGCACAGACGGTCGCCGTCTTCAAGACGTCGGGCAAGGTCGTCGGCACATAACGGATTTTCGACCCGATGGCTTCAGAGCGCCAGCGCCGCAGCCGCTCGTCCATCGGGCTCGCGCCGCCCGGCTCGATCTCCAGCGTCCCGGCGACCAGTTCCGTTCCCGGCCGTCCCGACTGCGACAGACCAAGCAGCCAATCGGCGCTCACCTGACACGAGCGGGCGATTGCGGCAATCGTCTCGGCACGCGGCAGCCGCGCATTCTCCGATGACAGAAGCTGCGAGAGCGTCGAGCGGTCCAGCCCGATCCGCGCCGCAAAGGCCGCCCGGCTTACGCCCTCGCGCGCAATCAGTTCGGACAGCCGCTCGCGGAACCTCGCAACCCATTCGCTACGCTCCACGCTCGCACCCCTTTCACCGGCCTCCAGCCGCCCGCCCTCAACCGAACTGTTGTACATTATCACCATTATGTAGACAAAACTGCAGTTTATGTTTTCTTCACCATCATGGACAAAATAACGAGCGGCGGTCAAGACTTCTTCAATCCAGGAAGATCAACCAGTAGAGGAGGACAGCGACCATGCCGCCGGATGCGACCGCAGGCAGCCACCGCCGCAATCAAGACCGCCATGGAGGCCACCGAGTAGACGCCCGCACGCGCCGAGATAGCGTGGAGTGGCCGACGATCGCCGTCGCCGCCGCGATCTACATCGGGTT
>SKZV01000001.1 GCA_007127165.1 Rhodovibrio sp. | reverse complement strand
CTGTCGAACGGCGCGCGGGCCGGGCTCACCGGCTTTGTCGCAGGCTTGTCGCGCCAGACGGTGCGCCACAACGTCACCATCAACAACCTGTTGCCGGGGCCCTTCGAGACCGCGCGGCTGATGGACAACCTCAAGAACATCGCGCAGAAGGACGGCCGCGATGTCGAGGACGTGATCCAGGCGCGCAAGAAGGGGAATCCCGCCGGACGTTTTGGCGACCCGGCGGAGTTCGGCGACGCCTGCGCCTATCTTTGCAGCGAACAGGCGGGTTACATAACAGGGCAAAACATGCTGCTGGACGGCGGAGCGTATCCTGGAACGCTTTGACAGGGCGCTCCAAGGGAAAGGCGACCGCTGGGGAAAGGCGGCCGCCGGGGCAAAGGCGGGACTGGCCATGATCGAAGAAATCGAGCTGAAGCTCGCCTTCGCGCCGGACGACCTGCGACGCCTGCCGCGAAAGGCGCTGCTACGCAATCTCAAGACGGGCATGGCGCGCAAGCGGCAGCTTTCCAGCACCTACTTCGACACACCCTCCCTGACCTTACAGCGTCATGGCATGGCTCTGCGGGTGCGCGACAACGGGGAGGGGCAGGTGCAGACCCTGAAAACGCCGTTGGGAGGCGTCACCCCGCGGTCCGGGAGGGTCGCGGCCAACGAAAACGGGCTCCAACACAAGCGCGAGTTCGAGGCGGCGCTTGAAGGCGATGTCCCGAACCTTGACCTGATCGAGGACGAGGAGCTTCAGGCTTTCTTCGCAAGTGAGGCTGTGGCGGGAGAGCTAACGCCAATCTTCACCACGGAATTCGCCCGTCAGGCGATCCCGCTGACCCTGGC
The DNA here is from genome assembly GCA_007127165.1 of Rhodovibrio sp. Lineage (GTDB taxonomy): Bacteria > Pseudomonadota > Alphaproteobacteria > Kiloniellales > Rhodovibrionaceae > SKZV01. The sequence goes on along the minus strand of SKZV01000001.1, from coordinate 19,927 downwards.
GGACAGCCACATCGAACTCGCGCTCGACCAGGGCCATATCTGCTCCGGCGCGCTGAGTCTGCCACTGTGCGAGGCAGAGCTTGAGTTGCTGTCGGGGCCGCCCGCACGGCTTTACGAGTTGGCCATGCTGCTGCATCGCGAGACGCCGTTCCGCCTGGAGCAGGAAAGCAAGGCGGCGCGTGGCTATCATCTCTACGCAGACACCAAGGCTCATCCGCAGAAGGCGCGGAAGCCGAGCCTGTCGCGAGAGATGAGCGTGGCGGATGCTTTCGAGCATCTGGCGCGGGGCTGTGTGGCGCAGATGCGAGCCAATGAAGAACCGGCGCTCGACGGACAGGACCCCGAGGGGCTGCATCAAATGCGGGTCGCCGTCCGGCGGCTGCGCGCGCTTCTGAAGGTGTTTCGTCCGGCCTTCGCGGCAGAGCCTCACACGTATCTGAAGGAAGACCTGCGTTGGCTGCAAAAGGAACTCGGCGCGGCGCGCGACTGGGACGTCTTTCAGATTAAGACCCTGCCGCCGCTCCGGCGCAGCCTGCCCGACGCCGATGACCTTCAAGGACTGTCCGAAGCATCGGAAGCGTTTCGACGTGAGGCTTATCAGAGAGCCCGTGCAGCGATCCTGTCTCAGCGTTACACGGGACTGCTGTTACACCTTTCCCTCTGGCTGTCGGAGGGTGGCTGGCAGGCGGGTGGCGAGGCGCGCGAGGTCGGCGAGGGGCCGGTTGTTCCTTTTGCCCAAAGCGTCCTGAACAGGCGCTTGAAGAAGTTTCGCAAACTTGGGCGGCGCTACGAGACCTTGAGCGAGCCGGACCTTCACCGCCTGCGGATTCGAGGCAAGGAAGTCCGCTATGCCGCCGAGTTCTTTGCAAGTCTCTTCTCCGCGAAGGCTGCGAAGCCCTACTTGAAACGGCTGGAAGCGATCCAGGACTGTCTAGGAGACTTCAACGATGCGGCGACCGGTCGAGGGTTGGTCGCCGCGCTGGAGAGCCGGATCGCAGCCGACGGCGAGGGCCGCACCGCTGGAACGGCTCATGCCGCTGGCATCGTGCTGGGCTGGCAAGCGGCGCAGATGGTGCGCGGGCTGGACTCGTTCGATAGCGCATGGGCCGCCTTGGAGAACGCCAAGGTGTTTTGGCGAAAGGGGTGACGCTTGGCGCAAGCGGCGGGGATAAGGGTCGCGGGGCAGTCGGTCCGCGTGACCTTGGCGGGAAGTATGGCTACATTAAACGTGGTTGCAACGCGGCGCGGCAAAGGGTAATACTGGAGCGATCCGGTCAGGATTGCCCGGCGCGTCGATACGCCACTCGGATCCTGTTGGGTTAGACGAGGTAAAGAGGGATGAACGACCTCGAGCAGAAATGCATCGATGCGGGGCTGAAAATGACCGGCCAACGCCGGGCGATCCTGGAGGTGCTTGAGAGTGCCGACGACCATCCGTCGGTAGAGACGGTCTACCTGCGGTCCAAGGCGCGGGACGCCAGCGTCTCTATCGCGACGGTCTACCGCACGCTCAACCTTCTCGACCAAATGAATTTGGTGAAGAAGCACGACTTCAACGAGAACCACGCCCGCTTTGAGACGAACCTCGAGAATCACCACCACTTCATCGACGTGCACACGGGTGAAGTTGTGGAGTTCAAGGACGAAGCGCTCGACGGGCGGCTTCGGCAAATCGCGAAAGACCTAGGCTTCGACTTGGTCGATCGCAGGGTGGAGCTTTATGGCCACAGGAAGCAACAAGGCAACGACGATGAATAACGCACACCGCGGCCGCGAGGCGGCTCATGTCGATTGCGAGTCGCTGGACCCGAACATTCCTTGCAAGTGCCGCGACGCCGTCGTGCGCGCCTATAAGGGCATGATGGCGAGCGGGTGCTCGCATACCGACGCCCACATGGTGGCTGCGCGGGTCTACAGCTATCATCATCCCGGTTATCCGGTGGATAAGGTCAACCGCTTGATCGCCCGCTTGGTCGAGCCCAACAGTCTGAACTGAATTCCTGCCTCTCGACGCTGGCGGCCATCCGGTACGCGTGCCAGCGTCCTTTTCCGCAATGTTTGGAATTTTTCCAAGTCTTAACTGGTGGTGCCGTAAGGCAACGCTGTGTCTACGCACGGCGGTTATGTTTTGACTTGTTCGTTGCGCGCCATACCTGTCATGACAGAAATCACGCGGCTTTAAGTTCATTATGCGAGGAGGAGCCCACACGATGATCGAACTCTACACCTGGCCGACGCCGAACGGTCACAAGGTTCATATCATGCTGGAGGAGACCGGCCTGGAGTACGAGGTTCACCCGATCGACATCACGGCGGGCGATCAGTTCTCCGAGGACTTCCTGAAATTCTCCCCCAACAACAAGATGCCCGCGATCATCGACCGCCAAGGGCCGGAGAAACATCCGCTGCCGCTCTTCGAGTCCGGCGCGATACTGCTCTATCTGGCGGAGAAGACCGGTTATTTCCTGCCCCAGGACCCGACCGGGCGCTATCGCACGATCCAGTGGCTGATGTGGCAGATGGGCGGGCTCGGCCCGATGCTGGGGCAGGCGCATCACTTCCGCAAATACGCGCCGGAGCACATTCATTACGCTTACGACCGCTATACCAACGAAGCCAAGCGGCTTTACGGGGTGATGGAACGCCGGCTGAGCGAGGCGCCATATCTGGCTGGGGAGCACTACACTATTGCCGACATCGCGTCGTTTCCCTGGACCCGCAGCCACGAGAATCAGGGCGTGGACCTGAACGACTACCCGAACGTCAAGCGTTGGTACGAGGCTATCGACGGGCGCTCCGCCGTCCAGCGCGGGCTGGCCGTTTTGGCCGACCGCCGCAAGAACGGCTTCGACGAGAAGGCGAAGGACATCCTCTTCGGGTCCGCCCAATACCAAAGGCGCTGAGGGGCTAGACATGGCCGAGGGAAAACACCGGGCACCGGAAACCGACGCGGCTCAGGCGCTGCACGGCTTCGAGGCTTCGGACGGCGCGGTGACGCCGCCCCTGCAGCCCTCGACGACCTTTGCGCGGCAGCGGGACTACAGCCTGCTCTCCGGCGATTACCAGCGCGACCACAGCCCGACGCTGCATCCGGCGGAAGCGCTGCTAGCGCAACTGGAGGGCGGCAGCGCCGCCATGCTCTATGCATCCGGCATGGCCGCCGCCGCCGCCGTCATCCAGAGCCTGCGGCCGGGCGACCACATCGTGGCGCAGCGCGTCATGTACTGGGGTCTGCGCAAATGGTTGCAAGGCTTTTGCCAGGACTTCGGCATTGCGCTGGACCTTGTGGACGCGGAGCAGCCGGGCGCGATCCAGGCGGCGCTGCGGCCCGGCGAGACCCGCATCGTCTGGATAGAGACGCCCAGCAATCCGATGTGGGAAGTCGTCGACATCGCTGCCGCCGCCGATGCCGCGCACGGGGCCGGGGCCAAACTGGTCGTCGACTCGACGGTGGCGACACCGGTGCAGAGCCAACCGCTGGCGCTTGGCGCGGACATCGTCTTCCACTCCGCCACGAAGTACCTCAACGGCCATAGCGACGTGCTGGCCGGGGCACTCGTGACCGCCGACTCCGAAAGCGAACTTTGGCAGCGAGCAAAGGCCTATCGAGCTCAGGGCGGGGCGATGCTCGGAGCCTTCGAGGCGTGGCTTCTGCTGCGCGGCATGCGCACGCTCTATCTGCGCGTGGCGCGGGCGAGCGAGAGCGCGTTATGGCTGGCGCAACGCCTTTCGGGGCATCCAAAAGTGGCCGAAGTGCTCTATCCGGGGCTGGAGGGCCATCCGGGGCACGCTGTCGCGGCGCGGCAAATGCGGGGCGGCTTTGGCGGTATGCTCTCGATCCGGGTGACCGGTGGGCGCGAGGCGGCTTTGCGCACGGCAGGCGCTTGCGACGTGTTCCTGCGCGCGACCTCGCTGGGAGGCGTCGAAAGCCTGATCGAGCATCGCGCGACCATTGAAGGGGAGAGCAGTCCGGTCCCCGAGGACCTGCTGCGCATCTCCGTCGGCATCGAGGACCGTAACGATTTGCTGGCCGATCTGGAGCAGGCATTGGACAAGGGGACATCGGACGCATGAGCATTGACCTCTATACCTGGACAACGCCGAACGGCCGCAAGGTCTCGATCATGCTGGAGGAACTGGGGCTGGACTATACCGTCCATCCGATCAACATCGGCAAGGACGAACAGTTCGCTCCCGACTTTCTGGCGATCTCGCCGAACAACAAGATTCCGGCCATCGTCGACTCCGACGGTCCCAAGACCATGCCTTTCCCCTTGTTCGAGTCCGGTGCTATTCTTATCTACCTTGCCGAGAAGACCGGGAAACTGATCCCGGAAGACAACATCGCCCGCTACCGATGCCTGGAGTGGCTCATGTGGCAGATGGGTGGATTTGGCCCGATGTTGGGCCAAGCGCATCACTTCCGGCGCTTCGCCAAGGAGCGGGTTCCCTACGCTATCGAGCGCTATACGAACGAGACCAAGCGGCTCTACAACGTTCTGGACCGCCGATTGGGCGAAGTGGAATATTTGGCGGGCGAGGCTTACACCATCGCCGACATCGCGACCTTCCCCTGGGCGGCGCGGCACGAATGGCACGGCGTGGACCTGCCGGACTTCCCAAACGTGGAACGTTGGTACAAGACGCTCGCGGCGCGCCCGGCGGTCGAGAAGGGCATGCGGATCCCCGAGAGCCGATGATTATCGAAAAAGCTCTACGGCTTGCCATTGACAGCCCGACCCCGACACGGCTAGAAGGCCGCTAGCACTTCCCGGGCCTCAACGGCTCGGGCGGCGAGCAATCGCCAAACTGTACGGAGAGGTGGCCGAGCGGTCGAAGGCGCTCCCCTGCTAAGGGAGTAAGGGGCTAAAACCCCTTCGAGGGTTCGAATCCCTCCCTCTCCGCCAGTGCCTGCCCTCGCGAAAGGTGTCTCCCGTTCCCGCTGCGGCCGGATTTTTGCGTTGTTTTCGAGGGTCATGCATGCTTATGGCCGTGCCCTGTGGTGCAGCTTTTCGCGCTTCGGCTTGCGCCAGGTGAATTTTGCTTTGCATTTTTGACGCCCATGTCCATGTTTCTTCAAATCACGTACGGCGTCTATCTCACCCGCTACAGCGGGCCGGAAGCGCTGGAATGGCGGGACGATATCCCGGTGCCACGGCCAGGCGCGGGGCAGGTGCCGGTGTGCGTGCTGGCGGCGGGGGTGAACAACACCGATATCAACACGCGGGTGGGCTGATATGCCGCCGAGGTTACCGGCGCCACCGGAGTAACCGAGACATGAGCAAGATTACGCTTTTGGACGGCTCCATCGGGCAGGAGTTGGTCAAGCGCTCGGATCAATGCGGCCTGTGATGCGCGTGATGCCCATGGGCGCGGCCTGGTGGCGGGCGTGCTCGGGCCGCTCATCACCTCTTACCGCCCCGATATCTGCCCGCCTGCAGACGAAGCAGCAGAGGTCTATGCCGAGCCGGTCGCGCTGCTCAAGGATCGGGTCGACCTGTTGCTTCTAGAAACCATGTCTTCGGTCGAACAGTCCGAAGGCGGATTCCGCGCCACCTGCCGGTCTGGCTTACCGTCACGGTGATGGATGAAGACGGCACGCGGCTTCGCTCAGGGGAAAGCCTCCATCGTCGGCGGCTGCTGCGAAGTCGGCCCCGACCACATCGCCGAACTGGCCCGGCGCATCCGCGAGGCGGGGCATGAGATTGTCTGAGCGTGCCTGTTTCTTTTGGCTGATGATACCCTGGGGAGCGCGAGGGGATGAGCCATTGTCGCGCCATTGTTCCGAGAGACGATGGCGAATGCATTTTGCCCCGGTCGGGCGTGGCAGCGTCCGAAACCCATTGAAGCACCGCGCGAGGTTGACATGACCGATCTTCCAACACGGGCCCGTGTGGTCATCATCGGCGGCGGCGTGGTGGGCTGCTCGGTCGCCTATCACCTTACAAAACTCGGCTGGTCGGATGTGGTGCTTCTGGAGCGCAAGCAGCTTACATCCGGCACCACCTGGCACGCGGCGGGCCTCATCGGCCAACTCAGAGCCACCGCCAACATGACCCGCCTCGCGCGCTATTCAACGGAGCTCTACCTTGGGCTCGAGGCGGAAACCGGCATTGCCACGGGGATGCGGCAGGGGGGGTCTGTTTCGGTCGCGCTCACGGCAGAGCGGCGTGAAGAGCTTTTCCGCAGCGCCGCCATGGCCCGCGCCTTTGGCGTGCCGGTGGAAGAGTTGAGCCCGGCGGAGGTGAAGGACCGCTACCCGCATGTCAATCTAGACGGTGTAACCGGCGGGGTCTGGCTGCCCACCGACGGGCAGGCCGACCCGGCGAATATCGCATTGGCGCTGGCCAAGGGGGCGCGACAGCGCGGCGCGAGGGTGCAGGAGCGGGTGAAGGTCACCGGGATCGCCCGGGACGGCCGCCGCGCGACCGGCGTGGACTTCCAGGCCGAAAATGGCAGCGCCGGTCACATCAGGGCCGAGATGATCGTCAACTGCGCAGGCATGTGGGGGCGCGAGGTGGGGCGCATGGCTGGCACTAATGTGCCGCTCCATGCCTGCGAGCATTTCTATATCGTCTCCGAGCCCATCGCGGGCCTTACCCAATTGCCCGTGCTGCGGGTGCCGGACGAATGCGCCTATTACAAGGAGGATGCGGGCAAGATCATGCTGGGCGCCTTCGAGCCCAATGCCAAACCCTGGGGGATGGAAGGTATCCCCGAGAGTTTCGAATTCGACCAGCTTCCGGAGGATTTCGACCATTTCGAGCCGATCCTCGAGGCCGCCGTGAACCGCATGCCGATGTTGGCCGAGGCGGGCATACACACCTTCTTCAACGGCCCCGAAAGCTTCACCCCAGACGATGCCTACCATCTGGGCCTCTGCCCGGAGATGGAGAATGTCTGGGTCGCCGCGGGCTTCAACTCCATCGGCATCCAGTCGGCGGGCGGGGCTGGCCATGCGCTGGCGCAATGGATGGAGGACGGCGAGAAACCCTTCGATCTGGGTGATGTGGATATCGCGCGGATGCAGCCTTTCCAAGGCAATAAGACCTATCTTTTTGAAAGGTCCAAGGAAACGCTGGGGCTGCTCTATGCCGATCACTTCCCCTACCGGCAGAAGGCCACGGCGCGCGGCGTGCGGCGCAGCCCGTTTCACGCGCAGCTTCTGCAACATGGCGCGGTGATGGGCGAGAGTGCGGGCTGGGAACGGGCGAACTGGTTCGCGAAGCCGGATCAGGAGCGGGAGTATCGCTATAGCTGGGGCCGCCAGAACTGGTTCGGGAATGCCGCTGCCGAGCATCAAGCCATCCGCACGGACGTCGGCATGTATGACATGTCGAGTTTCGGCAAGCTGCGGGTGGAGGGGCGCGATGCGGAGGCGTTTCTCAACCATGTCTGCGCGGCAGATATGAGCGTGCCGGCGGGTAAGATCGTCTATACGCAGTTCCTCAATGCGAGGGGCGGTATCGAAGCCGATGTAACCGTGACTCGAATGTCGGAAACCGCTTATCTGGTCGTCACCCCTGCCGCCACGAGGCTGGCCGATGAAACCTGGCTGCGCCGCCATCTGGGGGATTGCAACGCCGTCATCACCGATGTGACCGCGGCAGAGGGTGTGCTGGCGATGATGGGTCCAAAAGCACGCCAGGTGTTGCAGGCCGTTTCGCCCAATGACTTCTCGAACGAAACCAACCCCTTCGGCACAGCACGGCAGATCGAGCTTGGCATGGGCCTGGCCCGAGCGCATCGGGTGTCTTATGTGGGTGAGCTTGGCTGGGAGATCTATGTCAGCGCCGAGATGTGCGCTCATGCTTTCGAGGTTCTGCATGAGGCCGGGCAGGACCATGGGCTCAAGCTCTGCGGTATGCATATGATGGACAGTTGCCGGATCGAAAAGGCGTTTCGCCATTTCGGCCATGACATCACCTGCGAGGATCATGTGCTGGAGGCGGGCCTTGGCTTTGCCGTGAAAACCGGCAAGCACGGCTTCATCGGCCGCGAGGCGGTGCTGGCCAAGCGCGAGGCAGGGTTCGAACGGCGGCTGTTGCAGTTCCGCCTGACTGACCCGGAGCCGATGCTTTATCACAACGAACCGCTTCTGCGCGACGGCGAGATCGTGGGCTTTCTGAGTTCGGGCAATTACGGCCATCACCTGGGCGCTGCCATCGGCATGGGCTATGTGCCCTGTAGGGGTGAAAGCGCGGAGGAGGTTCTCGCCTCCACCTACGAGATCGACGTTGCCGGAACCCGCGTGAAAGCCGAAGCGAGTCTCCGGCCGATGTACGACCCTAAGGGATTAAGGACGCGGCTCTGACCCCGGTGAACACCGCCGCAAAAACCCGGGCAGCCCGTGGCGCGCAATCGATCCGCTTCGTTACCTGCGGCCGATGTGCCTGCCGGGCGGGTTCTTCCGTCGAGCGTTGACATGCCGCCCGCATAGGTCGGATTTGCGACTATCGCGCGAGCCCCGATCGCGGAAATCGCCCGAGGAACCATCCAGCTTTGATAAGCATACACAGAATAGTCGAAGTCATCGAAAGTCAGACAAAATGACGGCGCGAACGTCAATCTGGTGTCCCGATTTAATGAGAGGATAAGGTGGAGAGCGGTGATGGGTTCGCCATTCGCCGAGGATGGATTGGAGCAACGCGTTGTTCGATCAAACCAACGAGGAGTAGATGCAGTGACGGTCTACCGGCTTGGCGACAAAGTTCGCCTGACGAAGGCCCAGGGTTCTCTCGTCGGCTTCATCACGGAGGCTTACGGCGGCAAGGAGCCCGGTGAAGCAGGCCCCGACGGCTACTTCACCGTCACGACGGCGGGAGGAATCAAAAAACGCGTCCACGGCGGTCAACTGGAAGAGGTGCTGACGGACCCGTCCTTCCGGATAGGCGACTGCGTGAAATTCGAAGGCATGCCTTGCAAGATCGCAGGCCAAAGCGGCCGCAAGGTGCAACTCGAGCTTCCTGACGATCAGAATGGTTCCCGCGAGGTGCCGCTGCATGAGGTCGTGTTGCAGAACGGCGGCGAACAGGCGCAGGAGTGAGTTGATCGGGCTTTCTTTGGAACCGCTTGCGTAAAACTCCGTTATCCCTTCACAAGGGCATGGAGAGATGACGGGTGAGGAGGCCGCGAGCGTGAGCGAAACCGTGGTGGTGACCGGCGCGAGTGCCGGGGTAGGGCGTGCCGTGGCACTCGCCTTTGGCCGCGAGGGAGCCAGTGTCGGCTTGCTCGCGCGCCACGAAGCGGCGTTGCAGGAGGTTGTGGAGGAGATCGAGGCGGCGGGCGGACGTGCGATCGCCGTCGTTACCGATGTTGCCGACGCGGAGCAGGTCGAGGAGGCCGCCGAGCGGGTCGAGCGCGCCTTCGGCCCCATCACCGTTTGGGTGAACAACGCCATGGCCACGGTCTTCTCACCGCTGGCCAATATGAACGCGCGGGAATTCGAGCGGGCGACCGACGTGACCTATCTGGGCGTCGTCTACGGGACGATGAGCGCGCTGCGGCGTATGCGGCCGCGCGACGCGGGGATGGTGGTTCAGGTCGGCTCCGCTCTCGCGTACCGTTCCATCCCCCTGCAATCCGCCTATTGCGGGGCAAAACACGCGATCCGAGGCTTTACCGACGCGGTGCGCTGCGAACTGCTGCACGACGAGAGCAATGTCGGCATTTCGAGTGTGCACCTTCCCGCCATCAATACTCCGCAGTTCCAGTGGGCCCGTGCGCGCATCGGCCATCATCCGCGTCCGCTCGACCCGATCTACGATCCCGAGGTGGCGGCGGACGCCGTTCTATGGGCGGCGCGCCACCGCTGGCGCGAGGTCATCGTGGGCAACTCGACCTTGATGACCGTGACGGGCAACAAGGTCGCGCCAGGTCTGCTGGACCACTATCTTGCGCACGCGGCCTACGAGGGCCAGCACGGCCACCAAAGGCTGGAGTCCGAGCGCTCGGGAAACCTGTTCGAGCCGGTCGCGGGATACCACGCGGTCAGAGGCCCTTTCGACGCGGACTCGAAGCAGTGGAGCCTTCCCTTCTGGGCCACGACCTATCCCGCCACGGTGCTGGGCGGCGGACTGTTGCTCGCCGGGATCGCCGGAGCCATCGCGGACCATCTGCGCCGGCCCAAGCGGCGAAGGCGGAAGCGCCGGCGGCGGGAACTTTTCTAATAAAGGCCGGTTGATGAGTCCGACAGCGATTCGAATGGCGTGATGGAGCGGCCAATGACCACGACAACATCCGATGTTCTGGTGGAAACCCTGCTGGACTGGGGCGTCGAGGTGATATTCGGGCTGCCCGGCGACGGCATCAACGGCATCGTCGAAGCCCTGCGGACACGGCAGGACAAGATCAGCTTCATTCAGGTCCGCCACGAGGAAGCAGCGGCCTTCATGGCCTGCGGCTATGCAAAATACACCGGCAGGCTTGGCGTATGCCTCGCTACCTCCGGCCCCGGCGGCATCCATCTCCTGAACGGTCTGTACGACGCCAAGCTCGACGGTCAGCCGGTGCTGGCGATCACCGGGCTGCAACATCATGATCTCGTGGGGACTTGGACACAGCAGGATGTCGAACTCGACAAGCTGTTCATGGACGTCGCCAAGTACAACATGCGCGTCATGGGACCGGCGCATATGCGCAACGTCACCGATCTCGCCTGTCGCACGGCCCTCGCTTACCGGGGCGTCTCGCACATCACGATTCCGGTCGACGTGCAGTCCGAAGAGGCCGATCTCTCCCAGGCTTCGGGCCGCAACGTCCCCGGCCACAGTTCCAGCGTCTACGCGCGCGGTGCGCACCTGCCCGACGAAAGCGATCTTCATGCAGCCGCGAGCGTGCTGAGCGAAGGCAAGAAGGTGGTCATCATGGCCGGGCGCGGGGCCTTGAAGGCGACCGACGCGCTGGAAGCCATGGCCGACAAACTGAGCGCGGTGATCGTCAAGCCGCTGCTCGGGCGCGCGGCGGTTCCCGACGACAGCCCCTATACGACCGGCGGCTGCGGACTGCTCGGGACGACGCCTTCGCAGGAGGCCATCGAGTCCTGCGATACCTTGTTTATCGTGGGAAGCACCTTCCCCTACATCGAGTACTATCCAAAGCCCGGACAGGCGCGATGCGTCCAGATCGAATTGGATCCGATGCGCGTGGGTATGCGCTATCCGGCGGATGTCGGGCTGATCGGCGACAGCGGCCGGACGCTGGAGGCGCTACTTCCCCTGGTCGAGCCGAACGACAACCGGGAGTTCCTCGAAACCGCGCAGAACGGCATGGAAGCCTGGTGGGCCTTGATGGAAGAGCGCGGCACCCGCCAGGACAAGCCGATGAAGCCTCAGGTCGTCGCGTGGGAACTCGGCAAACGCCTCGCAGACGACGCCGTCGTTTCCTGCGATTCCGGAACGATCGCCACGTGGTGGGCTCGTCAAATCCCCGTCAAGCGCGGACAGATGCACTCCGTTTCCGGCACGCTTGCGAGCATGGGGTGCGGTTTGCCGTATTCGATCGCCGCGCAGATCGCCTACCCCGACCGCCAAGTGGTGGCGTTCGTCGGCGACGGGGGCTTTTCGATGTTGATGGCGGACTTCGTGACCTGCGTGAAGTACGGCCTGCCGGTCAAGGTGGTGATTATCAACAACAAGAGCCTGGGGCAGATCAAGTGGGAGCAGATGGTGTTTTTGGGCAACCCGGAGTTCGCGTGCGACCTCCAGGCCATCGACTTCGCCGCCTTCGCCCGCGCTTGCGGCGCAACCGGACTCTCGGTCGATGACCCGGAGCAGTGCGGCGCCGTGCTTGAGGAGGCCCTCTCCACCCCCGGCCCGGTGATCGTGGATGCCCATGTCGACACGCACGAGCCGCCGATGCCGCCGAAGATCAAGGCCGGAGATATCAAGAAATTCGCACAAGCGATGGTGCGCGGCACGCCTGCCCGCGAAAAAATCCTGCTGACGGCGACCAGGGATCGCGCACGCGAACTGATCTGAGGAACCGCCGAGGACGAGGCAAAGTCTAAAAACCACGCGAACCCGGAGCGCGAGATGGAAATAAAGGAAGCCTTTCAGGACGCCGTACGCAGCGAGCGCATGCGCAACAGGGCCCGCGACCCGCGCTCCGGCACCTATGGCAGACCCGTCCGCTATGGTCCGCAGGTGCTGGCGCGGCAGTTTCGCGAAAACCCGACTGTCGTGCTGATGTCCGCCCTGGGGCTCGGGATTCTGGTGGCGGCTGCCTATGGCGGTTGGGAGTATACGCGCAACCGGAATCGCCGCCGCCTCTGGAGCGGCGGCCGCCGCCGGAGCAGCCGAAGTGTTCTCGACAAACTCTACGTTCGGTGACGGCATGCATGACGCTCCCTTTACTGCCCTTAAAAGGGTCGAAGGCTACTTGCCAATCGGCGATCACGGGCTGATCGGCGACGGCGCGACGGCGGCGCTGGTGGGACGAGACGGTGGTATTAGCTGGCTCTGCGTGCCGCGCTTCGATTCGCCGCCGCTGTTCTGTGGTCTTTTGGACGCCAGGGGCGGCGGAGCCTTTACGCTCGCGCCGGATGAGCCCTTTGAGGCGAGACAATATTACAAGGAAGACACCGCCGTTCTGGTGACCGAAATGCGGACGGCGTCGGGGCTCTTGAGGATTACCGATGCACTCGCTCTTACCTCGAGCGCCGACCTCTCCGAAGATGCCATGTCGGCGCGCGGCGAGCTTGTGCGCTGCGCTAAGGTCCAGCAAGGGCAGATGCGGGTTCGGGTCTTCGTCAAACCGTGCGGGGGCGGTGACGCGAGAGCGCGCGGAGACGGCCTCAACATTCGTTGCAAGGAACACCCGGATCTCGACCTTCAGCTTTCGGCCAACGTCGAACTGCGGGGTCTGGAGAACCTATTCGAGCTTCGCGAGGGCGACTCCGTCGACCTGATGCTGCGGTGGAGTGGCGGACATTATCATTACCATCCGCTGTCACCGTCGGCACTCATCCAGAACACCGCCGACGCCTGGCGCCAATGGTCGCGACAGTTCTCCTACGACGGTCCGCAAAAGTGGCTCGTCGGCCGCTCCGCAATTACGTTGAAGCTGCTGGATCACTTCGAGAACGGCGCGATCATTGCCGCGCCGACAAGCTCGCTGCCCGAGTGCATTGGCGGGTCGCTCAACTGGGACTACCGCTACGTGTGGATCCGCGATGCCGCTTTTTCCGTTTACGCCCTGCGCCGCATCGGGCTCCCGCGCGAGGCGGATGCCTTCCTGGGCTGGGTGCTCGACCAGTTGGAGCGCCGCGACGAGCCCAAGCTCATGTATACGCTGTACGGCGGAGATCTGCCGCGCGAATACGAGGACAAATCGCTGGAGGGCTATCGGCGGTCGCAGCCGGTCCGATGGGGTAACGACGCCGACGGTCAGCGTCAGGACGATATCTATGGCGAGATCGTGGACTGCGCCTACCAGTGGGCAAGCCCCAAGAAGTGGAGCAAGAATTGCGGGATCGACGCGCCGCTGTGGCAGCGTTTGTGCGAACTCGCCGAGGCGGCGGCGGAAAATTGGGGACGTAAAGACCACGGCATATGGGAACTGCGCGGCGGCGGGCGGCGCTATACCTATTCAGCCGGACTCTGCCACGTGGCGCTCGACCGGATGGTCAAGCTGGCCCAGGCGACCGGGCTGCCCGGCGATGTTGCCCGCTGGCGCAAGACGGCCGGACAGATTCAGCAGGCGATCCTGCAGGATGCCTGGAGCGACGAAAAGCAGTCGCTGGTGATGTGCCTCGACGGTGGCGGCCTCGATGCCAGCCTGCTTACCTTGCCGATCCGCCGCGTGGTCCCTCCCGACCACCCGCGCATGGTCGCCACGGTGAAGGCTATCATGGACGGACTGGGGGCGGGCGACGGCTTGCTGTATCGCTTTGCGGAAAAGAACGACTCCGGCGGATCGCCTTGTGAAGAGGGAGCTTTTCTGCTTTGCAGTTTCTGGCTCGTCGACAACCTGACCGAGCAGGGCCGCCTCGACGAAGCTGCGGAGCTTTACGACTCCCTTTGCGACCGGGCCGGGCCGCTCGGACTTCTGCCCGAGCAGATCGATCCCGCGACGGGCGATTTTCTCGGCAATTATCCGCAAGCCTTCAGCCACGTCGGCGTCATCGCGAGCGGTCTGCGCCTTTCCCGCGCCCAAGCGCGCAAGCGCGGGAACAGTTGAGCGGAATGGGCTGGGACCGGACCCGGGGCGTTCCGCCTTCAGGCGTTCTCTGCAGTCTCGCCTTCACGGCCGTGCAGCATTCTGCGCACGACTTCCGCATCTTCCTCGCATTCCCGCGCTCTTTGATGCAGCCTTTGCGCATAGGGCTGGCGACTGCCCTCCGCCTCTCGTTTCGCCAAGCGCCGGGTTATCTCGGCCCGTTGTTGATGCGCGTTCAACAGGCTCCATAGGCTGCGTTCGACTTCTTCCGCTTGAGCGGCCAGGATGGCGTCGCCGGTGAACGCGTGGCCGACGCGGCACCGGAACCGTGGCAGCGCGCCTTCGGAGACCTCCCAAAGCGGTCCACGGCAGTCCGGGCAAACGAAGCCGGTGGGGTTGCCCAACTTGTCTTCATCCATCATGGCGCCATGCTCCTGAGCGGCGATGGCCGCTTCAAGCTGGACGTTGACCGGGACGGGGAGGGACGCGCCTGCCGGCTCCGCTGCGAGGCGGCCAAGGAGGCTGCCGATGGATTCCAGCGGTACGCAGTGGTCGACGCTCGCGTGCCTTAGCGCGCTTTGCGGCATGTTGGGCGCCACGGCGGTCGCCGGGTCCTGCACGACGGCCATACCGCCGCCGCTCTTGATCGCTTGCAAGCCGCCGGTGCCGTCGCTCAAGCCGCCTGTCAGAACCACGCCGATCGTCTTCGCGCCGAAAGAGCAAACTGCCGAACGGAAGAGGGGATCTATGGCGGGGCGGGCCATATTCTCCCTCGGCCCGCGCCGCAGCAGCACATGGCTGTCGTGCAACAGCAAATGTTTATCTGGAGGCGCGACGTAGATCCGCCCGTTCTCGATGGGCTCTCTACTTTCGGCATGCGCGGCGGGCAGGGGGCCGACGCTTTCGAGAATCTGCGGTAACTGGCTGTTCTCGCCAATATGCAGAACCACGAAAACCGAGGCGGGCAGGTCGGGCGGCAGGTCGCCCACCACCTTCCGCAGGGCATCCACACCCCCGGACGAGGTTCCGATCGCGATGATGTGCCGGTTGTCGAGCGTGCTGCTCATAGCTGCCTCTTAAACGGAGAACCCCAAAAAGACGGCCCGGCCGCCCGTGTCTCGTACAAGAACACGCACGGTCGGGCTTGTAAGAGAACGGACCATCCTTGCCGCATCGGGCATGGCCGCATCGGGGGATCGGCCGCCGTGCTTCAGGTGCCTTGCGGATTCGCCTTCTCTTCCGCCATCTTGGTGAGAAGTTCGTCGGCGTTCTTCTCTTCCTTCAAAGTCTCTTCGAACAGCTTCGCCGCGTCGTTCATGTTGAGTTGTTGCGCCCAGGTGCGCAGCGTCCCGTACCGCGCAATCTCGTAGTGCTCGACGGCTTGGCTGGCCGCGACGAGACCGGCGTCGAGGGCGTCGGTTCCCTTGAATTCCTCCATGATATCCTTGCCCTCTTCAAGGATGCCCTGGATCGCTTCACAGGTTTTGCCGCGCGGGGATTTCCCCATCATCTCGAAGACCTTCTCGAGACGCTCGACCTGAACCTCGGTCTCCTCGCGATGGTGCTCGAGCGCCTCCCGGAGTTTGTCCTCGTTCGCGGCCTTCGACATTTTCGGCAAAGTACGGAGGATCTGTTTTTCCGCGTGATAGACGTCCTTGAGGGTGTCCAACATCAGATCCTCGAGAGTCTTGTTTTTCGCCATGATCTGCTCCTGGTTCGTCCGGTATAACGTGTTAAGCGTCTGGGTATTGGACTAACCGCGGCCCCGCTCGCCAGTTCCATGAGGGCCGGAAAAACCCGGATGAGTTTGGCGCGCGACGGGCGAGCCCCCTGGATACGGCGAAGGGGTTCACCATATCGCACGGAAAAGGCGAAGCCGCCGAACCGTGTCCCCCCGCACTGCATCCAGAGGCTTGACCATGAGCGATGACAGCCGCAAAGAACGCTCCGGCCTCCGCAGCGAGGCTTGGTTCCGCGATTTGGAGAAGCCGGGGATGTCGGCGCTCTACCTCGAGCGCTACTTGAACTACGGTTTGACGCTGGAAGAGTTGCAGTCGAGCCGCCCCATCGTCGGCATTGCCCAGACCGGCAGCGACCTCGTTCCCTGCAACCGCCACCACATCGAACTTGCCAAGCGGGTCAAGGACGGCATTCGCGACGCGGGGGGAATCCCGCTCGAGTTCCCGATCCACCCGATTCAGGAAACCGGCAAGCGGCCCACCGCCGCGCTCGACCGGAACCTGAGCTATCTGAGCCTCGTGGAGGTGCTGTACGGCTATCCGATAGACGGCGTGGTGCTGACGACCGGCTGCGACAAGACCACGCCCGCCTGCCTGATGGGGGCGGCGACGCTGGACCTGCCCGCTATCGTGCTGTCCGGCGGGCCGATGCTGGACGGCCACTACCGGGGCCGCAAGGTCGGCTCCGGCGCGATCATCTGGGAAGGGCGGAAGCTGCTCGCGGCGGGGCTGATCGACCACGCCACCTTCCTGGAAATGGCCGCCGCCTCCGCGCCCAGCATCGGGCACTGCAACACCATGGGCACCGCGCTGTCGATGAACGCCGTGGCGGAAGCGCTCGGCATGTCCTTGCCGGGCTGCGCCACAATTCCCGCGCCTTACCGCGAGCGTGCGCAGATGGCCTACCGCACCGGCCGCCGCGCCGTCGAGATGGTGTACGAGGGCCTGCGCCCCTCCCGCATCCTGACGCGCGAGGCGTTCGAAAACGGCATCCGCCTCTGCACCGCTATCGGCGGCTCGACGAACGTGCCGCCGCACCTGATCGCCATCGCCCGTCACATGGGGGTCGAGTTGACGATGGACGACTGGCAGCGTTGCGGCTACGAGATGCCGCTGCTGGTGAATTGCCAACCCGTCGGCCTCCACCTCGGCGAGGCTTTTCATCAGGCGGGCGGCGTTCCGGCCGTTATGGCGGAACTGATGTCCGCCGGTGTCATTCACGGCGACGCCTTGACGGTGAATGGCCGGAGCATCGCCGACAACTGCACCGGCGTCGAAGTCATCGACCGCGACGTGATCCGCCCCTTCGACGCGCCGCTGGCGGAGAACGCGGGCTTCCTGGTGATGTCCGGCAACCTCTTCGACAGCGCTATCATGAAGACCTCGGCGATCAGCCGTCACTTCCGGGACACCTACCTCTCGCACGCCGGGCAAGAGGACGTCTTCGAGGGCCGCGCCATCGTCTTCGAGGGGCCGGAGGACTATCACGAGCGCATCAACGACCCGGCGCTCAACATTGACGAAAACTGCGTGCTGTTCATCCGCAACTGCGGTCCGGTCGGCTATCCAGGCTCGGCGGAGGTGGTGAACATGCAGCCGCCCGACCGGCTGATTCGCGAGGGGATCACGCAGTTGCCGACCGTCGGCGACGGCCGCCAAAGCGGCACCTCCGGAACCCCGTCGATCCTCAACGCCTCGCCGGAAGCCGTGCGCGGCGGCGGCCTCGCGATCCTGCGGACCGGCGATCCGGTGCGCATCGACTTGAACACGCGGCGGGTGGACGTGCTGATCGAGCAGGAGGACTATGAAGCCCGTCTCGCCGACTGGCAGCCGCCGAAGCTGGACGACCAGACGCCGTGGCAGCAGATCTACCGGAACAGCGTGGGCGAGTTGTCTCGCGGTGCCTGTCTGGAGCCCGCGGTGAGCTTCCTGCGCATCACGGAAACCAAGGGATTGCCGCGCCATTCGCATTGATTCGGCCCACCAACCGGAGCCCGGCCAAGAACCTATGTGGAGTAGCCATGCCGATAGCAGTCCTGACCGCCGGTGAGTCGATGGCGCGCCTGCTGGGCCCCGCCGCGACCCGGCTGCGCCATGCCGCCGCGCTCGAACTCGGGGTTGGCGGCGCCGAGAGCAATGTCGCCATCGGTCTTTCCCGCCTGGGTCATCGGGCCGCCTGGTTCAGCCGCTTGGGCGACGACGAGGCGGGGAAGCTGGTCTTGAACCGCCTACGCGGCGAGGGCGTCGAGACCGGCGGCGTCAAGATCGTCGGCCACGCCCCCACCGGCCTGTTCCTGCGCGAGCGTGCGCCGGAGGGGGCGCGCGGCCATTACTACAGGGCAGGCTCGGCCGCCTCGACCATGACGCCGGAGGACATCGACACCGCGTTGCTGGGGCAAGCCCGTATCCTCCACGTCACCGGCATTACCCCGGCCCTGTCGGATAGCTGCGCCAGCTTCACACGCGAGCTGATCCGGGCGGCGCGTGGCCTGGACCTTCTGGTGAGCCTCGACGTCAACTTCCGGTCGCGCTTTTGCTCCGCCGAATGGTTGCGGGACTGGATCGAGGGGGTGCTGCCCGAGACCGACGTCGTCTTCGCCTCCGCCGAGGAAGCCGCGGCCCTCTGGCCGGACGCGGGCGAGGACCTGCTGGACCGGCTGGGGCAGGCGGGCCCTCGCGAGGTCGTTCTGAAAGGTGACGGCGGGGATACCCTGGCCTGGAGCGCCGACAGCGTGGAGCGTGCGCCGCTGGTGGAGGGAGTGACGCCAATCGACACCGTGGGGGCCGGTGACGCCTTCGCGGCCGGGTACCTCGACGGCTGGCTGCGCGGCCTGCCGGTACGTCAGCGGCTCGTCCAGGGTAATGCCATGGGTGCGCTCTGCGTCATGGGAGTCGGAGACTACGAAGCTCTGCCCGACCGCCGCACCCTGGATGCGTTCGTGGCCGGAACCAAGGACCTGGGGCGGTAACGGCGGCGTGCTCCCAAGGTGGCCTCGTGGGCGAGCAGCCGATATGTTGGGCGCCGAACCCGGCACCGACTCCGGCCCACAAAGGACTCACAACATGATCGAGAGCCAAGCGGGACTGATCGACCGGATCCGTGACCGTTTCTGCCATGTGAACCGTTGCCCCTATCAGGGGGAGCGGATTTTCTTCGAGAACGCGGGCGGCGCGCTGACCCTGAAATCGGTCGTCGAGACAACGGCGGAGCTTGCCGCGATCCCCGACAATCAGGGCCGCGACAATCCCGCCTCGCAGGAGTTGATGCGCCTGATCGCCAAGGCGAAGGACGACATCCGTACCTTCTTCAACGCCCCCTCGGGCACCGTGTTCGTGGGCGAGAGCGGGACCGAGTTGTTGTTCCGGCTGATCTCTACCGCAGCCTTGGGAGCGCCGGAAGGCGGGCAGGTGCTCGGCAGCACGCTCGAACACCCGGCCTCGCGCAGCGCCTGTGCGCGCTGGGCCAAGGTCGCCCAAAAAGAGTACGTCGCGGTCCCCCACAACAGCGAAACCGGCTCGGTGAGCGCCGACGACTACAGGCCCTACATCACCCCGGACACCCGCGTCGCGACGATCGTGCATACCTCGCCCGTCACCGGCATGGCGGTCGATGTGGCCGCGATCGCGCGGGAGATTCGGCAAGTCGCGCCGGACTGCTACATCGTCGTCGACGGCATTCAGCACGCCGCCCACGGCCGCGTCGACATCGCGAGCTACGACATCGACGGCTATGCGATCTCGCCCTACAAGGTGTTTTCCAGGCACGGCTACGGCGTGGCTTGGGTGTCGGAGCGGCTGACGGCGCTCCCGCACGACAACCTGTCCGGCTCCGGCGGCCCCGAGGACGGTTGGGAGCTTGGCACGCGCGACACCGCCGCCTATGCCACCTTCTCGGACGTGGTCGGCTACTTCGCATGGCTCGGCCAGCAGTTCACCGAGTCCGGCGACCCCCGCAAGCAGATCGAGGCGGCTGGCGCGGCCATCCACGCTCAGGAGAAGGCCCTCACCGACGCGATTCTGTACGGCACCGG
>SKZV01000061.1 GCA_007127165.1 Rhodovibrio sp. | reverse complement strand
GTATAATAGCCCTTGGCACCATGGAGAGCGACGGAAATCCTCTGCCGACCTGCCAGCCTGCCTCCAGGGATAAGCGCTGCCTTTGCGGCGTCGGCACGCGTGGGAAGATTTCCGACATTTTTCCGACATTGCTTCGGGGCACAGGCGGGCAGGCGCGGGAAACCGCAGTCGCGCATTGGCCGCGAAACGGGCGCCAAGCTCGGTACCCGAACACAGACCAGAAAACCTAGGAAAATCAATGGTGGGCGCGCGTGGGATTGAACCACGGACCTCCTCGGTGTGAACGAGGCGCTCTCCCGCTGAGCTACGCGCCCGGAGCCTTGAAGCGGGGGCAAGCGTTCTGTTCCCCCGGATGGCCTCGGCGAGAAATGATGTAGAGGAGCGGGGTGCGGCCTGTCAAGCACTCCTGTCGCCTGCCTTGGAAACATCACTTGCCGGGTTGGTCGATTGGCGCAATCTTCTCCGCAGCGGGTGAAGCGTCGAACTTTGGGAGCCATGCACGAATGTTGGGACGTCTTGCCGGTCTTGCCGCGGCCTGCGCACTCGCCGGGGTCCTTGCGGCTGCCGTTTCTCCGGTGCGAGCGGAGCCGCTGCGGGTGGACTACGAGCTTTACGCCAGCGGCTTGAACGCCATGAGCTTTTCGGCGCTGGTGGACGTGCGCGCCTCGGGCTACGACATCCAGCTTCAGGGTGAGACGAAGGGCATGGTCGGCGTGTTGTTCGCTTTCGAAATGGAGGCGCGCAGCACCGGAGCGGTGGAACAGGGGCGGCTGCTGCCCGACCGCTACCGCACCGCCAACCGGATTCGCAGCCGCGCTTTGCGCTGGGTGCATATGGACTATGGCGCCGCCGGGTTGGAGAGGGTGCGCGGCCGCCCGACGCCCGCCGAGGACGATCGCGACGCCGTCGAGCGTGCGGCGCGCGATGCCACGATCGACCCGGTGACCGGCGTTTTCGCAATTTTGCTTGAAGCGATGGACGGCTGCTCCGCCTCCGTGGAGGTGTTCGATGGCCGCCGCCTCTACGATTTTACCGGCGAGGACCGCGGCTGGGTGGTGCTGAGCCCGCGCGATTACATCGCCTATGACGGCTCCGCGCAGATTTGCAGACTGCGCATGCAACGCCGGGACGGCTTCAACGACGAGTACGAGTCGCAAGGCCGCTTCCCCGAGTACTTCGACATCTGGATGGCCGAGGTCGTGGAGGGCGCGCCTCCCGTGCCGGTGCGCGTGGAGGCCGAGACATCGCTTGGTCCGCTGCGGCTGTACCTTTCGGACCACAGCGGTGGGAGCGCGGCGCGACTGCCTGCGCGCGGACTGATCCGGGAGTTGGAAACCGCGCTGGAGTCATCGCACGAGACGCGGGAGTAGCTCGCGCAACTGACCGAAACTTTCGATGACGAGATCGGCGCCGAGAGTCTCCACCGGAGCCTCCGCATAGCCGTAGCGCACTAAAATGGCCGGAATACCCGCCGCCTTCGCCGCCAGCGCGTCGGAGCGGCTGTCGCCTACCATGACGGCTTTCCCGCCGCGCGGCTCCAGCATGTCCAGCGTCGCGCGAATGTGCGCCGCATCGGGTTTCAGGGCCGGTGTGCGGTCGCCGCCGCAGGCCGCCGCGACAAAGCGGGAGAGGTCGAGCGTGTCGAGAATGGTCTGCGTGGAGGCTTGCGGCTTGTTGGTGCAGACGGCGATCCGCCAGCCTTGCCCGCATAAGTGCTCCAGCGTTTCCGGCACCTCGGGATAGGGATGCGTGTGCACGGCCTCCGCCCCCTCGTAGAAGTCGAGAAAACGGCGTGTTAGGCCACGCAACTCCGCCTCCTCCACCGGCCGGTCCCGCGCGGCGAAGGCTCGCGCCACGAGCGTCGGCACGCCGCGCCCCACCATGCCCCGCACCGCTTCGTTCGAGAGCGGTTGGAACCCTTCCTCCTGCAGCAGCCGGTTCGTCGCCGTCGCAAGGTCGGCCACGGAGTCCACCAGCGTGCCGTCGAGGTCGCAAATCAGGATGTCGTTTACCATCCCTCCCTTTTGCCGCTTGTCTTTCTGCACTGCAACCTTCAGAAATCAGCGTTGATTTGCCGTTCGGCCGGAACGGTGGCAGCCTTGTCCGGAGTCCGTGATTTCGAGTCCAGAACTTGTCGCAGGTTTGCGCCCTTTTATGAGCAATACATCGCTTGCCGTCGTCGTGCTTGCCGCCGGGCTTGGAACCCGTATGCGCTCTACCCGTCCCAAGGTGCTGCACGAGGTCGCCGGTCGCTCGATGCTGGCCCATGTGCTGGCGAATGTCGCGGCGCTCGATCCAGCCGAGGTGGTGGTGGTAGTCGGCCCCGATATGCCGCAGGTCGCGGAGGCCGCCGCGCCGCACCGGACGGTGGTGCAGCAGGAGCGCCTGGGGACCGGACACGCGGTGCAATCCGTGCAGTCGGCGCTTGGCGGTCTCATCGAAAGCCCCGATGCGGAGGTATTGGTGGTCTGCGGCGACACGCCGTTGATGACCGCCGCGACGCTGGAGCGCCTGCGCGCGGCCCGGCGGGACCGGCAGGCGGGCCTGAGCGTGCTGGGCTTCCAGGCAGCGGAGCCGGGTGGTTATGGACGGCTGGTGACGGGGAACGACGGCGCGTTGCTGCGCATCGTCGAGGCGAAGGACGCGAGCCCGGAGGAATTGGCGCTCGACACCTGCAACGCCGGACTGATCTGCGCGCGGGCCGATCTGCTTTTCGAGCTTCTGGCGCGGGTGGACAACGCCAATGCCAAGGGCGAGTACTACCTGACCGACGTGGTGGGCCTGGCGGTCGCGGCGGGCGAGAGCTGCGCCCTGGCGCTCGCCGAAGAAGACGAGGTGCAGGGCGTCAACGCCCGCGCCGAACTCGCGCAGGCCGAAGCGGCGATGCAAAGCCGCCTGCGGGCGCGGGCGATGGCGGCGGGCGCGACGCTGATCGCGCCGGAAACGGTCTTCTTCAGCCACGACACCGCCCTTGCGCCGGACGTGATCGTTGAGCCGCACGTGGTCTTCGGCCCCGGCGTGCAAGTCGGGGAGGGCGCGCGGATCAAGGGGTTCAGTCACCTGGAGGGCGCGCGCGTGGAGGCGGGAGCGTCCGTCGGCCCTTACGCCCGTCTGCGGCCCGGCGCGGTGATCGGCGAAGGCGCGCACATCGGCAACTTCGTCGAGGTCAAGAACGCGACGCTCGCTGCCGGGGCGAAGGCCAACCACCTGAGCTACATCGGCGATTCGACGGTGGGTGAGGGCGCGAACATCGGCGCGGGCACGATTACCTGCAACTACGACGGCTTCGGCAAGCACCGGACCGAGATCGGCGCGGGCGCTTTCATCGGCTCCAACACCGCGCTGGTCGCTCCGGTGAAGGTGGGGGCGCGCGCCGTGATCGGAGCTGGCAGCACGATTACCGCCGAGGTGCCGGACGACGCGCTCTCTGTCGCGCGCGGGCGGCAAGAGACCAGGGCGGGCGGGGCGAAGCGCCTGCGGGAGCTGCGCGGGAATAAGTGAGGCAAGCAAGTCCCCCTCAGTCGCGAAGGGCGACAGCTCCCCCTGAGGGGAGCGGGAAGGAAGGGGAGTAAGGAAGGCCCCCTCAGTCGCGAAGGGCGACAGCTCCCCCTGAGGGGAGCGGGAAGATTGAGCGAGCCATCCTTTCTCTTTCTTCCCCCGGAGGGGAACGGGAAGATTGAGCGAGTCATCTTTTCTCTTGCTCCCCTCAGGGGGAGCTGTCTCGCTTGCGACTGAGGGGGTCTTGCTTTCTTCCTCCTCCTTCCCGCTCCCCGGAAGAGGAGGAAGGGGGGCCGCTTCGGGTGGCTCGGTCCTCGCCGGGACGTGCGCAAACGACGGGATACGAACAAAGGAGACCGGTTCATGTGCGGGATCATCGGAATCATCGGCGGCAAGCCGGTTGCGCCGCTGCTGCTCGACGGCCTGAAGCGGCTGGAGTACCGGGGCTACGATTCCGCCGGGATCGCCACGCTGGTCAACGGACGGATCGACCGGCGGCGGGCCGAGGGCAAGCTGGTCAACCTGGGGCATTTGCTGGAAGAGCAGCCGTTGGAGGGCACGCTGGGCATCGGCCATACGCGCTGGGCAACGCACGGACGGCCGAGCGAGGTCAACGCGCATCCCCACGCGAACGAGCACGTCGCCGTGGTCCACAACGGCATCATCGAGAACTTCCGCGCCCTGCGCCAAGAGCTTGAAACGCGCGGCCACGCCTTCACGACGGAGACCGATACCGAGGTGATCGCGCACCTGCTCGCCGACGAACTGCGGACCCAGAAGGGGCCGGAGGAGGCAGTGGCGGCGGCCTTGAAGCGGCTGGAGGGAGCCTTCGCGCTCGCCATCGTGTTCGCCGGGCGGCACGACACGATGATCGGCGCGCGGCGCGGCTCGCCGCTCGCCATCGGCTACGGCGACGGCGAGATGTACCTGGGCTCCGACTCGCTGGCGCTGGCTCCGCTGACGCAGAGCATCTGCTATCTGGAAGAGGGCGACTGGGCCGTCTTGAGCCCGAACGGCGCGGCTATCCGCGACGCGCAGGATCGTCCCGTCGAGCGGGCGATCAAGCAGACGGCGGTGTCGGGCGCGATGATCGGCAAGGGCCAGTACCGCCACTTCATGCAGAAGGAAATCTTCGAGCAACCGGCGGTGATCGGCGACACGCTGCACAGTTTTCTCAATCCGCTGGAACGGCAGGTGACGCTGCCCGACCTGCCCTTCGACCTTGGCGCGATCTCTCGGGTGACGGTCACGGCCTGCGGCACCGCCTTCTATGCCGGGCTGGTGGCGAAATACTGGCTGGAGCAGATCGCCCGGCAGCCGGTGGAAATCGACATCGCCTCGGAACTGCGCTACCGCGAGCCGCCCATGCCCGAGGGCGGGCTCGGCCTGTTCATCTCGCAATCGGGCGAGACGGCGGACACGATGGGCGCGCTGCACTACGCCCGGTCCCAGGGGCAGCGCCTGCTCTCCATCGTCAACGTCGCCGAAAGCAGCATGGCGCGGGAGTCCGACGCGGTTCTGGGCACGCTGGCCGGGCCGGAGATCGGTGTGGCCTCGACCAAGGCCTTCACGACGCAGCTTACCACGCTGGCTTGCCTGTCGCTTGCCATCGGGCGCGCGCGCGGCACGGTGGACCGGGACACGGAAGCGCGTTTGACCGAGGCGCTGTTGGAGGTTCCCGGGCGCGTGGCGGAGATCCTGAATCACGACGACCGCGTCCGGAAGATCGCCAACTGGGTGTCGGAGGCGCGCGACGTGCTCTATCTCGGCCGTGGCAACCTCTATCCCCTGGCGCTGGAGGGGGCGTTGAAGCTGAAGGAAATCAGCTACATCCACGCCGAGGGCTATGCCGGTGGCGAGATGAAGCACGGCCCCATCGCGCTGATCGACGAGAACGTGCCGGTAATCGTCTGCGCGCCGTCGGGTCCGCTGTTCGACAAGATCGCGTCCAACGTCCAGGAAACCATCGCGCGCGGCGGCAAGGTGGTGCTGCTGTCGGACAAGAAGGGGATAGAGGCGCTGGGCGAGGGCGCGGCCTTCACGCTCGAACTGCCGGAGGTCGATCCCTTCGTGGCGCCGATCCTCTACGCCATTCCGGTACAGCTCCTGGCTTACCACACTGCCGTCGCCAAGGGCACGGACGTGGACCAGCCAAGGAACCTCGCAAAGTCGGTGACGGTCGAGTAGGGGCGGCTGACGGATCACATGATTTTTTCCAAACGGAAGGCGCGGGCCCCTCGATACGCGCCGAAGAGGCGCTACTCGGGGTGAGGACGCTTTTGAAATTAGGATCTCCTCACCCCGAGTAGGCGCACTTCGCGCCGTATCGAGGGGCCAGCCGCGGCGCGTCCGGTTATTCGCATTTGGGATAAGCGCGAGGCCCTCGTTCGATCCCAACACGCGCCGCGCGCCTGCGCTCACCCCGCCCGCTCGCGCGCGCCCTCGCGCGGGCGGCGTCGGCGTTTGTCAACGAATGTCAACACCGTGGGCTCCGGCGTCGGCGCGAGGGATGCGGCGCCAGCCCGATCGATCAGGTCGTCCAGCCGGTCCAGCAGCGCATCCGCCGCGCTGGCCGCTTGCGACGCGCCATCCGCGTTCTCCGCCGTCGCAGCGGCCTCGGCTTCGGCCTCGTTGGGTGCGGCCGCTGCGGTCTCCGCCTCCAACGCTTCGGCTTCGGCCAGCTCGGCGGCGACGCCTTCGTCGATGATCTCCTGCGTATCCGCCGGGGTTGCGGGGAGGCCCAGGGTGTTGAACAGCCGCATCTGCGTAAGCGTGGCGCGCAACGCCGTGCCGTAAGCCTTGCTCGCCAGCGCCGCCTTGCGCACCTCCTCCACCTGCTCCCAAAGCTGCGCACAAAGCGCCGACGCCGCCCGCGCCCGGTCGCCTTGCAGCGCCGCGATTCGATCCTGAACGTTCGTCTGTTGCAGCAATCGCCACGCCTGCGAGCGCGCCGCCGCCTCCGCATAGCCCGCCGCCCGCGCCGCAGCGGCCGCCGAGGTGCCAAGCACATAATGACGGCAGAACAGTTCCTGCCGCGCGGTTAAGGTGTCGGTCATAATGGGTCCCCTGG
>SKZV01000202.1 GCA_007127165.1 Rhodovibrio sp. | reverse complement strand
GCGCAAACCGGCCGCCAGAACGGCCAAACCCTTCGCGGCAAGGCCGATTTTCAAGCCCCGCCCATAGGAAAGGCGGCGCACAGGCGCGTTTTTCCGCAGCCTGCTAGAGCATTTTCCGGTGGACAGCCCGACTCGGCGGCCTTCGGCCGCCAAGGGTATCCGCCGTCCGAAATTGCGCAAAAACTAAAGAGTCTTGCAATGGCGCGAGGCGGCGAACGTTGCAGCCGTCTTGTTTCCGCCTCGATACCCGGTTTTACTGACCGCGGCCCAGCGCCCGGAGCGGACGGTAAAGAGGACATTCGACGATTATGACAGCGCAGCGAAAGCCGGACCTTCCCACTTGGCGGCAGCCGGACGGGCAGCCCGTGTCCTGCCGCGAAAAGATTCAGGTTCTGAACGAGAACTTGGTGGAGATTCAGGAGATGGCGCAGGATGCTCTGGAGGACGCGATATTGATGGGGTGCGACGAGGCCCAGGTGCGGCACGTGCTGCGCGATCTCATCGAGTCGCTGGAGAATCCTTACAAAAATCGCTCTGAGAACGGCCAGACCGGTGGGGGCGGCCAGTGAGCACCCTACGAAAGCGCACTGGGGGAAGCGTTACCCGCTTCTCCGCGACAACGGGCGGCAAACCAAGCGGTCTGCGGGAGTCGAGTCCGGTACGCGCTGCCGTGGTGCGCCCAGGTGTGCTCGCGATCCTGGCCGGAGGGCTGTTGGCCGGGCTGTGGAGCGGTCCCGCGGCGGCTATCGAAGCCGATGTCGTCGTGCTTCAGGGCCTGGACAAGATCACGGCCCGCACCTCGACCTTTGAGGTGGGTGTCGATTCGGCGGTGACCTTCGGCTCCCTGGAAATCACCCCGCGCTATTGCGAAAAGGCGCCGCCGGAAGAACCGCCGGAGCGAAAGGTGTTCCTCGAAATCGACGACATCCGCCCGGATCAGCCAGCCGAGCGGGCCTTCACCGGATGGATGTTCTCGTCTTCCCCGGCGCTCAACGCGCTGGAGCATCCGGTCTACGACGTCTGGGTGCTCGACTGCCGGGTTCGCGAGGCGGAGGACGAGGCCGAGGACGAGGCCGAAGTGGAGTAACTTCTCTCTACTCCGGCTCGCCGCTTTTGTAGCGCTGGAGCAGCGGCAACTGCGCCATCGCGAATATCACCGTCAACACCATGATCCCGAAGACCTTGAAGGTGACCCAGAGGTCGGTCGACTGCGTGCGCCAGACCAACTCATTCAACGCGGCCATCGCAAGGAAGAAAAACGCCCAGCGCATCGTGAGCAGCGTCCAGCCGCGCTCGCTCATCGGCCAGGGCATAGCCATGCCCAGCACCGGGCGCAGCAACGGACGCCCAACCGCAAGGCCGCCGAACAGCACGGCGGCAAAGAGAAGCTGCACAATGGTCGGCTTCATTTTGATGAAGACCGGATCGTTCAGCCACAGTGTCATGCCGCCGAACACGACCACCAGAATCCCAGTCACCAGCGGCAAGGTCGGCAGCTTTCGGGTATAAGCCAGCGACAGCGCCAGCGCCGCGACCGTCGCCACCACGATCGCGGCTGTCGCCACGAAGAGGTCGGCCAGGACGTAGGCGGCCAGGAACACGACCAGCGGCCCGTAATCGATCGTCGGGCGCAGCCAGGCCGGTTGGGGGCGCTCGCTTACGTCACTCATGCCTGCTGCTCCGTTCCCTGCTTTTCCGAAGTCTGTGCCGCAGCCAGTTCCGCCATCAACCAGTCCCGAAAGATCTGGACGCGTTTGTATCGCAACTTGTGCGGCGGGCACACGAAGTAATACGCGAACGGCGTCCTGCCGGGAACCCCGCGTCCGAACGGGTGCACCAGCCGCCCCGCCGCGATGTCGTCGGCCACGAGGACATCGCTCGCCAAGGCGACGCCATGGCCCTCGACGGCAGCCTGTATAGCATAGGCGGCATGGTTGAAGCGCGGTCCGCGCTCGGCGTCCACGCCGCTCACGCCCGCCGTCTTCAGCCATTCCGCCCAGTCCGGTTCGGTCTCGCCGCAGAGACTCCATGGCACATGGATAAGGGTGAAATGCCTCAGGTCCGCCAGTGTGCGCAGCCGATTCGGCCCTTCCAGCAGCTTGGGGCTGCACACGGGATGACGATTGCTCTCGGCCAGGAACTCCACATGCAGCCCGGGATATACGCCGCAGCCATGACGCAGCGCCACGTCGACGTCGGTTTCCCGGCCAAAGTCGACCAGATGCCCGCTGGCGTCGAGGCGCGGATCGATATCGGGGTGCGCGCGCCGGAATCCCTCCAGGCGCGGCAACAGCCAGCGCGAGGTGAGGGAGGGGACGGCGCTGACGGTGAGCAGCGACCCTTCCGCCTGATCGCGCACCTCGGCCAGCGCCGTTTCCATCCGCTCGAAAGCTTCGCGCAGGCCCGGCAACGCCCGCTGCCCCGCATCCGTCAACAGCAGACGCCGGGGTTCGCGCCGGAATAGCTGAACCCCAAGGTCTTCCTCCAGCGCCTTTATGTGGTGGCTGATCGCAGCCGGCGTCACGTAAAGCTCCGCCGCCGCCTTGCTGAAAGACAGGTGGCGGCCGGCTGACTCGAAGGCGCGCAGAGCGTTCAGCGGCGGCAAGCGGTTCTTCATAATCGTTTAGTTTTCCTAATGTCTGCCTCTAGGAAACGTCGTTTGTCGAGCACCAAAAAAGCGCTTACTCCTTGTAGGCAAAGGAGCCGAAACCGTCAAGATACATGAGGAAAACTTACACGCATAAGGAGGATCGGATGAGCACTCTTTCCCATTGCCAAGAGAGTTTGGCGCAAGCAGGCCCCGCCGCTCGCCCAAGCCGCATTGCCCGGAGCTTAAGGTGGCTGGCGAACCGGGTTGAAACCCGGCACCTCCAGCGCCAACGGTCGCGCATCGCACGCGATACCGCGCGCCAGCTTCGCCGCATGGAGGACCGTGAGCTTCAGGACGTGGGCATCGAACGGGCGCAGATCGATCTGCTCACCGCAGGGCTCCTGGGGCCGGAGTCCTACTGGCGCGGGTTTGGAGGCAGGCGGTAGCATTCACCGTGAGCGGTGCCGCACGGAAATTCCTCTAGGAAGTTGCGGCGATTGTCGGCTGGCGCGCGGCGGGTCAGTCGGCCAGATAGCGGCTGACCTCCGCCTCGCTCAGCGTCGTGGGGAATCGCGCCGCTGCCGGGACGGCGCGGGCGAGGAGGTGCCGGTATTGATCGCGCCGGATCTCGGTCGCTCCGAACTGGCGCAGGTGCGGTGTCGTGAACTGCGTATCCAGCAGATGGAACCCGCCGCTGCGCAGCCGCATCACCAGATGCACCAGCGCCACCTTGCTGGCGTCAGTCGTCCGCGAAAACATCGATTCTCCGAAGAACGCGCCGCCCAGCGCAACGCCGTAAAGTCCGCCCACCAGATCGCGGCCTTGCCAGACCTCGACCGAATGGGCGAAGCCCATCTCCGCCAAGTCCTTGTAAAGCCGCTCGATCGTCGGGTTGATCCAGGTGTCCGGGCGTCCCGAGGTGGCTTCGGCGCAGGCGGCGATCACCTCCGCGAAGGCGCGGTCGGCGGTGACCTGAAAATCGCCGCGCCGAATACGGCGGCGCAGGCGGCGCGGGATATGAAAGGACTCGAGCGGAAGCACCCCGCGCAATTCCGGGTCGATCCAGTGGATCTCCGGGTCGCGCCGGCTTTCCGCCATCGGAAATATCCCCACGGCATAGGCACGCAGAAGAAGATCCGCCGTCAGTTCCATTTTCGTCCGTCGTTACTACCGCTAAATCCGGTATTGCCGCTCCAACCCAAACGTTAGCCCAGCTTCAGCCGAAATGCGAGCGCGCAACACGGGCTGGCTCAGCCTCGCAGCCAAGCCTGCAATCGCCGCGCCGCCTCGGCCACCTCAACCTCGCTGCCCGCGAAAGAAAACCGCATGAAGCGGTGCCCGCGGCGCGGGTCGAAGTCCAATCCGGGCGTTGTGGCGACGCCTGTTTCCTCCAGCATCCGGCGGCAGAAGTCGTGGCTGTCGTGGCTCAGATGCCCGATATCCGCATAGAGGTAGAACGCGCCGTCGGCCGGTGCAAGCTCGGTGAATCCGGCCTTCGGCAGGGCCTCGAGCAGGAGATCGCGATTGCGCCTGTAACCCTCGACAACGCGGTCCAGTTCCGCCCCGCAGTCCAGGGCCGCCAGTCCTGCATGTTGGGAAATCGTCGGCGGCGAGATGAACAAATTTTGGCTCAGGCGCTCCACCGGGCGCAGCAGGTCTTCCGGCAGGACCAGCCAGCCCAACCGCCAGCCGGTCATCGCATAGTACTTGGAGAAGGAGTTCACCACGATTGCCGCGTCGGTGAACTCCAGCGCCGAAACGCCGCGCGCCTCGTAGGTCACGCCGTGGTAGATTTCGTCGGAAATCAGCCGGATGCCGCGTTCAGCGCAGGCGTCCACCAGCGCCTTCATTTCGGCGCGGCCCAGCATCGTCCCGGCGGGGTTGGAGGGGCTAGCCACGATCAGGCCGTGCAGCGGACCCTCGACCCGGTCCAGCAACTCCGGGGTCGGCTGAAACCGTTCGGCCGCCGTGGTCTCCAACCATACCGGCTCCAGGCCCAGCGCCGACAGGATGTTCCGATAGGCCGGATAGCCGGGCGCCGCGAGCGCAACCCGGTCGCCGGGATCGAAGGCGCTCAGGAAGCTCAGCAGGAACCCCGCAGAGGAGCCGGTGGTCGTCATGATGCGGGCCGGATCGAGGTCGACGCCATAGGCCTCCTGGTAATGCCGGGCCAGCCGCGCTCCAAGCTCCGGCAGGCCGCGAGCGTCGGTGTAGCCCATGCGCCCGTTCCGCAGCGCGCGCTCGGCGGCCTTCAGCGCCGCTTCGGGTGCGCTGTGTCCCGGCTGCCCAACCTCCATATGCAAAATGGTCTCGCCCGCCGCTTCGCGCGCATTGGCCGCGCGCAACACATCCATGACGATGAAGGGAGAGACATCGGCGCGTTTGGAGACTTTCAAAGCCATGATAACTGCCTTGCAGGTGAGGGTTGTGGAGCGGTGCTCACAAAGATGTTTCGCAAAGGTGCCGTATTTCCCATTTAAGGTACGATTGCTACAATGGCGACTTCCCGGCTACCCTCCCTTGTGAAGCATAGGGTTACGATGTTGCGCAAGAGCAGACTCCGCGCCGGCCTTCTGGCCGTCATTCTGGCAGTGGCCGTCCTGGTCCTGGCCCCGCCGCTTGCCGACGCGCAAGGGCGCGAATTGCGTTTCGTGCGCGATGCCGAGATCGAGGAGATCATCCGCACCTATTCGAACCCGATGTTCGAAGCGGCCGGACTCGACGCCCAGGCGGTCGATGTCTTCCTGATCAACGACAAAAGCCTCAATGCCTTCGTCGCCGGGGGAATGAACATGTTCCTCCACACCGGGTTGTTGCAGGAAGCCGACGACCCGCTGCAGGTCATGGGCGTGATCGGGCACGAAGCCGGGCACATCGCGGGCAGCCATATCGCCGGACGGCGCCAGCAGATGGACCGCACGGCGGCGCAGATGATCGCCAGCTATGTTATCGGTTTCGGGGCCGCGCTGGCGACCGGACGCGCCGACGTGGCGATGGCGGCGATCACCGCCGGGCAATCTCTGTCGATCGGCGACATGCTGGCCTATTCGCGTAGCCAGGAACAGGCGGCGGATCAGGCCGGGGTCACCTATTTGCGCCGGGCGGGCTATTCGCCGGAAGGCTTGCTCGAGTTCATGTCTTCGATGCAAGACCAGGAGGCACTGCTCAGCGGCAATCAGGAACCCTATCTGCGCACCCATCCCTTGACCCGCGAGCGCATGCAATTTCTGGAACAGGCGGTGGAGGAGTCTCCTCACAAGGGGGAGCCCGCGCCGGAGGCGTTTCAGGAGATGCACGCGCGTATGCATGCCAAGCTGGACGGCTTTCTGGAGGCGCCCGCGAGCACACTGCGCAAATACGACGGCCAGGACACGATCCAGGCCCGCTATGCCCGCGCCATCGCGTATTTCCGCGTCCCGGACCTCGACAAGGCGCTGCCGCTGATCGACGGGCTGATTGACGACCACCCCGAAGACCCCTACTTCCATGAGTTGAAGGGGCAGATGCTGTTTCAAAATGGCCGCGTGACCGAGGCACTCGAACCTTATGGCCGCGCGGTTGAACTGCGCCCGGCTTCGCCGTTGCTACGCCTGCGGCTGGCGGAGGTGCAGGTCCAGACCGAGCGGGAGGACTTGAACGAGCCCGCTCTGGACCATCTGCAAGCCGTGCTGACGCAAGAGGCTACCAATGCGACCGCGTGGCGGCTGAAGGCGATTGCGCACGGGCGAACGGGCGATATCGGGCAATCGGCGCTGGCGTTGGCGGAATCGGCGCTCGCGCGCGGCGATCTGGGGCAGGCCCGCCAGCAATCGGCGCGCGCCCAGCAACTGCTGGATCGGCACTCGCCCGCTTGGCTGCGCGCCCAGGATATCGAGCGCGAAGTCGCCCGCCGGGCCGGTCAATAAACAGAAGCCGGTCAGTAAATAGAAGAATGAGGACACAGCGGACAATGACATTTCGGCGCATGACGGATTGGCACCTAACGGATCGGCCTACGTTGCAGCGGATTGCGCGCGCGGCGGCGGCGGCCCTGCTCTTGACGCTCGCTCTCGGTGCTCTCGCCGGATATCCGTCGAAGGCGCAGGCGGATGCCTTCGATGCGGAAGAAGAAGATGCGATCCGCGAGATCGTGCGCGACTATCTGCTGGAGAACCCCGAGGTGGTCTACGAGGCGATCCAGCGCCTCCAGGAACGCGAGCAGGCGGCGCAGAGCGAACGCCGCCAACAGGGGCTGGAGGCGCAGCGGGCGGATCTGGAAGATCCCGGAATGCTGCCGGTTCTGGGGAATCCCGAGGGGGATGTGACGCTTGTGGAGTTTTTCGACTACCGTTGCGGGTTCTGCCGGGCGGTGGCGGCCGACGTTCTCGACGCGGTGGAGGACGACGGCAACGTCCGGCTGATCATGCGCGAGTTCCCGATCCTTGGGCAGGATTCGGTGGAGGCCGCACAGGTCGCCTTGGCCGCTTCGAAGCAGGGCGTTTATCAGGAATTCCACCTGAAGCTGATGACCGAGGTGCCGAGCGTGAACGGCGAGCGCGCCCTTGCGCTGGCCAACAGCATGGGTCTCGACATGGACCGCCTGCGCGCCGACATGCAGGCGCCGGAGATCAACGCGGAACTGCGCCGCAGCTTTCAGGTGGCGGAGGCGCTCGACATTGGCGGAACTCCGGCCTTCGTCATCGCAGGTCAGGTCGTGCCCGGCGCGATCAGCCGTGAGCAGATGGAAGACCTGATCGCCGAAGCCCGCGCCGGGGAGTAAACTTCGCGCCGCCGCGCGGCGGGGCGGGAGTGCGAACTCCCGCCCCTTGTCTCTCCACGGCGTCCTCCTCAGACCGCCACCGTTTCCCCCGGCAAGCCCGGCAGGTAGCGACCGTCCCGGAAGGTCAGAAGCTGGCGGCGGTTTTCCTTTTCGTTGCGGTAGGAGCAGTGCAGCCAGCCGCGCTGCGGATCGCCGCCGGGTCCCGTTGCGAGAATCAACTGATCGAAGCTCAAATGGTCGCGGATGAACTGCGCGACCGTCAACGCCCCGACGCCGGGAATGGAAAAATCCGCAGCCTCGCCGCGCAGGTGCTGTGAGTGCGGTGAGCCGCCGACCGCGCGGTTCACGGCAGCGCTGCGGTAGGCGCTGCTGGGAGAGAAGGGCAGGCCGAAACGCTCGCGCACCGGCTGCAGGATGTTTTCCGTCAGCCGCCGCAAAGCGGCCAAGGCCGAGTCGTCCGGCGTGTTGTCGAGACCGCGTTGCAGGGCGGTCCGACTTCGTATCAGTTCAGCCAGTATGAAATTGGGCGACAACCGAGTCATTCTCGTGAGCCTCCATTGCGCCCCAGGCCGCGCCTGGGGCAGGATGTCGCCCGCCCCTAGGTGCAAAGTCCTACAACAAGCCCAAGGTCCTGTCAATCGTTAAGGCGGCCCTTTATCCTATTGAAGCCGGTCGAACGCGCGTTGCACGGCGCGGGCTGCTTGTGCTAGCTCTAGCCCGCGTTCCGGGTTGTGTTGGAGGCTCGCTTGCCGCAGTCGCCTTGCATACTGATCTTAAATGGTCCGAACCTGAATCTGCTGGGAACCCGCGAGCCCGAGGTGTACGGGCGGGATACCCTTGCCGATGTCGAGGCGCTGTGCCAAGCGCGGGCGGAACACCACGGCCTGCTGATCGATTTCCGGCAATCGAATCGCGAGGGGGACTTGGTGGACTGGGTGCAGGAGGCGCGAGGCCGCTGTTCCGGGATCGTCGTCAATGCCGGGGCCTATACGCACACCTCGGTCGCCTTGCTGGATGCCCTTTTGGCGGTGCAGTTGCCAGCGGTCGAGGTGCATCTGTCGAATCTTTTCAAGCGAGAAGAGTTCAGACACCATTCCTACATTAGCCAGGCCGCAATTGGTCTGATTTGCGGGTTCGGCAAGGACGGCTACGCCTATGCGCTCGACGCGCTGGCCAGCTGCCTTGGCTGTAAGGAGGAGGCCTGATTGGCCGAGTTCGAATTGGATGAAGATCTGGTCAAGCGGCTTTCGCAATTGCTGAAAGACGCCGATCTAAGCGAAATAGAGTACGAGGCGGGCGGACAGCGAATCCGCGTGGCCCGGCAAATTCATCAGTCCGTCAGCGCGCCGATGCCGGCCGCGGCGCCGGTCGCGTCCGCGCATCTCAACGCTGCTCCTGCGCCCTCGGCGGAGAGCAGCGAGCCGGTTCCGGCAGGGGCCGTGACCTCGCCGATGGTGGGCACGATCTATCTGGCGGCGGAGCCGAACGCGCCCGCCTTTGTGCAGGTCGGCGACAGCGTGCGGGAGGGTCAGACGCTCGTGATCGTCGAAGCGATGAAGGTGATGAACCCGCTTCCCGCACCGCGCGCAGGCACGGTCACCCGGATCTTCGTCAGCGATGGTCAGCCGGTCGAGTTCGGCGAGCCGTTGCTGGTCGTCGAATAGTCGGGCGGCGGGTCAGCGCCATGTTCGAGAAGGTATTGATCGCCAACCGGGGTGAGATCGCGCTGCGTATTCATCGCGCCTGCCGCGAGATGGGCATTCACACCGTCGCCGTCCATTCCACGGCGGATGAGGATGCCATGCACGTGCGCCTCGCCGACGAAAGCGTTTGTATCGGTCCGCCGCCGAGCAAGGACAGCTACCTCAACATGCCTGCGATCCTCTCCGCCGCCACGATCACCGGCGCGGACGCGATTCATCCCGGTGTGGGCTTTCTGTCCGAGAATGCGGACTTCGCGACGATGGTGGCGGAGCACGGGCTGACCTTCATCGGTCCCGATCCGGTGCATCTGCGCTCGATGGGCGACAAGGTGACCGCCAAGCGCACGATGCGCGAACTGGGCGTGCCGGTCGTTCCCGGCTCTGAAGGGGCCATCGATACCGACGAGGAAGCCTGGCGCGTGGCCGAGAAGATCGGCTATCCGGTGCTGATCAAGGCGGCGGCGGGCGGCGGCGGGCGCGGCATGAAGGTCGCGGTCAACCGGGCGGCGATGGGTGACGCGCTGCGTCTGGCCCGCAACGAGGCGCGCAACGCCTTTGGCTACGAAGCGGTGTATCTGGAGAAGTACCTGGGCCATCCGCGCCATATCGAAATCCAGGTGCTGGCGGACGCCCACGGGAACGTGGTGCATCTGGGCGACCGCGACTGCTCCTTGCAGCGCCGCCATCAGAAGATGCTGGAAGAGGGGCCGTCGCCCGCGCTCAACCCCGATCAGCGCGCGGAAATCGGACGCAGGGCCGCCGAAGCCACGCGCGCCATGGGCTACAAGGGCGTCGGCACCTTCGAGTTTCTTTACGAAGACGGCCAGTTCTATTTTATCGAGATGAATACCCGGCTGCAGGTCGAACATCCGGTGACCGAGGCGATCACCGGCGTCGATCTGGTGCGCGAGCAGATTCGCGCCGCCGCCGGTTTGCCGCTGGCCATGTCGCAAGGCGATGTGGTCATTCAGGGCCACGCCATCGAGTGCCGGATCAACGCCGAGAATCCCCGCACCTTCGTCCCTTCGCCGGGCAAGGTGACCGATTATCACGCCCCCGGCGGCCTGTCCGTACGGGTGGATAGCGGTCTTTACGCGGGCTACCGGATTCCGCCCTACTACGACAGCCTGATCGCCAAGTTGATCGTCCATGGCCAGACCCGCAACGAGTGTCTGATGCGCCTGCGCCGCGCGTTGGAGGAGTTCGTGGTGGAGGGGGTCGAAACGACGATCCCGCTCCACCGCAAACTGATCGCCGAGCCCGAGTTCATCGACGGGGCCTATGACATCCACTGGCTGCAACGCTATGTGGATGCGATGACGGAGGATTAGGCTCCAGGAGCCAGAAAAACGCCTCATCCCGAGTAGGCGCTTCTTCAGCGCCGTATCGAGGGACCAGCACCGTGCGCAGTCTTGCAGGGAGGGTCCCTCGATACGGCCCAAGCGGGCCTACTCGGGATGAGGTCAGTTTATTTCGGAAATAGGCCGCGCTCTCTCCCTCAAGCCGCCTTCTTCTTCACCGTCTGGTCTTCACGCCCGCTTTCCCAGTGGGCGGTCAGGCCCAGCACCAGGTCCGGATCGTCGAAGGTCCGGCCCAGCAGGCTGCGGTAGAGCGCTTCCTCGGGATTGCGGGCGTGCGGCGACTCTTCGATGCGGCCCGCCGCGTGCTCGCGCTCCGCGTAGTCGGCGAGGTAGTCGCTGAAGCCGCTGCCCTCGTCGAACTGGAGCTTGCCGCGCCAGACGATCTCCTCCGGCAGCATGTCCTCGAAGGCCTTGCGGAGAATCCACTTCTCGCCGTCGCAGCCCTTTTCCGGGCGCTGCTTCCACTGCGCCGGGATGCGCATGGCGAGGTCCAGCATGGTCTTGTCGAGGAAGGGCACGCGCGCTTCCAGGCTGTGCGCCATCGTCATGCGGTCGACGCGTTGCAGGTTCACGTTGTGCATCGCCATCAGCGAGCGCCGCAACTCCCGTTGCAATAGCGCCGGATCGTCGTAATCGGCGTAGTAGCTGTAGCCCGCGAACAACTCGTCCGCACCCTCGCCGGTGAGCACGACCTTCATGTCCTGTGCGGCGAGGCGGGCGACGAAATAGGTCGGGACGGCGCTGCGCACCAGATCGCGGTCGTAGGATTCCAGGTGGTGCAGCACCTGCGGCAGCACCTCCACGACCTCGCGAGGCTCGATGACGTACTCGTGGTGGATCGTGTCCAGGTGCCGGGCGACCTTGCGCGCCGCCGCGAGGTCGGAGGAGCCTTCCAGCCCCACCGCGAAGGTGTGCAGCGTGTCGAGGTGCTGGCGCGCGACGGCGGCGATGATCGAGCTGTCCAGCCCGCCGGAGAGGAAGCAGCCCAGCGGTACGTCGCTGCGCAGGCGCTTCACCACGGCCTTTTCCATCGTCATGCGTAATTCCGTCAGGCTCTCGGCCTCGCTCGCGCCGGTGTCGCGCGGCTGCGGCACGCTGTAGTAGCGGCGCAGGCCCTTGCGGCTGTCGTAGCAGTGCCCGGCGGGGAACTCCTCAATCTCTTCCGCCACTCCGGCCAGCGCCTTGATCTCGCTGGCGAAGGCGAGGCGGCCGCCGACCTTGCCCCAGTACAGCGGCTTGATGCCCAGCGGATCGCGCGCGGCGAAGAGGTGGCCCGCGCCGTCGAGCAGCACGAAGGCGAACATGCCGTCGAGCGCTTCGACGATGCGCTCGCCCCAGGCCAGATAGCCGTGCAGCACGCTCTCGCTGTCGCTTTCGGTGGTGAAGTTGGCGCCCGGCAGGCGCTCGCGGAGTTGGCGGTAATTGTAGATCATGCCGTTGCAGATCAGCGCGGGCTCATCATCTGCCGCGCCGCCCAAAATGGGCTGCCGTCCGCCCGCGGGGTCGATGATCGCGAGCCGCGTGTGCCCCAGCGTCGAGGCGCCGGTGGCGCGCTCCGCCGAGGTGACGTGCAGACCCTCGCCGTCCGGTCCGCGATGGTTCAGCTTGTTCAAAATGGCTTCAACAGTCGTCCGATCGCTCTCGCCCCATAAGGCGGCAATTCCACACATAACGTCAAAGGTCCCTCGTTGTTTCCGATGGCTATCAATATAGCGACATTCGAATGTCTTCAAAGGGACAGACTCGACGGATAATATACGAAAAACGACATATGAGTCGGGTTTTGGGTATTTCAGCGGCCCGCCGCTCCGCCGTCTTCTTCCAGGTGCAACACGTACTCCGCCAGGCGTCGCGTCACCTCGGGGTCGGGATAGCCGTAGCGCGGCGGCTTGGCGATGCACGCGCCGTTCTCACCGGCCATGGCGAGGATCGCCCGCGCCAGCGCCCGCGCTCCGGCCAGCGTTCCGGGCGGGGTGGCCGCGAGGGTGTTCCGGAGGAAATCCAGATGCTCTTCGATCTCGCGCAGTCCGTCCTCGGCGAGCGGGTAGGCCGGGTCGTGGCGCAGCGGCAGCGCGCGGTAAGCCGCGTGAAGCCGCCGGTGCATCTCCGCCCAAAGAGAGGCTTATCGACTAAGCGGTTTTTTGTTCCTCAGCCTTCGGCTTGATCGCGAGAACGCCGATGCTGCACGCCAGTACCATGAGCGCGCCAGTAAGGGTTTGCATGGTGAAACTCTCGCCGGACACGAGCAGCAGCGCCGTGGAGGCCAGGGGAGTTGCGTAGCCGATGGGCGCAAGGCGCTTGACACCTTCGCCAGCCATGGCCTTGGTCCAGAGGGCGAAACCGGCCGCCATCGGCCCGGTACCGATATATGCCGCGATCAGCCAGTTCGAAGGGTTCGGCCAGCCGACACCGCCGTGAAGACTCAATCCGAAAGCGATAATCGCGCCGAGTCCGGTGGCTGGGATAAGCAGGCGGTCTCCTGAAACCCGGATGCGCGAGGAAGCTACGGTGTAAAACGCCATGCAGAATGCCGAGGCCACCGCAATCGCATATCCAAGGGTCCCGTCCACTGTGAAATCAAGCCCGGAGCGGGCGTTGAAGATCACGGCGACCCCCGCAAATCCGACAGAAGCCAGCGCCAAGCCCGTCCATCCCTGCGCATTGCGTAACACTGCCGCCGCCCAGACCGCGACGAAAAGCGGCCAAGCGTAGGCGATCACGTTTGCTTCCATGATATGACCGAGGTCGAAGGCGAGATACTGGAGAAAGATCGTTCCGGTCAGCCCAACCATACCAACGAAAATAAAACGTATGGGCGGCCAACCGACGAAAAGGCTAACAGTGCCGTGCTGAAAGGCGCGTAGCAGCGACAAAACCAGGAACGCTGTCGCAAACTGAACGGTCAGCACCTGAATGACGGTCAGATCGACGAAAGCGTACTTCGCGGCAAAGGCGTTCGTTGACCAGAACCCCACTGCCAGTAGAGCCAACAGCTTTGGCGGCATTTCTATTAGCGCCTTAGATGCTCAAGATAAGCAGGAAGATTCTACTCATTAGACAAGCCGCCCTCTCAAATGATCGTTATCATGGGTTCATAAAGTGAGTTCCTTCGCGCAAATGGGGTATTGCACGCGGTGAATCGCGGTACAATGCCGTTTGAATCAACGGCTGTTGAGTTTTTGTCACGGCAATGACCAGGGGACGGACTCTGCCGTCCTTGAATGCGCTCCGCGCTTTCGAGGCGGCGGCTCGGTTGGAGAGTTTTACCAAGGCGGCGGAGGACCTTGGCGTCACGCCTGGGGCCGTCAGCCGTCATATTCGTGCGCTGGAAGAGAGCCTAACCGTTCCCTTATTTGTTCGGGAGAACAGCCGCGTTCAGCTTACGGCGGCAGGAGAGACTTATCGGCCCTTCGTGGACGCCGCTTTTGGGCAGCTTTTAGACGGAGCGAAACACCTTAACGTCTACGAGCGTCAACGCAGCGCTGTGATTGACGTCATGCCGACCTTCGCCGAGCGATGGTTGTTGCCCAGGCTTCCGCTTTTGGCGCAGCGCTATCCGAATGTTCGTGTGCGTCTACAA
Source organism: Rhodovibrio sp. (assembly GCA_007127165.1). Classification (GTDB taxonomy): domain Bacteria; phylum Pseudomonadota; class Alphaproteobacteria; order Kiloniellales; family Rhodovibrionaceae; genus SKZV01. Next base: position 37,256 of record SKZV01000202.1, on the reverse strand, counting down.
ACATCGACGGAGGTGGGCGCGTTCACGGAGCATGCGCAGGCGGGAATCTGGTACGGGCAAGAAGGGGACTGGCCCGCGAGCACAAAGCAGCTTCTTTTTCCCGAACAACTGATCCCGGTCGCAAGCCCAAGCTTGCTCGCCGGATACAAGCCGCTGCAATCGCCCGAACACCTGCTTGCCTTACCCATTATTCAGGTGGCCTCAACGCCGGATGTGTGGCCGGAATGGCTGCAAAGCGTGGGTGTCCAGAGGCCGCTACCGCCCGCGCAGGAGGTTTTCGATACGTGCGGCCTGGCGATTCAGGCTGCCGTGCATGGCCTGGGACTCATGATGGCCAATCGCGCCTTCATCGCCGCCGAGTTGGCGCGGGGCGAGCTTGTGCCCGCGCACGTTTCCGTCGTCACTCGATCTCAGGGTTGGTATCTCTGCCAGCCGCGCCAAGATCTCGAAACCCCAGCCGTCCGATCCTTTCGTAGGTGGATCGGCACGGAGGCGGAAGCGGCGCGCACCGTGTAAGCTTGCCGTTGGTCGATTATCTCCGCGCTCCGAATCCACCCTACCGGCCCCACTCAAGCTCTCGGTCCACCTCATCGACCAATTCGCGGGTGATGCGGGCGTTTTCGATGCGGGTGTTGCCGTAGACGAAGCTGCGCCGCTGTGCGCGCTCCTCTTCCGGCGTCATGACGTGTTGGCGCGCTTGGGCGATGAGCGCTTCCAGGTCGGGTGACATGGCGGTTTCCCCTTTCGGTTGCAGGGGCAGTTTAGCGGGGACGCTCGCCTACTGGTAGTGGAAATCGGCGGGGCTGGGGGGCTTGCGCGAAGGTCCATTGAGGGAGACGGACACTTTGACCGCCGCCGCCCGGCTCCGTATCTTTTGTGAGTACACGCGTTCTAATAGTAGGGTCCGGCGATGCAGACGGCGAAGTTGGTTCGGCATGGGAATTCGACGGGATTGACGCTCGGCAAGGATGTCTTGCAGGCGGCGGGGCTGGAGCTTGGAGATACCGTGACGTTCTTGTTGAGGACGGAAGCCTGCGGATCGTCAAGTCCGACGGTGACTACGCCCGTTCGATGGAAATCGGCCGCGCCTTTGCGCAACGCTACCGCCGTACGATGCGCGATCTTGCCAAGCCCGCCTAGCGTTTATTCGGAGCACGGCGTTAATCCAACTTACCGTGTCTCGCTCAATTGATCCTTGAGCAGCCCTTCAAGATACCCGGCAAGTTGGGAAACGTCGAAATGGCCGTCTTCCCATCGTCTGTCGGCTGCGCGGAGTGCTTCGTAGTAGGGTTTCCGGTTTTCCCGGATTCGTTCGGGGACGATCTTCTTTCCCGGCAACAAGCCGCCGTACCGCAGGCATAACAAATAATAGCAAGCCGCCCGCGCCGTCCTGCCGTTGCCTTCGACAAAGGGATGTATCCAGTTCAGCCGCCACAGCGCGTAGGCTGCCAAGTAGGTGGGGTGGTCGATGACTGTCCAGTTTTCATGGATCACCGAAAGAAAGCGATCCATTAAGTGCGGTACATGTTTGAAATGAGGCGGTATGTGATCGGCGACGTAAATGGGTTCTTCGCGCTATCTGCCACCGAACTGCGCTATGTTGGCAACCGCTGCTTGATTGAGGGACCAAAGCGTGTACTTATCGAAATCCTCAATGCCTTTTTCCAGGCCGATTTCGATGCAGTTGGCCAATAGATCGTATTGACGGAGAAGGTTTTGTTCCTGGACGCGGGCGAATAGCTCCGGGCTGTCCTTTTCTCGAACCGACATGCTTTTTGGCCGATTAACCGCGTAGGCGAATATTTTGCGAGGTTCTGCGGACGCTTTCCTTGGTGATGCTGTCCGAATTGAGCGCGTTGCCGTAAGCGAAGCTGACTCGCTGCTCGTGCAGTTCCTCCTCCGTCACCTCCCGCCCGCGCGCAGCCTCCAGCAGCGCGGCAAGCTCGGGGTCCGGCGCAGTTGTCTTTGCGAACTGTTTGCGGTCAGCCATGATGTATGCCCTCGGTTGGTAAGACCACTATATACGCCTCGGTCCAGCCACCGCAAGCATGAGACGCGAGGAAGCCAGCGCTGCCGTAAAAAAACGGCGGCCGTTTCGGACCCGGCCGCCGTTCTCTATTCCGCGCCGCTCAGCTCCAGGGGAAGGGGCTGTGGCTCGTCGGGTGGAGTTCGCCCTTCTCATAGCGGTCGAAGCGGAAGGGTTTTAGGAGGGCGCTTTCGCCGTTCAGGAGTTCCTGCGCCACCAGCTTGCCGACGCCGATCATCTTGTAGCCGTGGTTCGAGTCCGCGATGACGTAGACGTTTTCGCGGAAGCGGTCGATGACCGGGAAGGAGTCCGGGGTGAAGCAGCCGATGCCGCCCGAGGGCTCCTTGCGGTACTTCACGATCTGGCCCTCGAAGCGTTTCTGGCAGAAGGCGAGGGCGGAACACCACATGTGGGCGAACTCGTCGTCCACCACGAAGTCGGGCGAGGCCGGGCCGTAGGGGTCCACCTGCACCTGATCCGGGTCGGTTTCGACCTGATGCGGGACCGCGCCGCCCTGGACGCCGCCGAAGTGGGTGTCGGGCTTGTAATAGATGCCCCACATCTTGTCGGTGATCAGCGAGCCGTCGACGTCGCTGTAGAGCGGCTCGTCGCTGTCGACGTGGATCACCGGGGGCACGTCGCCGCTGTTGGTCTTCTGCAAGTCCGGATCAACGCCCAGAACGCCCTCCTGCAAGGCCCAGTAGCGCCACATGCCGACGCCCTCGTGCATCTGGCCGTCGCGGCCCTTGATCGAAACGGTCTTCGGCAGTTCCAGCATGTCCCAAATCTGCTTCACCCAGGGGCCGACGCCGACGACGATCTGCTCGCACTCGATAACGCCGCGGTCGGTCTCGACGGCGGTGACGGCGGCGGAGTTGTGGCCGGTCTGGAAGCCGGTGACGGTGACGCCGGTGAGGACGCGCACGCCCTTGGCCTCGGCCTTTCCGGCAAGGCCGTAGATCGACTTCGTGTTGTGCGCGAAGCCGCCCTTCTTTTCGTGCAGAACCGAGGTGATGCCCTTGGCCTGCCAGTCGTCGAAGAGGCCCTTCATGTAGGTGGCGCTGTCCGCCTCGCCCTCGATGAAGTCGCTTTCGTAGCCGATGGCCTGCTGCTGTTGGTAAATCTCGGCCACGTCGGCGTGCATGCTCTCCGGGCTGATCTGCATATAGCCGACGGGGTTGTAGGCGAAGGCCGCCGGATCGCTCTCCCACACCTCGACCGAGTGGGCCATAAGCTCGCGCATCGCGGGCTGGAAGTAGTTGTTGCGCACCACGCCGCAGGCGATGCCGCTGGCCCCGGAGGCGATGCCGCCCTTGTCGAGAACGACGATGTCCGCGCCGCCGCCCTTGCCCTTGGCTTCCAGCATCTCGGCCAGATGCCAGGCGGTGGACAGGCCGTGCACGCCGGCCCCGATAACGACGTACTTCGCGCGAGAGGGGAGTGCCATGGAATCCGTGCTCCTTCGGTTTTCGAGGGGCGGCGAGCGTCAAGGTCCGCCGCGTTTCCATTCAGAGGTAACGTTGCTTGAAGCATCGGATGCGCGCAAATTCGACATCGGATAGCCGGATTTTGCCGGGATGACCCAGCGGACGGCTGAGGCCCTGCGTTGACGGCCATGAGGCGATGTAGCATATCCCCTTCGCATAGTCCGGCGAGCGTGCTCCGTTTTCGGCGCTGACACTTTTAGAACACTGAATGTCGGATCGGCGCAAATGGGCCGCGCCTTCATGCTTAGAACGGTTGAGGCCCAACGCTTATTGATACGATCGACTAGGGGCCGACCAATTCGGACGCACTGCCCTCGTCCAATCCCGCGCGCACCGCCAAGGAGGCCATACGCATGACGCAAAGAAGCAAACTCAAGGTCGCCGTCGCGCAGATCGAGACGGCGCTCGGCGACATCGAAGCGAACAAGAAAAAGCACCTCGAGTACATTGCGGAAGCGCGGGCGCAGGGGGTGGACCTGCTGGTGTTTCCGGAACTTTCGCTGACCGGCTACTCGGTGGGGCCGCGAGCGGTGGAGCTGGCGATTCCGCGCCACCACGCGATCCTCGACGAGTTGGCGGCGGCGAGCGGGCCGATGTGGACCACGCTGGGATTCGTCGAAGAAGGCGTCGCGGCGCAGTTCCACAACTCCTCGATCACGCTGCATCAGGGCCGCATCGCCTTCATCCACCGCAAGCTCAACCTCGCGACCTACGGCAATCTCGAAGAAGACAAGCACTTCGCCGAGGGCCGCTACGTCGAGACGTTCGCGCTCGAAAATACGCCTTGGCACGCCGGCAACATGGTGTGCGCCGACCTCTGGAATCCGGCGCTGGTGCATCTGGCGGCGCTGCACGGGGCGACGCTGTTGATGGTGCCGATCGCTTCGGCGGTCGATGCGGTCTCCGGCGAGTTCTCCAATCCCGACGGCTGGCGGCTGGCGACCGAGTTCTATGCCATGATATACGGTATGCCGCTGATCGTCGCGAATCTGGCGGTGATGGAGGGGGAGTTGAAGTTCTGGGGCGGCAGCCGCGTCCTGGATGCGCACGGGCAGACCTTGGCGCAGGCCGGCGAGAGCGAAGAGATGATCGTCGCCGAGCTTGACTACGAGGCGGTGAAGCGCGCCCGCTATCAGCTTCCCACGGTCCGCGACTCGAACCTCGATTTGATTCATCGGGAGATCGCCCGGCTCTCCTGGCAAATCGGCATTCCGCCCGAAAGTCGAAAGCTTTAGGAAACGCACATGCCCTTCGGACTTCTCAAGTACGGCCTCTCCAAGGAGTATCCCGCCCGCCGCCAGTTCCCTGCCTCCAGCGAGATGAAGGACCGCTACGACGTGGTCATCATCGGCGGCGGCGGGCATGGGCTGGCGGCGGCCTACTACCTCGCCAAAGTTCACGGAATAACCGACGTCGCGGTGCTGGAAAAGGGCTGGCTCGCCTCCGGCAACACCGCGCGCAACACCGCCATCGTGCGCTCCAACTACCTGACGCCGGAGGGTGTGCACTTCTACGACGAGTCGGTGAAGCTGTTCGAGGATTTGTCGAACGAGTTCGACTTCAACATCCTCTATTCCAAGCGCGGCCACCTGACGCTGGCGCACACCGACGCGGCGCTGCGCACGGCGCGCTGGCGGGCGGAGGTGAACAAGCACCTCGGCGTGCGCTCACGGCTGATCTACCCGGACGAGATCGCGGAGATCTGCCCGCAGCTCAACATGTCGCGCGACGTGCGCCTGCCGATCCTGGGCGCGCTCTACCACGAGCCGGGCGCGATCGCGCGTCACGACGGGGTCGCCTGGGGCTATGCGCGGGGCGCCTTCGAACGCGGCGTGCATATCCACCAGCAAACCGAAGTGACCGGAATCGAAACCGACAACGGCAAGGTTTCCGCCGTCCAGACCAATCGCGGCCGCATCAAGTGCGGACAGGTGATCCAGGCGGTCGCCGGCATGTCCAGCGAGGTCGCGCGGCTGGCCGGGTTCAAGCTGCCGATCCGCTCGATCCCGCTGCAAGCCTGCGTGTCCGAGCCGGTGAAGCGCTTCCTCGATCCGATTGTCGTGTCGGGCTCGCTCCACGTCTATGTCTCGCAGTCCTCGCGCGGGGAGTTGGTGATGGGCGGCTCGGTCGATCCCTACACGCTCTATCAGGCGCGCTCGACGCTGGACTTCAAGGAGGGGCTGATGGGCCACCTGCTGGAGCTGTTCCCGTTCCTCTCGCAAATGAAGGTGCTGCGCCAGTGGGGCGGCGTCGCCGACATGACGCCGGACTTCGCGCCGGTCATGGGCGAGACACCGGTGAAGAACTACTGGATCGACGCAGGCTGGGGCACCTGGGGGTTCAAGGCCACGCCGGTCTGCGGCAAGCGCATGGCCGAAACGGTGGCGAGCGGAAAGGTTCCGGAGTTGCTTCAGCCCTTCGCCCTCGACCGCTTCGACCGTTTCGAGCAGCTCGGTGAAAAGGGCGCGGCCTCGGTGGGGCACTAGGAGAAAAACACCCGATGAAAATCATGACCTGTCCGTTGAACGGCCCGCGCAATATTCAGGAATTCCAATGCGGCGGCCCGGTGAAGGCGATGCCGGGCGCGCAGGACTCCGACACGGCTTGGGCCGACTACGTCTTCCTTGACGAGAACCCGCGCGGCTTCGTACGCGAATGGTGGTGCCATTTGCCGAGCAGCTACTGGTTCATCGCCGAGCGCGATACCGCAACGGACGCGATCCTGAAAACCTATCCGGCCAGCGAGCTTTTCGCGCCGGAGAAGACTGTCGGAGGCAGCCAGTGAACGAGCATCGCCTGCCGGAGCCTTATGGGCTGCATCTCGACCGTACGCGTCCGCTGTCCTGCACCTTCGAGGGTGTACGCGTACAGGGCTACGCCGGAGATACACTGATGAGCGCGCTGCTTTCGACGGGGCAGCACCTCGTCTCGCGCTCCTTCAAGTACCACCGCCCGCGCGGTCCGATCACGATGGCCGGGCTCGACGCCAACACCTACGTCCAAAACGGCACGGAGCCGAACGCCCTGGCGGATCGCATTCTCCTGGCCGAGGGGCTGGTGGCGAACGCGCAGAACGTCAGCGGCAGCCTGAAGGGCGACCGCGACCGCTGGATACAGCATGTCTCCAAGTTCCTGCCGGTGGGCTTCTACTACAAGGCGTTCTACAAGCCGAAAGGCATCTGGGGTTTTTGGGAAAAGATCATCCGCGCCAAGGCCGGGCTGGGCAAGGTCGATCAGTCCACGCCGCACAGCTACCACGACAAGGCGTACCTCTTCGCGGACGTCACGGTGATCGGCGGCGGCCCGGCGGGGCTTTCGGCGGCTCTGGAAGCGGCGGAAGCGGGCTGCGAGGTCGTTCTGGTGGACGATCAGCCGCTTCTCGGCGGTTCGCTGAACAGCGGCCGCGATAGCGAGACCGGTGGCGGTGACAAGCGCGTGACGGAAGGCGAGCGGCTGCGCAAGGCGCTGGCCGAACAGCCGAAGGTCACCATCCTGACCGATGCGCGCTGCACCGGCTGGTTCTCCGACAACTGGCTGTCGATTGTTTGTGGCCGTCGGCTTTATAAGCTGCGGGCGGGGCAGGTGGTGCTCGCAACCGGGGCGCTGGAACAGCCGATGGTCTTCCGCAACAACGATCTGCCGGGAATCATGACCGGGACGGCGGTGCAGCGCTGCCTACGGCTCTGGGCCGTCAAACCGGGACGGCGCGCGATCGTGGCGACCTGCAACGCGCAGGGCTACGCCGCCGCGTTGGATCTGGCTGACGCGGGCACCGAGGTCGCGGCGATCGTGGACCTGAACCCCGAGCCTTACGATTGCCCCGAGCGTCGCGCGGCGCAGGCGCGCGGCTTACGCATTCTCCCCGGCCATACCGTCTGGGAAGCACGGGCCGACGGCAGCAAGAACCGGCTCGGCAGCGCGACCTTGCGGGGCCTGAACGCGGCCGGTGAAGCGGACGGGGCCGAAGAGCGGATCGAATGCGATGTCCTGGCGGTCTCGATCGGCTTCACGCCGCTGGCGCAACTGCTGTGCCACGCGGGCGGGCGCTTGATCTATAACGAGGCGTTGGCCGGGCTGAAGGTCGATCATGTGCCGGAAGGGGCCTTCGTCGCCGGTGCGGTGAACGGAGCCTACGATCTCGACACGGTACTGGCGGAAGGCCGCCATGCCGGTTGGGCGGCGGCGCAGGCGGCGGGCTTCAAGGACCGCAAATCGCCCGGGAAGCCGCAGAAGACGGCGGAGCGGGTCAATCATCCTTGGCCTATCTTCCCGCACCCCGAGGGCAAGGACTTCGTGGACATCGACGAGGATCAAACGGTCGCGGACATCCACAACGCCATCGCCGACGGCTTCGAGCATCTTGAGCTGATGAAGCGCTACACCACCGTGGGCATGGGTCCGTCGCAGGGCCGGACCTCGGCGCTCAACGCGGTGCGGATCACCGCGCGGGCGAACGGGGGCTCCCCGGCGGGCTACACCGTCACCACGCAGCGCCCGCCCTTCGTGCCGGAATCCTTCGGCCATCTCGCGGGGCGGGCCTTCGATCCCGAGCGGCTGACGGCGATGCACGAGCGCCATCTGGAACTCGGGGCGCAGATGATGCCGGCGGGGCTGTGGTGGCGTCCGGGGTATTACGGTCCCGAGCGCGAGCGGGCGGAAGCGATCCGCGCGGAAGCCGAGGCGGTGCGGCGGAACGTGGGGCTGATCGACGTCTCCACGCTGGGCGGGATCGACGTGCGCGGCCCGGATGCGCGGGAGTTCATGCAGCGCCTCTACACCTTCAACTACCTGAAGCAGCCGGTCGGCAAGTCGCGCTATCTGCTGCTGTGCGAGGAGACGGGGACGATCTCCGACGACGGCGTGGGCTGCTGCTTTGCCGACGATCATTTCTACGTCACCGCCACGACCGGCGGGGCGGACGGGGTCTACCGCTCGATGCTGCGTTGGAACGCGGAGTGGAACCTCGACGTCGATATCGCCAACGTCACCGCCGCCTATGCAGGTGTGAACATCGCCGGGCCGAACTCGCGTAAGGTGCTGGAGACGCTGGAGAGCGATCTCGATTTTTCCGCCGAAGGCTTCCCCTATCTTGCGGTGCGCGAGGGGACGCTGGAGGGGATTCCGGTGCGGGCGATGCGGGTCGGCTTCGTCGGCGAGCTGGGCTTCGAACTGCACTGTCCGGCGGGCCAGGGCGAAGCGCTCTGGGACCTTTTGATGAAGGCGGGGGCGGCGCAGGGTATCCGGCCCTTCGGGGTGGAGGCGCAACGCCTGCTGCGCCTGGAGAAGGGACACATCATCATCGGCCAGGACACCGACGGCCTGACCACGCCGGACGAAGCCTCGATGGCCTGGGCGGTGGGGCGGAAGAAGCCGTTCTTCCTGGGCCAGCGGGCGATTCTGGTGCGTGAGCGCGAGGGCACGGACCGCAAACTGACCGGTTTCACCCTGCCGATGCGGGCGCCGCTGCCGGAGGAGTGCAATCTGGTCATCCGCGACGGCGAGATCGCCGGGCGCGTAACTTCGGCATCGCAGGCCGTGGGGGTCGAGGCGATCATCGGGCTGGCTTATGTGCATCCAAAGGACGCGGAGCCGGGCACGACCTTCAAGATCAAGCTGAGCAACGGCAGTATGGTCGAGGCGACCGCCGCAGCCATCCCCTTTTACGATCCCGAAAACAAGCGCCAGGAGCTATAAGCGATGGCCAACAGCGTTTCTCCCAATGACTTCAAGCGCCGCAGCTTCGTCGCCAAGCGGCTGGTCGAGGCGGGCGCCCGCTTTGAAGAGGTCGCGGGCGCGGCGGCGGCGATGGCCTTCAGCGACGACGGCGCGGAAGAGAAAGCCGCCCTCGAAGGATGCGGCCTTGCCGACCTCTCGCCACTGCCGCGATTCGGGATCAAGGGACGCGGCGGCCCGGAATGGCTGGCCGGGCAGGGGGTGGCGATCCCCGAGACTGTCAATACCGCGCTGCGCCAGGAGGACGGTTCTTTGGCCGCCCGGCTTTCACCTAGCGAAATTCTGGTGTTGGGGGACTTGCGCGGCGGCGAGCGCTGTGGTGCGCTGTATACCAGTTGGGCGCGGGCACGCATGGATGACCCGTCGGCGGCGCGAGGCTACGCGCTGCGCCGCGATGACAGCCATGCGTGGTTCCGGCTGACCGGGGCCAACGCGCCGGAGGTGTTTGCGAAGCTCTGCGCCGTGGATTTGCGGCCGCACCGTTTCCCGGCGCTTTCGGTGGCGCAGACCTCTGTCGCCCGTAGCTCGGCGATCGTTATTCGGGAGGATTTGGCCGCCGACGTTGTCGGCTACCATCTCCTCATCGACAGCGCCTCGGCGCGTTATCTTTGGGACTGCCTGATCGACGCCATGGCGGAATTCGACGGTAAGGCGGTCGGTCTAAGAATATTGCGCCAGCAAAACGCGGGGTAGGGTCCGCTCGAACATCGCCGGGACTCCGGCGCGTCCAGCACCTGCCTACGCATAAATAACACGGGGACCCAGCATGAGTGATATTGAAATTGCCCGCGCGGCGACACTGAAGCCAGTCAAGGAAGTGGCTTCGAAGATTGATATTCCAGCGGATGCGATCCTGGAATACGGACCTTACAAGGGGAAGGTTTCGTACGAATACATCAGGTCGGTCGAAAACCGCCCGGACGGAAAGCTGATCCTGGTGACGGCGATCACGCCGACCCCGGCGGGCGAGGGCAAGACCACCACGACGGTGGGCCTTGGCGACGGCCTGAACCGGATCGGCAAGCGCGCCTCGATGTGTCTGCGCGAACCTTCGCTCGGCCCCTGCTTCGGCATGAAGGGCGGCGCGGCCGGCGGCGGCTATGCACAGGTCGTGCCGATGGAGGACATCAACCTTCACTTCACCGGCGACTTCCACGCGATCACCTCGGCGCACAACATGCTTTCCGCGCTGATCGACAACCACATCCACTGGGGCAACGACCTCGGCTTCGACGTGCGGCGGATCGCATGGCGGCGGGTGATGGACATGAACGACCGCTCGCTGCGCGACATCACGATCGCTCAGGGCGGCGTGCCGAACGGCTTCCCGCGTCAGGACGGCTTCGACATCACCGTGGCCTCCGAGGTCATGGCGATCTTCTGCCTCGCCTACGACCTTGAGGATCTGGAGCGCCGCCTGGGCAAGATCGTCGTCGGCTACACCCGCAAGAAGGAGCCGATTACGGCCGACAAGCTGGAGGCCCCCGGCGCGATGAGCGTGCTGCTGCGCGACGCGCTGATGCCGAACATCGTGCAGACGCTGGAGCACAACCCCTGCTTCATCCACGGCGGCCCCTTCGCCAACATCGCGCACGGCTGCAACTCGGTGATGGCGACGAAGACCGCGTTGAAGCTCTCCGACTACGTTGTGACCGAGGCCGGTTTCGGCGCGGACCTGGGCGCGGAGAAGTTCTTCGACATCAAGTGCCGCAAGGCCGGTTTCCATCCCAACGCGGCGGTCGTCGTCGCCACAGTGCGAGCGCTGAAGATGCACGGCGGTGTCGCCAAGGACGATCTGGGCACGGAGAATGTCGGGGCGGTGAAGAAGGGCCTGGAGAATCTGGCCCGTCACGTTCGCAACGTGAAGAGCTTCGGTGTTCCGGTCGTCGTGGCCATCAACAAGTTCATCAAGGACACCGACGGCGAGCTTGAGGCCATTCAAGCCTACGCGAAGAAGGAACTGGGCGTCGACGCGGTGATCTGCTCGCACTGGGCCGATGGTTCCGCCGGGACCGAGGAACTTGCCAACAAGGTTGTGGATCTCGTTGAGTCGGGCACCGATCAGTTCAGTCCGCTCTACTCCGACGACCTGTCGCTGTGGGAGAAGACGCGCAAGATCGCCATGCAGCTTTACGGCGCGGACGACATCGTCGCGGACAAGAAAGTGCGCGACCGTTTCGTCGAGTTGCAGGAGCAGGGCTACGGCCACTTCCCGATCTGCATGGCGAAGACGCAGTACTCCTTCTCGACCGATCCGAACCTCAAGGGCGCACCGAGCAACCATGTGGTGCCGATCCGCGAGTTGCGGATTTCCGCCGGGGCCGAGTTCCTGGTGGTGGTCTGCGGCGAGATCATGGTCATGCCGGGCCTGCCCCGCGTGCCCGCCGCAAACTCCATCCGCCTGAGCAGCGAGGGCCTGGTGGAAGGGCTTTTCTAGCCTTTCACAAGCCTCTATCGCTATCTGACGCTGGTGACGCGCCGATGGGAAATCCCGTCGGCGCGTCATTAGATTCAGTCTTTGTAAACCATGTGTGCCGCTATCATACTTGCCACCGAAGGTTTTTTGGATAGGGGGATACCACCGTGAAAGCCAGGACCGTCCTGCGCCGCCTTGCCGCCGCCTGCGCCTGTGTGGCACTCGTGCTGGCCACTGTTGCGGCCATGCCGGACCACGGCCGGGCGCAACAGGCTGCGTCTCCGGTGTCGTTCGAGGCGGTTGTCGCGAAGGGCGGCCCGCGCCTGTCGGAGACGATGAAGCTTATCGTCTGGTCGCTCCAGGGGTCGCGCGCGGAAGCCGTAGTCGCGCGGGCGGAAGGGGTTCCGACGCAGATTTCGCTGGAGCCCGGCGCATACCGGGTCGTTGCGATCTACGGCACGGCGCGGCGCGTGCAGGATATCGAGGTCACTGGAGCGGCGCAGGAGACGCATCTGATCAACCTACGCGCCGGGAATGTGGCCCTGAGGCTGCGGCCGTCCCGCAATGCGGGCGCGGTGCGCGATGCCATGGAATGGCGCATCCACAGCTACCGGCAGGGCGAGGGTAAGGGCGACGAGATCGCGAAGGTCCTTGCCGATCGGCCGAGCCTGCTGCTCCGCGAAGGTTGGTACCAAGTGGAGGTCGATTATAACGGCCGCACTGTCGGTCACGTGATCGAAGTCGGCGCGGGGCGCAACCTGACCTACACGCTGCTCGCCCAGTAAACCGGTTCGGGGGCGGGGCACGCTTGGCGTGAGCGCCCTCAGCCGCCCTCGTCGTCGAGATCTTCCAAGAGATCGCGGATGATGTCCTCGGCGCTCGGGCGCCGCAAGCTCTCGTCAGGCACGGCGGGTTGCTGGACCTCGGGCGGCGGCGTTTCCGCCTCGCGGCGCAGTTGATCGAAGTCTATCGCAGGCGCATCGACGCGCTGAGGTTCCGGTTCCTGGGGACGGAACGGGCCGCCCTGGATCGTGGGGTCGGGCTGGTCCAGTGTGCCGTTGAGTAGTGCGCTCATGTAGGGACCTTCGCCCGAATCGTCTTTGTGGAAGAAGTCGATTCGCGTCTCGGTCCGCCAGCGCGGAAGGTCGGCTTCGCCGGTCAATATCGCCCGGACCTCGGGGCCGCGCAGCGTTAAGTCGTCGGTGGTGAAGACTCCGTTGCGGGCGCCGAACCGCCCCATCAGATCGGCGGTTTCGCCTGCGAAAGCCTCGGTCAGCGTGGTCCCGGCCTCCTGCACTCCGGCAATCGCATCGGCACCCTCGCCAATCAACTCGGCGAGCATTCGCCCCGCCTCGTCTTCTTCTCCCGCCAACTCGCCCGCGAGCGTGAGCGTGCCGGACACCGTACCAGCCCCGGAGAGGTTGCGGAGCAGCGCCCGCTCGCTGGCGCCGCGTGCGTTGATCTGTGCGTCCAAATCCAGAGGTCCGCTGATCCGGCCCAGGAGCCCGCGGTCCGACAACCCGGCGCTCTCAAGCTCATCGACGCGAAAGCGGCCGCCGAAAGTCGGCGTGTCGCGGCTGTCCAGCGTGCCGCTGATCGTCACCTCACCGTCGTGCAGCCTTCCGGCGAAGCGCTCGATATCCAGCACACCGTTGCGCAGTCCGATGTTGATCGCCGCCTGTTCCACCCGCGTGCCGGAACTCAGGATCAGGGCCCCCGCCCGCAATGTCAGGCTTGCGTCGACCGTTTGCAGGGCGGAAAAATCGATTGGCGTGTCGGACCAGTGCCGCGCTTCGTCGGACGATGGCCCGCTCTCCGCGTTCGGTGAGGGGCCGTCGCCTCGCAGCAGCCCGAGCACCAGCGGCACGGGAATCTCCCCGGCCTCGAAGTTGGCCGTCACCATCGGCCGCTCTTCGGAGTAATCGGCGGCAAACTGGCCGGAGAGCGAGACGGGGCCCAGGTTGCCGGACAGACCGTCCGCTTCGATCCGCAGCGCCGTGGCCCCGATTTGGGCGGAGAGGTCCAGCCCGCCCACGGCCTCCCCGTCTAGCGGCGCGGCCCGGTCCAGTCGCGTCAGCAGGGCGGCGAGGTCGTCGTGGCGCACAGTCACGGCGAGATCGGCTTCCGGCGGTCCCGCTAGAAGGCGCAGATCGCCGCTTGCGGTGGCAAGGCCGTCCAAGCCCTCTAGCCGAAGATCGACGCCCAGGCTCCTCAGATCGCCTTGCAACGCGCCCTGGAGCGATATCGGCCCGAGGCCGGGCGGTAATAGCTCTTCCTGACCGATCAGGCGCAGCAACTCGCGCGCTTCCTGCGTCTCGATTTCCAGCGTCCCGTCAATTTCTCCAACACCGCCGGTCGCTCCCTCGAGCATTCCGGCGAAGGCGAAGCGGCTCCCGGCAAGTTCGCCCAGGACGGCGCGACGAATATTCAGGTCGCCGCGCTGAAGCGTCGCGTCGACGACGACGTCGCGGGCGGTTTCGCCGCCGTAGTCGACGGAGCCCGCGCGCAGGTCGAAGTTGGCGTCAAAGCTGTCGAAAACCGCTGGCAGCCCCGCGAATTCCCCGCCATCGCCAGTGGCCGTCTCCGGCAGATAGCCATCCAGGTTCAGCCGCTCCACCGAAAGGCCGATGCCCAGCGCCGGACGCGCCCGCAGCGCAACCACGACACCGCCGGTGATCTTCATCGAATCGATGGTCAGATCCACGCTGGACGCGGTGATCTGGCCGGGCGTGGCGTGAAGATCGCTCAACAGGCTCATACGCCGCAGCCGCGGGGTCGGAACGTCATCCACGGGCACATCGAGCCAGTCCAGCAGGCCGCGCAGATTGTCCGCGCCGGCCTCGACCCGGCCGGAGAAGGCGGGCTCGTCGTTTCCGTTGGCCGCCGCACGCCCCGACAGCGCAAGCGAGCCGCCGCCGGGAAGCAAGGCCGTGGCCTCGCGCAGGTGCAGCGTGCCCGCGGTCAGTTCCGCGCGAAGCCTGCCCTGACGAACGATTTGCCCGCGATAGATCAACGCCCCGATGTCCAGGTCGAAGGTTCCCTCCAACCACTCCGGCAGGGTCAGTTCGTCGGCGGCCCAACGTCCGCCGCTGTTTCCATCTTCCTCGGATAGCGCAACGAGATCGTCCAGATTGAGGCGCTGCACCGATACGCGGGCGGCCCCCTCCATCGGTGCGCCAAACGCGAGCTGGAGTGCGCCCGAAGCCGATGTGTCGCCCAGGCGCAAGTCGAAATCGGTCGCCTGCGCGTTGCCCTCGTCCAGCCGTATATCGCTGGAGAAGCGGTAGCCCTGCGCCAAGGCGGCCGAAACCCCCTCGAACCCGGCGAGCGAGAGGCTACGCGCCAGATTCCCACCTTCGAGCCGTAGGCTGGCGCGTGCGTCGGCCGCACCGTCGACGGCGCGCGCGAAGGTCCCGCTAAAGCGCATCTGTGCGTCGTCTCCGGGCATTGTTACGGCCACGTTGAACGGCGTTCCGCTGCCGCGTCGGAGGCGGCCGAGAACGCCTTCAATGCCCAGTCCGACTCCGCGCAGGTTCAGGGTGCCGGTCGCGCTGAAGGGGCCGTTGAGGGACTCGGCGGTGAGGTCCAGTTCGGCCTCGGTAATCTGCTCGATCACCCCGGCGCCCGCGTCATGATAAGTGACGCGGCCGCGCACAATCCGGAAGCTCTCCAAACTGACCGGCAGTTCGGAGGCCCCTCCATCTTCGCGAAAATCCCAGTTGCGTCGACCGTCGGGGAGCACCTCCAGCAGGATTTCCGGCTCCACCAAGATAACCTCGCGCACCTGGATGTTGCCCTGCAGCAGAGGCGTGAAGTCCAATTCAATGCGGACGCCGCGCGCCCGCGCCATTTCCGGTCGGCTGCCATCCGGCAGGTTGGCGAGACGTACGTTTTCAGCGGCGAAACTGGGGCGCGGCAGCAGAGATAGCGACACGCCGCCCTCGATGCTGACCTCGCGGCCCGTGGCGTTCTCGATCTGATCGGTGATGCGGTCCTTGTGGGCCGTCCAATCGATCAGGCCGGGCCCGATCAGGACCGCCGCCACGAGCAGCACGACAAGCCCGAGAAGGACTGAGAGAACCGTCTTCAAAGGCAACCTTTCGACTGGTAAAATAAATACCTGGGGGCCTGCTTCCCGTTTGCGACCGCCAGCGTATGCGGTAAGCTAATGAAAGCGGGCGCAGACGGCAATTGGGCTGGTCCCGGCGAGGAACGATTCGCGGCGCAGCCCTTTCATTAAGAAGGTTCAGCCTGAGAAATTTAGCGGGTGCGACTCCAATGGGCGACGTAATTGACCTGCAAGACTACCGCCGGAAGATGCAACAGCGCGATAAGCGGCGCAAGCGGGGCGGGACGCCGAAGGCTGAGGGCCACGATGGGGGCGCGTCCAACAAGCCGAAAAATAAGCGCGACTCCGGCACCGGCAAGCCGGATAAGACGCCGAAGCCGTCGTGAAGTCTTCCCGCACCCGCTGCGGCACTCCCAGTGGCGTTCGCGGGCCCGGGACCAGTCCGGTTGCGCGGGGGTGCGCCAATGAATTGTTAACTTTATTTCCGCAATCTGGATCCCTTCGATGGAAACGGTGTCAAAACCGATATTAAGGGTTCAGGACAAGCCAATGGACGACCTTGAAGAGCGCGATCTTTCCGGTAAGCGCGACGAAGAGTTGACCAAGGAAGAAAAGCAGGAACTCGCCCGGCGCTTCGACGAGTTCTCCCGCCTTGTTCACGAAAAGGGGCGGGAGACGCTTGGGATTGAGGACAAACCCAGGGAAAAGAAGCGCATCCGCAAATGGAACCCGGCCGCAGGACCCGGTCACCCAAGCGGCGGCTGAGCTGGGTTCACACGCTGTAGCTTGGCGGCTCTGCCGTCCTTCAGAAGGTGCGGACGGGTCCCGCTGTTCCGGTCTGTGCGCGCTGGCGTAGCAGGTGGTCGGCGATGACCAGGGCAAGCATCGCTTCGCCAACCGGCACGGCGCGTATGCCCACGCAAGGATCGTGGCGGCCCTTGGTCACCACATCGGTCTCTTCGCCGGACTGCGTGACGCTACGGCGCGGGATCAGGATCGACGAGGTGGGCTTTACCGCAAAGCGCGCAACCACTGGCTGACCGGAGGAAATCCCGCCCAAAACACCGCCGTTGTTGTTCGACAGGAACTCAGGACCGTCCGCACCCATGCGCATCTCGTCGGCGTTGTCCTCGCCCGAGGTGGCGGCGGCTGCGAAGCCGTTGCCGATTTCAACGCCCTTCACCGCGTTGATGCTCATCAGCGCCTTCGCGAGATCGGCGTCCAGCCGGTCGTAGACCGGCTCTCCCAGCCCGGCGGGCACACCTTCCGCGACTACTTCAACCACCGCACCGGCGGAGGAACCGCGCTTGCGCACGCCGTCGAGATAGTCCGCCCATTCGCGCGCAGCCTCACGGTCGGGGCAGAAGAAGGGGTTGGCGTCCACTTCGTCCCAGTCCCAGCGCGCCCGGTCGATTCCGTGCGGACCCATCTGCACCAGCGCGCCGCGCACGCTCACCGGGGCGGTCAGGATGTGATCCAAGACCTTCCGCGCGACCGCTCCCGCCGCGACCCGCATCGCCGTCTCGCGCGCCGAGGAGCGCCCGCCGCCACGATGGTCGCGCAGCCCGTACTTGGCCAAGTAGGTGTAATCCGCGTGGCCGGGGCGGAAGGTCTGAACGATTTCGCCGTAGTCCTTGGAGCGCTGATCGGCGTTCTCGGTCATCAGCGCGATCGGCGTTCCGGTAGTCACGCCTTCGAACACGCCGGAGAGGATGCGCACCGTGTCGGCTTCCTGGCGCTGCGTCGTATAGCGGGATTGGCCGGGCCTGCGGCGGTCCAGATGCTTCTGAATATCCGGCTCCGCCAGTGCGACGCCCGGTGGAACGCCGTCGACAACGCAACCGATAGCGGCCCCGTGGCTTTCGCCCCAGGTGGTGAAGGTGAACGTTTGACCGAAGGAATTTCCTGGCATGTTCGTGACCGCCCGCGCCTTAGGGCGACGGCTCTCGCTTGAGGCTTTCCAGCAGTTCTGCAAGCTGCGGGGCGGCGTCGACGGCCATCATGCCGACGGTGTGATAGCCGGAGTCCACGTGATGCACCTCCCCGGTCACTGCCGAGGACAGGTCGCTCAACAGATAGAGCGCGGAGCCGCCGACCTGATCGATGGTGACGTTGCGCCGTAGCGGAGAGTTCAATTCGTTCCACTTCATGATATAGCGGAAATCGCCGATACCGCTGGCGGCCAGCGTGCGGATCGGGCCTGCCGAAATCGCGTTCACCCGAATGCCCGCATCACCCAGATCCGACGCGAGGTAGCGCACCGAGGATTCCAACGCGGCCTTGGCGACGCCCATCACGTTGTAGTGCGGCATGACCTGTTCAGCGCCGTAGTAGGTGAGCGTCAGCAGGCTGCCGCCGTCCTTCATCAGCGGCACCGCGCGCTGTGCCACGGCGGTGAAGGAGTAGCACGAGATGTCCAGGCTCTTCAGGAAACCCTCGCGGCTGGTGCGCAGATAGGTGTCCTTCAACTCTTCGCGATCCGCGTAGGCGATGGCGTGAACCAAAAAATCGAGCCCGCCCCAGGTCTCTTCCACCTTCTTGAACAGCGAATCGATGGAGGCGTCGTCGCTGACGTCGCAGTGCTCCAGGATGTCCGCCCCGACCTGTTCAGACAAGGGCCGGACCCGTTTCAACAGCGCATCGCCCTGATAGGTAAATCCGAGCTTGGCCCCTTGCGCGTGAACCTGTTTGGCGATTCCCCACGCGATCGAACGATCATTGGCCACGCCCATGACAAGGCCTCGCTTGCCCTTCATGAGCGACATATCGTCGGACATACCCACCTCTATCACTGAATTTCCGTTTCCCACCGGCGCCAACGCGCCTGAAGTCGCCGCATCCTACATCAAAGGCTACGGCGATCAAACGCAAGCGAGCCGTGTCGAGAGAATCTTGTGTCACGAAAAGTCGCATTGCCGGGGCAGTGCACTTATACTCTAAGGCATGAAGGGACCGGAATGGTTTCATAGATTGGCCGAACGTGCGCTGGCGGACCGGCCGGAGGGCCCGGCGCAGCGGGCGCTTGCGGTTCTCGTCACGCTGGGGCGTTTTCTGCACCATACTTGGCGGCGGTTCGAAGCGGATGACGGCATGCGCCTCGCCGCAGGGCTTAGCTATGCCTCGTTGCTGGCGCTGGTGCCGTTGCTGACGATCGTATTCGGCATGCTCTCGCTATTTCCCGCGTTCGAGGGCGCGCAGGAACGGTTGCTGAGCGGATTGGTGCAAGATTTCCTCCCGGAAACCGGCGACGAAATCGCGGAGCGGTTGCAGGAGTTCGCGCAAGCGGCCACCCGCGTGGCGGGGCCGGGAGTCGTGGCCTTGCTCGTCACCGCGTTGTTGCTGTTGTTCAACATCAATTCCGCATTCAATAAAATCTGGCGGGTGAGCGAGCCGCACTCCCTGGCGATGCGGATGCTGGTGTATTGGGCGTTGTTGACGCTGGGGCCGCTTTTGGTGGGGGCGTCGCTTTCGATCTCCAGCATATTCTTCGCGCAGGCGGAGATGATGGGCTTCGACTATGTTAGTGGCTGGCTCGAAATATCGCAGCTAATCGCGTTCGTGCTGGCGGCTAGCGCCTTCACCTTAGCCTTCTTCATCGTGCCGAACCGCCGCGTTCAGCTAGCGCATGCCGCCATCGGCGGTGTCGTGGCGGCGTCGCTGTTCGAGATTCTGAAATGGGGCTTCGCCATCTACCTGGCGAACTTCCCGGCTTATGAAGCGATCTACGGCGCGCTCTCGAGTATACCGATTTTCCTGCTTTGGCTTTTCCTAACGTGGATGGCGGTCCTGCTCGGGGCCGAGGTGGCCGCGACGCTGCCGGAGTTCCAGACGACTCGAGCGCGCACCCTCCGCCATTGGTCGGCGGGGCAGCGTCTTGCTCTGGCCTTGTCGGTGTTGTTGCGGCTTCGCCAGGCGATGCATGAAGGCCGCCAGCTTGGACGCAAGGAGATGACGGGCAATCTGCCCGCGACACCGGAAGAGATTGACCAGACGCTGGATTACATGCGGGCGAACGGTTTCGTGGCGCGCACTCACCACGGAAAGTGGGTCATCGGCCGCGATCTCGGAGACGTCGATTTGGATGAATTGCTGGACGCGCTGCACCTCTCGCTGAAGCCAGGCGACGGATGGCTGCAAAGCGCCGAGGAGGCCGTGCGCAGGCTGGACGCCGCCGCTCAATCGGTTCGCGGGAAGCCGGTGGCGCAGGTGCTGGACGAGCACGAACAGAGCGAAAAACCGAAAGCGGCGGAATAGCGGTACGGTCCCGGCGCTCTATCGCCCGCGCAAGCCCCGGCTTAGGACCTGCAACCAAGACGGCGAAGCTTCATCGCCGCGAAGACGCCCGCGCCGCAGGTTTTCCAGTGCGGCGATCAAGGCGCCATCGCGTTCCAGCAGCGCATCCGCGTAGGCGATCATCCGCACGTTGGGAATCGCCACGGGCCGGCTTTGGACGACCCGTTGCAGCGCCTGCTCCTCACGTCCGGGATGGTGCTGCGCCAGTAGAATCGTGGCCGCCGCCGTGGAGCGCGAAATTCCGGCATGGCAATGGATCAGCAGATGATCCTCCGCCCCGAGCGTGCTCACGATTTCGTCGCCATAAGCCAGCAGTCGCGCGACATGCCCGCGCGAGGGTGCCTGCGCTCCCGCCATCGGCTGCGCTATGTCGTGGAAATGCAGCATCTGGTGATCGCGAAGCATCTTGTAGTGCCGCACGATCTCCGGCTGTGGCATTCCCGGATCGAGGATCGACAGAACATGGGTAACCCGTGTGCTGCGCTGGCTCAGCAACTCGTCCAGCCCGCAGATTGTGAGGCGATAGCTGGCGTATATTTCGCCGCTTTTTGTCTTGTTCGTCTCCTGCATGCCGATTCGCCCGGTTCGAACTACCCCTATTCATTAAAGATAGGGATGCATGAGCCCCATGCCCAGGGGGCGAGGCGCCGGCGCTTAGACGAACTGAAGCGCCCGAGCCAACCGCCCTGTCGAAACGCTGCGGTTGTGCCGCCCGGCAGGCCCTGCCGCCCTGCCCGGTGAACTCTGCCGAGCCGAGCCAAGTCGAGCAGCGGCCAACCTGCAGAAAAACTGCGGTTCGTGAGTTGGCACGGTGCTTGCTTCTGGAACTTCGAAGTCAGTACCGCCTGCCGGGCGGTGTCTTTTTCGGTGAAGGGAGGGTCTGTGTCGATGAGTGTAGCGACTTTGTTCCAGATCGACCGCAACAATGGCGGCGGAAAGCAGGGCAAGGACTCCGGTGGCGGCGCCGGTGCGCGGCTGAAGTCCCTGGTCCTCAACGGGTTCGGCGCGAGCGAGGATGTGCCGGAAGCCCGCCTTTCCCGTCCCAGCGTCCGGCGTGAAACCGGCGAGATGCGCCTGCGCGATTATCTTCGCGGGCTTGAAACTATGATTCGGCGCAGCGACGAGGCGCAGATTCGCCAGACGCTGGTGAGCGTGTCCCCGTCGGAAGTCCAGGCGTTGGTCGACAAGACAGCCAAGTCCAAGGCCCGCTACATTGCCGCCACCTTGGATCTCGGAAACGGCGATAGCCTTCCGGATTCCGGCGCGATCAAAATGCTGGAAGCCGAGCGCGAGCGCCATGAGGCGCTAGATTCCGGTCTTCGCATGTTGCTCGCGGAGCTGCGGGCGGGGCACGTCAAGGTCGAGGGCGTCAGTAACGATCCCACCGACGTCTGGCAGGACGAGCACCGCTTCGAGTGAGCCCGTTTTCCTGATGCGTCGGCGGCCTTTTAGCCCCAGGGGCTGGCCCGACCTGCGCCCACGGAACCGCCCCGCCCCCATTCCTGCGCCAAGGCCTGCAGACGTGAAATGCGTTCCTCGGTCTTCGGGTGGGTGGAAAACAGGTTGTCGTAGTTCTTCCCGCTCAACGGGTTGATGATGAACATGTGGGCGGTTGCGGGGTTCCTCTCGGCCGCTTCGTTTTCGGTGCGCCGCGCGAACGACTGAATTTTCTGCAGGGCGGACGCGAGCCAGAGCGGCTGCCCGCATATCTCCGCGCCCAGCTTGTCGGCCTCGTATTCGCGCGTCCGGCTGATCGCCATCTGCACCATCGCCGCCGCCAGCGGCGCAAGAATCGCGACCAGCAACACGCCGACAAGCCCCAGCGGGTTGCGGTTGCCGCCGCCGAACATCCCGGCGAACATCGCCATATTGGCGATCATGGAAACCGCACCGGCCAGAGTCGCGGTGATCGTCATCGTCAGGGTGTCGCGGTTCTTCACGTGCGCCAGCTCGTGCGCCATGACGGCGGCAATCTCCTCGTGCGATAGGCGGCGCAGCAGGCCGCTGGTCGCCGCGATCGCCGCGTTTTCGGGGTTGCGGCCGGTGGCGAAAGCGTTCGGTTGCTCCTGGTCGATGATGTAGACCTTCGGCATGGGAAGCCCGGCGTTCTGCGCCAATTGTTCGCAGATGCCGTAAAGCTCCGGTGCGCCCCGTCGATCGACCTCGCGAGCGCTGTGCATGCGCAGCACGATCTTGTCGGAGTTCCAGTAGCTGAAAAGGTTTATCCCGAGGGCCAGGACAAACGCGATGATGACGCCGAGCTCGCCCGCCACGAGAAAGCCTGCGAATAGGAAGATTGCGGTCATGGCCGCAAGCAGCGCAAAGGTGCGCAAGGTGTTCATAGACGGTGTACCTCCATCATACCGGCCTATCCTCGGGCGTACCCGCAAGATGTTGACGTAGTATCTGGTTGAAGTGTGGAACGGCTTCAAGATGCGCCCCCTTGCCCCGCCGGGCGCGCGGCGCTAATTCTAGAGGCATCATGGTAAAGCTATTCAAGAGTTTCGCTCCGAAGCCTGCGAAGCCCAAGCCGCAGGCGAAGCCGGAGACGCAAACGCCCGCAGCGGCACAGGCGGCACCGCCCGAGCTAGCAGCGGCGAGTAAGGATGCCGAAGGCGCACGCCCGAAGGAAATCGGCGGCCCGGAAGGCCCGGAGCCTACCCGCTACGGCGATTGGGAGCGCGGCGGGCGGTGCTTCGACTTCTAAAACCGAATACCGGAAAACCGGCCTCGGTAGCTACATCCTAAACCTAAAGCGTGTAAAGGCGCTTGATATTATCTACCCAGCGATGCATTCTCCTGTTCGTCGAGACAGGGGGAGCGGCGGGTTGCGAGGACCGGGAAGGGCTGGGATGATGGCCTTGGCCGCTGTTCTTTTCGGGAGCGGAGGCCCAGCCGTTGCTTCAGATTTCGCGTCCGTCGTACCCGGCCCGGTCGCGGCTCAGGTCCTGCGGGTGATCGACGGCGACACGATCGAGGTGCGCGCCGCGGTCTGGGTCGGTCAAGTCGTGACGACGCATGTACGTCTCGCCGCAGTGGACGCACCCGAGTTGCGTGCGCGCTGTTCCGAGGAACGAGAAAAAGCACTGGCCGCGCGGGCTTTCGTCGAGCAATGGCTGGGGGCGAGCGGCGACTTGCCCGTGCGCGTACAGCTTAGCAGTGTCCGTTACGGCAAGTACGCGGGTCGGGTCGTTGCGGATGTTGCGGCGCAGGACGGGCGCGATCTCGGCGTCGCGCTGCTGAGGGCCGGTCACGCTCGGCCCTATGGCGGCGGCCGGCGGGAAGGGTGGTGCGAGGTTTCAGGTTAGCGGCCGGTATGATCCAACGGTCTCCAGAGGGCGTATCGCTAGATAACCGTTACGCTCCCGGAGGAAATCATGCGCTGCGCGTCCTGGCGTGCCGTTGCTTTTTCGTGCTTGGCCGCGTTCGTTCTGGCGGCCTGTGGCGGCGCGCAGATCGCCGACTTCGAGGACCGTGAGCCTGAACTGGAACTCGAAACGTTCTTTGCCGGAGAGACCGAGGCATGGGGCGTGTTCCATGACCGTTTCGGCACGCTCCGCCGGGAATTCAGGGTTGAGATCGACGGGTCCTGGGATGCTGAAACGCAGACCCTGGTGCTCGATGAGGATTTTTACTATGCCGACGGGGAGACCGACCGGCGCGTCTGGACCATCCAGAAGCGGCCCGGTGGCCGCTACGAAGGCACCGCCGACGACGTGATCGGCGTCGCCGAAGGCGAGGTCGCGGGGAATGCGCTGCACTGGACGTATCAGATGGACATGAAGGTCGGCGACAGCATCTGGCGCGTCACCTTCGACGATTGGATGTTCCTGCAGCCGGGCGGCGTGCTGATCAATCGGGCGGACGTCAGCCGCTGGGGTTTTCGTATCGGGACCGTAACGATCTTTTTTGCGCGACCGGAACAATTAGCAGAAGCAAGTAACTGAAGCCAAACAAGCGTTGACCTTCCAGCAGCAGGAACGTCTATCCGGAACGCCTTGGCGATTCGTAGGTGGAGCGCGTTGGCATGCGGCAGACGGCCCTAATCTCCACGGTCATGGTAATGATCCTCCTTGGCGGCTGGCTGATGATCGGAGCCCCCGCACCTTGGTCGCCTGTCGGAGGCGAACGCGAGAGCGCGGCGGTCGGGCCGGAGACTCTGGCGCTGGGGGAGGCGGTCTATTCCCAGAACTGCGCGGCGTGTCACGGTGACGACCGCGAGGGGCAGGAGAACTGGCGCGAGCGCGG
Source organism: Rhodovibrio sp. (assembly GCA_007127165.1). Taxonomy (GTDB): domain Bacteria; phylum Pseudomonadota; class Alphaproteobacteria; order Kiloniellales; family Rhodovibrionaceae; genus SKZV01. The sequence continues at coordinate 12,984 of SKZV01000202.1, read as the reverse complement.
CGAGGACGGCAAGCTCCCGGCCCCGCCGCTGGACGGGAGCGGGCACACCTGGCACCACCCGGACGATGAACTGTTGGCGATCATCGAGCAGGGCATCGAGCCCTTCGCGCCTGAAGGCTACAGGAGCGACATGAAAGGCTTTGGCGGCCGCCTTTCGGAGGCGGAGATGCGCGCAGTTCTCGCCTATCTGAAGGCGGAGTGGCCCGAAGACAAGCGCCAGCGGCAGGCCGAGATTAACGCGCGGGCGCGGGAGTAGAGCAGACGCCACGGGCGCGGGGCTAAGCGCGGTATCTTACTTGTCGAACATCGCGTCGATGCTGTCCTGATCGGCGTCGCCGCCCGCCTCGGCCCCGTCGCTGCCAAATCCGTCGCTGGACCCGTCGAACAGCCCATCGATCTCATTCTGGCTGGTTCCGGGTGCAAGCCGTGCCTGGGCTCCCTCCTGGTAATCCGCCGGATTGATGCCGAACTTCGACAGCGTGCTGGTCAGGCGCGCCTCGATAAGTTGCAGGTTCTTCAAGGTGCGCTCGATGCGCTGGCCGGTGATGTCCTGAAAGGCGCAGGCCATCAGGATCTCCTGCACATCGTCCATCGTTCCGGCGATGGCGTCGGCGCGCTGCACGCCGTCGTTCCAAAGCTCCGGCTCGTCCAGGCGTCCGCCGATGCGGTCGGCGGCGTCGAGGATACGGTTCGCGGCGTCCTCGGTGATTTTCACCACGGCGTCCAGCTCGACACCGGCTTGCACCCGCGACTGCGCGCTGCCGTGGGCGGAGATCGCGCTCAGGAGTTCCAACACCTCGCCGAAACTCTCCTTGACGCCATTCTCGCTCATCCCGACCAGTTCGGACGCGGCGTTGATTTCAACGGAAATTTCGTCGAAGCGCTGCGCCATGAAACGCTCCATGCGCTCCATACGCTCCTGCATTTCATCGAGCTTCGCCGCCACCTGCGCTGCCTCTGTCGCCATCCTGTTCGCCATCGCCCATTGTTGAACTCGCCCGAGTCTTGCGATCTTGGCTGCAATCCGGTTAACGAAGGATTGAGCGCTGGCAAATCGATTGGCATTAAGCGTGATTTCGTATCATTCGCCGCCCTTTGGGCCGTAAAACACCACCCAGGTCTCGAAGTCGTCGGAGAACTCCTCGAAGCGATGCTCCTCGCCAGCCGCTGCGAACAGCACGTCGCCAGGGCCGAAGGGCGTGCGGTTGCCGCATCGCAGGAAAGTGCCGTGGCCGGACAGCACCACGTAAAGTTCGTCCTGCTCATGAGGTTGCTGCGGATCGTGGCCGCGCGGCGCGTAGTAGCGAACGCTCATCGAACCGTGGTCCATGAGAAGGGCGGAGCTGCGGCCCGGCTCGTTCTGCGCCGCGCGTGCGGCTTGGGCGGTGATCCGCCAGCCGCCCCTCGGTTCTCCCATGACACGATCTCCTTGTGGTTGCGGTTGTCCTTAAAAGAAGAGCCGGAGCCTGCCCGGCTCCGGCCCATCGTCATCCGTAGCAAAAGGCTCAGCCCTTGGCTATTCCGCCGCTTCGCCCCGGTTCTGGCGGTTCTCGATCAGGTCGTCGACGACGCCCGGATCGGCCAGTGTGGAGGTGTCGCCCAGGCTGGAGAAGTCGTCTTCCGCGATCTTACGCAGGATCCGCCGCATGATCTTGCCGGAGCGGGTCTTCGGCAGTCCCGGCGCGAACTGAATCAGGTCCGGCTTGGCAATCGCGCCGATCTCCTTCCGGCACATATCCAGGAGTTCCTTGCGAAGAGCTTCGCTCGGCTCCTCGCCGGAGTTCAAGGTGACATAGGCATAGATGCCCTGGCCCTTCAGTTCGTGCGGATAGCCGACGACAGCGGCCTCGGCGACCTTGGCGTGCATCACCAGCGCGCTTTCGATCTCGGCCGTGCCCATGCGGTGGCCGGAGACGTTCAGCACATCGTCCACGCGACCGGTGATCCAGTAGTAGCCGTCCGTGTCGCGGCGGCAGCCGTCACCCGTGAAATACTTGCCGGGGTAGGTCGAGAAATAAGTCTGCACGAAGCGCTCATGGTCGCCGTAGAGCGTACGCATCTGACCCGGCCAGGAGTCGGCGATGCAGAGGTTGCCGTCGGTGGCGCCCTCGAGGTGGTTACCGTCACTGTCCACGATGACAGGCTTTACGCCGAAGAAGGGGTTCGTCGCCGAGCCCGGCTTCAGGGGCGTCGCGCCCGGCAGCGGCGAGATCAGGATGCCGCCGGTTTCGGTTTGCCACCAGGTGTCCACGATGGGGCAGCGCTTCTCGCCCACCACCTCGTGATACCAGCGCCACGCCTCCGGGTTGATCGGTTCGCCCACCGTGCCGAGGATGCGCAGGGTTTTGCGGCTCGTCTTCTTCACCGGCTCCTGCCCTTCGCGCATCAGGGCGCGGATCGCGGTGGGCGCGGTGTAGTAGATATTGACCTTGTGCTTGTCGATCACTTCCCAGTGGCGCGAGGCGTTGGGGTAGTTCGGCACGCCCTCAAAGATCAGCGTCGTCGCGCCGTTGGCCAGCGGCCCGTACACGATATAGCTGTGTCCGGTCACCCAGCCCACGTCGGCTGTGCACCAATAGACATCGCCGTCATGGTAATCGAAGACGTATTGATGCGTCATCGAAACGAAGACCATGTACCCGCCGGTCGTGTGCACCACGCCCTTCGGCTTTCCGGTCGAACCGGATGTGTAGAGGATAAACAGCGGGTCCTCCGCGTCCATCTCTTCTGCCGGGCAGTCGCTGGAAGCCTTCTGCAGTTCTTCGTGGTACCAGTGGTCTCGGCCATCGGTCCATTTGACCGCGCCGCCGGTGCGCCTGACCACCAGCACCGACTGCACGCTTGGACACTTCGCAACCGCCTCGTCGGTGTTTTTCTTCAGCGGCACTTTCCGGCCGCCGCGCAGGCCTTCGTCCGACGTGATGATCATCTTCGCGTCGGCGTCGATGACGCGCGCGGCCAAGCTGTCCGGGGCGAAGCCGCCAAAGACGATGGAGTGGATCGCCCCGATGCGCGCGCAGGCCAACATGGCGTAAGCCGCCTCGGGGATCATCGGCATGTAGATCGTCACGCGGTCGCCCTTTTCGATGCCGTGCTTCTTCAGCACGTTACTCAGGCGGCAGACCTCTTCATGCGCTTGACCGAAGCTGATGTGGCGGGGGCTCTCACGCGGATCGTCGGCTTCCCAAATGAATGCCGTATCGTTCTGCTTGTGCGGCAAGTGCCGGTCCAGGCAGTTGTAGCAGGCGTTCGTGGTGCCGTCGTAGAACCAGCGGATGTGGACGTCCATCGCGCCGAAGCTGACGTCCTTCACCTTGGTGAACGGTTTGAACCAGTGAATGCGCTTCCCGTGCTCGGCCCAAAAGCCTTCGGGATCGTCGATCGAGTGTTGATACATCCGGTTGTAACCAGGCTCGTCGACCCAGGCATTCTTGGCGATCTCTTCCGGAACCGGATAGGTTTCGACCTCGGACATGGTGAAGCGCTCCCTCCCAAATGAACGTAACGAACGTCTCGAACGGCGTTCTCTCTCACTCATATTATTGAATCGAAGGCTTAGCGAGACAAGCGATGAAGCCTACGCCTTACGGTTCGGTTTGCCCAAGCTCGCAGATGATGCGCCAGGAGTCGGGGTCGATTTCCATCACCGAAAGGCGCGACTGCCGGATCAGCGGTAACGTCTGCAGGCGTGAATCGCTTTTGATCTGTTGCAGCGTCACCGGCTTCACGAAGGGCCGCACGGCCTTCACGTCGACCATACCGAAGCGCCCCGACGGATCGCTCGGGTCGGGGTAGTATTCCCCAACAACTTCCACAATGCCGACGATGCGCTTCTCGTTCACCGAGTGGTAAAAGAACGCGAGATCCCCGACTCGCATCGCCTTCAGGTTGTTCGACGCCTGGTAGTTCCGCACGCCGTCCCATTCGGCCGTCTCCGCCGCGACCTGATCGTCCCAGGACCAGGTGCCCGGCTCCGACTTCATCAGCCAGAAGGCCATCAGGGCAGCACCTTCTTCCATGCCTTGATCTCGACGCTCTGGAACACGCCGCTCTTGGCGTAGGGGTCCTCGCGCGCGAAGGCCTCGACCGCCGCGCGGTCTGGAAACTCCATCAACAGCAGGCTTCCGGCCATGCCCTCTCCATCCTCGCGCAGCAACGGCCCAGCCGCAAAGATCTTGTCGGCGAAGCCTTTCAGGTAGGTGAGATGGGCCTCGCGGTTGGCGGCGCGCAGGTCCTGCGCGCCGTCCTTGTCGACGCAGTGGATCATGAACAGCATTTCGGCACCTTCTTTTTTTGTGACGCTGCAACCTGCAACGCTGCAAAGGCTAGCCCAAGGCGCGCCCGAGGTGAAGCGCCGCAACAAAAAGCGAGCGTTTGACAGGATGTCGCATCCGAACGCCTTGGCGACGCCATGTTTATTTCCTATTGCGCGTCAATCCTGCACTATCCGCCCTTTTCGAGCGAAGGACACGTCGAGCCCATGCCTGTCAGCGCGTCGTCCCATTGTGGCTACTTCCCGCCGGAACAAATGGGTTTCCGCCTGCCTCGAATCTTGCCGGACAAGCTCGCCGGGCGTGGGGGTGTGCTCGCGTTCCTCGGTCTCTTCGTCCTGCTGACTCTGAGCCTCTTCGCGCCGCCGCTCGCAGCCGAGACGAACGGCGTGCCGGATTTCGACGAGCGGGCGGCGCAGTGGGAAGAGGCGATCGAGCAGGCGGAGCGCGGGCTGGAGACCGATTTCGCCGAGGAGGACGTGAACGACGCAAGACGCGCGTTGCAGGAGGTCGTAACCGATGCCGAGCAGGCGCAAGTCACGGCCAACGCCCGCCTGTCGACTATCCGGCAGCAATTGGAGGCGCTCGGTTCGCCGCCGGCGCCGGGCGAGCCGGAGGAGGACGAGACGATCGCTCAGCTGCGCGAGAGTCTGCGCAGTCAGGCCAGCACCATCGAGGGGCGTGCGCGCCAAGCCAATCTGGCGCGGGTGCGGGCGACCGAGTTGCTGGAAGAGGTGGCCGCCTGGGAGCAGGCGCGCTTTCGCGATTTGGTCCTGCAGTACAATCCGCCGCCGGTGAGTGCGGAGGTCTGGCGTTCGGGACTGCGCGACGGCCTCGACGTCCTCGCCCTGACGATTCGGGCGCCGCTGACGTGGTGGGAGGAACGTCAGGAGACGTTGGAGCACCCCTGGCGCGGTCTTTGGGTCTTTCTTGCCTTGCCCGTCATCGGCCTTTTGATCGGTTGGCCACTGCGCCGGTGGATTGTGCGCACCTGTGGCCGGATATCCGGCGAGGATCATCCGAGTTATGCGCGGCGGCTATTGGCGGCGATGGCGGACGGCGTGGCGAACGCGGTGGTTCCGGCGGTCATCATCGCGTTCGTCGTGGGAGGGCTCTACTTCTTCGAGCTGCTGACCGGGCTATTCGCCGTGCTGATCTACGCCACTGCGGTGGGCGTCTCGGCGTTCCTGGTGGTGGCGGGGCTCGCGCGCGCGTCGCTCTCGCCCCGGCAAGTCGAGTGGCGCATTCTGCCGGTCGAACAAGGCGGCGTATGGAGCCTGCTTTACGCGATTCGAGCGATTGCGGCTGTCATGGCGCTGGGCGGGGTCCTGCTGGTAACCGCTTACTTCTCGGGCCGCCTTACACCGGAACTGGAGTCGGTGTTCTTCCTGGTGCAGACCTTACTTCTGGCGGCGTTGCTGGTCTGGGCGTTGCGGCCGGAGTACTGGGCCGCTTCGGCTCCCGATTCGGAGGAACCGGAGGGCGAGCCCGACGCCGCCGCTCCGGAAGCGGGAGAGGGCGAGCCGTCGTCCGAGCAGCGGGAGGGACCTTGGTTCGACCGGATACGGGGGCTCCTACGCTTTGTGGTCCTGCTGGCCCCGATAGCCGCGCTGGTGGGCTACAGCCGGCTTGCCTACTTCGCGCAAACCCGCATCGTGATCACGATCGCCCTGATCGGCTTGGCGCTGCTCCTGCGTCTCGCCGCGCACGAAATCATCGACCGCTTGCTTCTGCGCTGGCTGAAGCCGGCCCGTCGATCCGGCGCGGGCGTGCAGGCGGAGGGTTCGGGAGCGAGCCAGAAGCTGACGTTCTTCTGGCTCGGCCTTCTTGTGGATGCCTTGATCTTTGTGCCGCTGGTCTACCTGCTGCTTCTGATCTATGGCGTTCCCGCAACGACGCTGGAGCTTTGGACCCGGCAGATCATCTCCGGCATCGAGATCGCCGGGGTGAGGATTTCGCTGCTCGATATTGTTGCTGCGGCGCTGGTCTTCGCCGTCGCGCTTATCGTCACCAACGCCTTCCGCCGCTGGCTCTCCAACAAGGTTCTGCCGAACACGAAGCTGGATTTGGGTGCGCGCAATTCCATTGCGTCGGGCGTGGGCTACCTCGGTGTTGGGATAGCCCTTCTGCTGTCGATTTCGGCCCTGGGGGTGGACTTCACCAACCTCGCACTGGTGGCGGGCGCGTTGTCGGTGGGGATCGGCTTCGGCTTGCGCGCGGTGGTGGAAAACTTCGTGGCCGGGCTGCTGCTGTTGATCGAGCGGCCGATCAAGGTCGGCGACTGGATCGTCGTGGGCGGCAACGAGGGCATCGTCAAGCACATATCCGTGCGCTCCACCGAGATCGAAACCTTCGACCGCTCCTCCGTGATCGTCCCGAATTCCGATCTGATCACCACGGCGGTCACGAACTGGACCCACAAGGACCGCGTCGCCCGGATCATCGTGCGGGTCCGCACCGCCTATGGCAGCGATCCAAACAAGGTCGCGCAGTTGCTGCTGCGGTGCGCCGAGCAGAACAAGGACGTGGTGCGCTTTCCGGCGCCGCTGGCGCTCTTCCGCAGCTTCGGCGACTCCGGGATGAACTTCGAACTGCGTTGCTTCATCCGGGAAACCGACCTCTTTCTCATCGTGTCGAGCGATCTTCACTTCTCCATCGAGGAGACCTTCAAGCGTGAAGGCATCACGATCTCTTTCCCGCAACAGGACATCCACATCCGCTCCGGCCTGGAGGATCGCCGCGAACGAATCGCCGAGGACCAGGAGGCTCCGCGCCACAGCGAGGCGGACGGCGGTTACGCCGAAACGCCGCGTCCCGCGGGCGGCGGGGCGCAGCGAAGCGAACTGGGCGAAGGCGGCGTCGGCGGTGGGGACGGCGGCGGGGACGGCGGCGGCGGGGGCGGAGTGCGTTAAGGGACTGTAATCAAAGCCGGTTCGGCTTCCTATGCCTCCACGACGAGCGATCCTTGCGCCACTTCGGGGCAAGTCGGCTCTTTGAGGACACGGCGCGCGCGTGTAACAAGCAGTCGACAAACCTAGCCGGGGGCCTTGCCCGCGCCCGAAAAAGTATCGAGGAACCTACCGGACCATGGATTTCCTTCCATCCGTCGGGGCCTTCGGCGCCACCGATCCGCTGTTTCTGTTGCTCGCCGCGCTGGCCATCGAGGCTTATGCCGGAGACATCATCGCCCGGCTGCCGCGCGTGCCGCATCCGCGCGGAGTCATGGCGCGCGCCGCGCGGGCGCTGGAACTGCGCCTGAACCGGCCGCAGCGAGCGCGGAAGGACTTGATCGTCCGTGGCGCGGTGACGGTACTGACGCTTGCCGTCGCGGCGGCGGTGGTTGGGGTGCTGATCGCATGGCTGCGCAATTTGCTGCACTTCGTCTGGGTTGTGGAGGTTTTCCTGTTGATCGCAATGGTGAGCCAGCGCGGCAGCGGACGGCAGGCGGCGCGCGTGGCCGAGTCGCTGAAGGCCGAAGATGTGACCGGCGCGCGCGAACATCTGCGCCCGCTGGCCGGGGAGATGCTCGATCCGCAGCGGCTCGACGCGCTGGACGCGCGCGGTTTGGCCCTGGCGGCACTGCAGGGACTGGCGCAGCGGTTCACCGCGGGAGTGGTGGCCCCGGTGTTCTGGTACGTGCTGCTCGGCCTGCCCGGCGTTCTCCTGCAACAGGCGGTACGCTCGACCGCGAGCGTCGTCGCCACCGGCAACCGGCCGGGCGGTGGCGGTTATACGCCCGCGAGCGAGGGTGACTTCGCCTTTCCGGCAGTGCGCCTCGATGCCGCGCTGCAATGGATCCCGGACAAAATAGCGGGCCTTCTCCTGACCTTCGCGGCAGTTTTCATTCCCACGACGAAGCCGTTGCGCGCCCTGCGGCGGCTTCGTCCGGGCCGTTCCTGGTCGGTGGCCGCTCTGGGCGGTGCGTTGACGCTGGCGGCCCGCGCCGACGCCTCGATCTCCCCGGTCGCCGCACCGGGGCCTCGCGAGTTGAAACGCGCGCTGGGCCTATTCGCCGTCGGCTGCCTGATCAACGCAGGGATAGTCGCCGCCATCGTGCTGCTGCGTCAGGCGGTATAGCCGCAAAATCCAGGGAGCGGGTACGTTTGCGAGCGGCAGTGAGGGCTAACAATAAAGGGGTAGCTTAAATCTCCTTGAATAGGCGGTTACCACTTGTGAGACTGAAATCGACAAGGCTAGAGCATTTTCCGGCGAAGTGGACACCGGTTCGCCGCTAGAAAATGCGCAAAAACAAGAATCTAGAGCGCCGTTCCGATTCAATCGGAACGAAATGCGCTCTAGGGCCGCTGTTCGGTTTTTCTGCAAGGACTCGAGACTCGACATGTCACTATCGAAAGCGATCAACCGAATTACCGATCAAGAGGCGCGACGGTGCTGCCTTGTGACGGATCCGGGGCAGCACGACAATCCGATTGTCTACGCCACGGAGTTCTTCCTGACCTATACCGGCTATTCGGAATCCGAGATCCTGGGCCGCAACTGCCGGTTCATGCAGGGGCCGGAGACCGATCCGGAGGATATCGCCGCGCTCCGCCAGGCCGTTACCGAGTGCCGTGGCATGACCATCGACATCCTGAACTACCGTAAGGACGGCACGCCCTTCTGGAACCGTCTGCGCATCCGCGCCACCTTCAAGGATGGGAAGGCGGACAGCTTTATCGGAGTGCAGAACCCGATTCCGAAGAGCGAGGTGCGGCGCGGTCCATTTTGGGACCGCCCGTCGGACTGAGGCGGTGTCTACATTCCCTCGAACAGCGGCGTGCTGAGATAGCGTTCCGCACCGGATGGCAAGATTGCCACGATCATCTTTCCGGCCATCTCCGGGCGCTGGCCCAGTTCCACCGCCGCCGCGACAGCCGCGCCGGAGGAGATGCCGACCGTCACGCCCTCCAGCGCCGCCAACTCCCGCGAGCAGGCGAAGGCGGTATCGTTGCCGATGCGTATCACCTCGTCGATCTGGTCGGTATCCAGGATTTCCGGAATGAAGCCCGCGCCGATCCCCTGAATCTTGTGCGGCCCCGGCTGTCCGCCGGAGAGGACGGGGCTGTCCTCAGGCTCCACCGCGATCATTTGCAGGCCGGGCTTGCGCGCCTTCAACACGGAACCCACGCCTGTCAAGGTCCCGCCGGTGCCGACGCCGGAGATCACGACATCGACCTGTCCGGCAGTATCGCGCCAGATCTCCTCAGCCGTCGTCTGGCGGTGGATTTCCGGGTTGGCGGGATTCCGGAACTGCTGCGGCATCACGGCCTTCGGCAGGTCGGCCAGAAGCTGCTCGGCCTTTTGAACCGCGCCGCGCATCCCGTGCGCCCCGTCGGTCAGCACTAGCTCCGCGCCCATCAGCCGCAGCATTTTGCGCCGTTCCACCGACATCGTTTCGGGCATGGTGAGAATCAGGCGATAGCCCTTGGCGGCGCACACGAAAGCAAGGGCTATCCCGGTGTTGCCCGACGTCGGCTCGACGATCACGGTATCCTTTTCGATCCGCCCCTCGGCCTCCAGCGCCTCGATCATTGCCAAGCCGATACGATCCTTCACCGATGAAAGCGGGTTATAGAACTCGCACTTCCCGACAATATCGGCGCCCACCTTATGGCGCTGCCTGATCCGGGACAGGCGGATCAACGGCGTCGCGCCGATGGTGTCGAGCACGGAGTCGTAGATGCGCCCGCGGAACTCCGGCGCGACCTCTATGGACGGCTGCTTTTCATCGGGGCTTTCCGGCATCGCGGCTCTCCTTGCGTTTGCTCGAGGGGACGTTTGCTCGACGTCGACGGTTTTTCAACGGCCCGTGCGCTCGCCAAGATCTAGTCGGAAATCCGACGAGCGACAACGAGTGGTTTGTCTTGGGCGAACGATTTCCCCGGGACGTGAGAACCCCATGGCGCTCTCGGTTCGTTTCGCGCAGCTCGAGATCGTCACATCTAGATCGAAAAGTCCGGCACCTGCACGGCCTCGGATTTGATGCCCTTGCGCCGCGCAGTATCGCACAGCTCCTCAATCGTCATGGCGTCGAAGCGTTGCATCATCTCGTCTTGAATCCCGGCCCAGATCGGACGGACCACGTCGCGGCCAATCTCGCTGCCGGACTCCTCCACGATCGGATCGGAGGCGCCTTCCAACTGGCGGACGACGCGGATGATTTCGCCCACGGTTATCCGCCTTCGTTCGCGCGCGAGACGATAGCCGCCGCGCGGCCCGCGCTGCCCGGCCAGAACGCCGTGGTGCACCAGTTGCTGGAGCACCTGCTCCAGGTAGCGGCGGGGAATGCCTTGGCGGCGGGAAATCTCGCTGGAGCGCACGGGGCCCGGCCCAGCGTTGTAGGCGATATCCACCACCGCTTCGATGGCAAAGAGCAGCTTCTTCGAAAGGCGCAGCATATCAGCTCCGTTCCGTTCCTTCGTCGATGGTTTCGTCGCGGGATTCAGCAATCGCGCCGACCCCGGTGGAGCCGAATCCGCCTTCGCCGCGCAGGCTGTCCGGCAGCACCGCGACCGGAATCAGGCGGGCCTGCGTGACCGGGGCGATCACAAGCTGAGCGATGCGTTGGCCGCGCTCCACGGTGAAGGGCGCATCCCCGAGGTTGATCAGGATGACGCCGATTTCGCCGCGGTAGTCCGCATCGATCGTTCCGGGGGCGTTCAAAACCGTCACGCCGTGCTTCAAGGCAAGGCCGGAGCGCGGGCGCACCTGCGCCTCGTAACCACGGGGCAAGGCGATGGCAATGCCACTGCCGATCAACGCCCGGCCGCCCGGTTCGATCACCTGCGCCGCCTCGACGGCCGCCAGCAGGTCAAGTCCTGAGCTGTCCGCCGTGGCGAGGCGCGGCGGGTCGAGGTCGCGCGCGTGCTCCAGACGCCGCAGCGGCACCTCCAGCCTATCCTCCCCCGCCTCGCGGCCGCGCGCCGCGTTCATGCCGCCGCCACCGCGCCGGAAAAGGAGTCGGCGATGCGCCGGGCCAGACGCTCCGCAACGTCGTGTTTGGAGAGCCGCGGCCAGTTTTCCGGGTTGTCGCTGTCGGTGGTGATCAAGTGCACCGTGTTGTCGGTTCCGCCGAAGGTCCCGGTTTCCGCCGAGACGTCGTTCGCCACGATCCAGTCGCAGCCCTTGCGCGCGCGTTTTTGCCGCGCGTGCTCCAGCACCTTTTCCGTTTCGGCAGCGAAACCAATGACCAGTGCAGGGCGGCTCGCCCCCGCCGTCGAGAGCGTCGCGAGGATATCGGGGTTCTGCGACAGCTCCAGCGTCAGGGCGTCGCGGCCCTCGCGCTTCATCTTTTGGTTCGCCGAGGCAGCAAGCCGCCAGTCGCTGACAGCCGCCGCGCAGACCGCGATCTCCACCGGAAGCGCAGCTTCGCAGGCCGCCAGCATTTGCGCCGCCGACTCGACGCGAACCACCTGTACGCCTTCCGGGTCGGGAAGGGCGGTCGGGCCGCTCACCAGCGTGGTTTCCGCGCCCAGCCGCGCCAGCGCCGCCGCGATTGCGTGCCCTTGCCGTCCGCTGGAGCGGTTGGCGATGTAGCGCACCGGGTCGATCGGCTCGTGGGTCGGTCCGCTGGTGACGAGCGCCCGCCGTCCGGCCAGCGGCGCGTCCGCCGAAAAATATCGTTCCACTGCCGCAACGATCTCGTCCGGCTCCGCCATCCGGCCCTCGCCGAACTCGCCACAGGCCATCGAGCCGGCGTTCGGCCCGACGACGTGCACGCCGCGTTTGCGCAGTGTTGCAAGATTCTCCCGCGTGGCCAGGTGCTCCCACATCCGCACGTTCATCGCCGGGGCCACCATGATTTCCTTGTCGGTCGCGAGCAGCGCCGTCGTCGCAAGATCGTCGGCCAATCCGTGGGTCATCCGGGCCAGGATGTCGGCCGTTGCGGGCGCGACCAGCAGCAGGTCGGCGTCGCGGCTCAACTGGATGTGGCCCATCTCGGATTCGTCGGTGAGGGAAAACAGGTCACTGTAGACCTTCTGCTCGCTGACCGCCTGCAAGGAGAGCGGCGTGACGAACTGCGCTCCTGAGCGCGTCAGGAGGCATCGCACGCTGGCGCCGCGCTCGCGCAGCCTACGGATCGCCTCGAGACTTTTGTACGCGGCGATTCCGCCGGTAACGATCAGGAGGATTCTTTTTCCGGTCAGCATCGGCAATTCACATTATTTTACGGGTGACGCACGTAGATAAGGTAATGATGCGCACGCGCCGTGGCAAGCCGCACCTGTAGACGGGAGTGGTGACCCTTTAAAGCCCCGGCGCGCTAAAGCGCCAGCACGAGCGCTGCCAGACCCAGGCCGAAACCCGTAGCCCCCAGGAAGACCGCCAGCTTCACCCAACCGTCGCGGCGTTCTCCGGCGGCTCCGGCGTCCAGCCGAAGGCCGCGCTCGTGGACGTCCTCGACGATTTGCTCGATCCGGGAGAGCGTTTTCGGCAGGCGCTTAGCGAAGGTGGCGACATGGTGCGCCGTATCGGCGATGCGGGCTTCGGGGCCTCTGTTTTCGCGTATCCACTGTATGGTGAGCGGTTCCGCCAGAGTCCAGATGTTCAGTTCCGGCCGCAGCGAGCGGCTGACCCCCTCCGACATCATCATGTTCTTCTGGAGCAGCAGAAGTTGCGGCTGAACCTCCATCTGAAACGATTCGCTGAGTTTGAAGAGCTGCGCCAGCAGCCGGGCGAGCGAGATATGCTCCAGCGGCTGCCCGAAAATCGG
>SKZV01000043.1 GCA_007127165.1 Rhodovibrio sp. | reverse complement strand
CAATGAAGGCAAGAAAATTCAGGATTTGTTCCATCGCTATTCCCTAGTGGTGAGGTTGTTGGCGTTTGTTTCGAACCGGGAGCATCGCCGCCTTTTCACGCTGGAAATTTCCAGATGCTCCCACGCACACTTTTACTTCAAGTCGGCGGAGCGATACCGGCAATTTAGGAGTAGACCGCCTGACCGGAAGGTGAGTTCGTAGGGCGGATTCGCGCCAGCAATCCGCCATCGCCCATCGCGGAGATCGTGCTTTTAGTCGAAAAACTCCTCGTCCTCTTTTTTGAGCGTTAGCGTCTCCACGACGCGGCACCCGACCTCATGCCGGATCATCAGCTTCGCCAACTGCTCGCCGTCGATCAGGACGATCCGCTTGCTCAGCATTTCGGCGGTGTCCTTGGCGGAGGCGGTGAAGGTCGAAGTGGTGACGAACAGGCCCTTCGCCGCCTTGAAACGGTCGAGGCTCCCGAAGAAGTCGCCGATGGCGCCCGAGCCGACGGTGTTGCCCTGCGCATACCGCTTCGCCTGCACATAGATTCGGTCCAGCCCCAGCGGGTCCTGGTCGATGACGCCGTCCACGCCGCCGTCGCCCGTCTTGCCGACCAGAGCCTTGTCGATCTCCGTGGTTGTCCCGCCGTAGCCCATGGCGATCAGCAGGTTGACGACCAGCTTCTCGAAGAAGGCAGGCGTGCCGGAGCAGACCCGCTGGAGCAGGGTGTCGGCGAGGGCGTCCTCGACTTGGCGGTGGGCGGTCCGCATGACCTCGTCCGGCGTCAGCAGGTCCTCCGAGGTGGGTTCGGTCGCGGTCGGCCCCTCCGCCTTTTGCTCGGACGCCGTGCCGTTCCTGAAACCCTTGAAGGCGTCGAACCGCTCAAGAAACTTGATCGTGATGCGATCAGGGGGATTGTGAAGGACCTTCCTGCCGTCGTCGGTGATCCTGAAGTGGGCACGGCGGGTCAACTCGACCAAGCCCGCCTTGCCGAGGTAGCTCTTTGCCCAGTGAACGCGGTTCGCGAAGGTCGTCTGCTTGCCGGAGGGGAGCAGGTCAGCGCGCTCCTCCTCGGTCAGTCCGAACTCATCCGCCAGCCGCTCGACCACCTCGCCGATGCGAACTTCCCCGTCAGCGGACGCCCGCAGGACGGGGAGCATAAGGGTCTGGAAGTCGGGAACGCTCATCGACTACCCGCGCGCCGTCATCTGCGGGTCGAGCCGGTCGAGGGTGAGGACGGCCATGTTCCGGCGGACTCCGTCACGGTTGGGGACAGATCGTTAAGCTCTAGCAGAGAGGGTTGCCGTTCGCAACGTGCCGCATCGCCACCTGCAGCCGGGTGCAGCAGTTCGGTTCGACAGTCAGGTCAAAAGGCTATCAGAAAAGGACTCTGACCCCTTTACCTCCCTCTACCAAAAGGACTCTGACCCCTTTACCCCCTACCTTCTACCCAAAAGGACTCTGACCCCTTTACCTCCCTAGAAAAGGACTCCTTTACCTCCCTCTACCTCCCTCTGACCTCTTTTTCCAATACGGGCTTTCAGCCAAGATGGCGGTCTACGAAGCGTGTCAAGCGCATTGCGCGCAGCCAATGATTGTGCGATGGGTAACGTGCGCCGCTCGACGCTTTTGTACGCGGGCTCCTATTAATTGAGAATCCTCTCCTCGGAACTCGTGGGGCGGCCCTTCTCGGGTAGCAATAGCGAGTGTATTGGAAAAGTGCGGTTGGATGTTGCATTGGGGAAGCAGTGACAAGCAGTACATCTAAACTGGCAGCCCTCACGCGCCTGTTTTCATCGGCCGTCTTCCGTGAGTTAGCGAAGAAGGGCCGTTCCGGTCTGTTCTGCCGCCTCGTCGATCAAACTGACCTCGCCGCTCGATTTGGATCGCAGGCAACCGTCGGCGACGCCTTCGACTCTGCGTTTGAGATTCTCAAGGTAGCTGGGAAACGGGACGAATATATTTACCGCGCCGCGGTCAGCCATAAAATCTTAATGGGCAGGCACTCGCTGCGCACGGCATCAATGCTCAATGAGTTCCGTGCCGGATCGTGCAAAGCTGACCTCGTCATACTGAACGGCACAGCGACGGTATATGAAATTAAGTCCGAGCGTGACTCGCTCGCGCGGCTTGCGAACCAAGTTGAGAACTATAAGCGCGTATTTGCGAAAGTGAACGTCATCACTAGTGAGGGCCATACTAAAGCCGTGCTGGCGACCGTTCCCGATGACGTTGGCGTGCTGTGTCTCTCAAAAAACTATCAGATTTCGCCTAAGCGCGAGGGGATCAACTGCTCAGAGCGAATTTGCCCGGTAACGGTGTTCGAATCTTTACGCTCCGCCGAAGCCGCTGCGATCCTGAAGGCGCTTGGCGTGGCGATTCCGCAGGTTCCAAACACGCAATTCCACGCGGCGCTTCGCGTACTGTTTGCCGAACTCGATCCAGCCACCTTGCACAACGAAATGGTCCGTACATTGAAACACACGCGAAACCTAGCCCCGCTCGGAGAACTCGTTAACCAACTTCCGAAGTCGCTCCAGGCTGCGGCCTTATCAATTCCCCTGCGGCGCGCCGATCATGGCCGACTGACAGCGGCTGTCGGAACGCCGCTTCATGCAGCGATGGCCTGGGACTGAGCGCGTCATGTATCATCCCTATTTTCGCGGGAAGCAATTCGAACTCATCACGATCCGTGAAACGGCGCAGTTGCTTGCGGATAAGAATTTTGTGCCAATCATTGAGCCCGTTAAGGAATCGCTTGGTCCTCTTGAGAGAGCGCTGAAGGCGATTTGCGACGCGGGAGGCAAGGCGATCCTTATTGTCAATCCTTACCATGGCGACCACCAAGATGACGGTAAGGACATCACAAAATTACTGCAAGAACGCTACCTTGACCACGAAGAAATCGCTGCAGGTATCTTGCTACGCAGCGATATGACAGTAGAAGAGGTGATGGGATGCTACACCGATCATGCTGACCATCATCCAGCGCTTGTCCATGCAGGTTTTCCGGCGCCGAAGGCACTGGCGGCCGAACTCGCTGATGATATGGCCGGGATGCGCAACATCTTCATTGATGATCACGCTAAGCTTCTCTACCGAAAGCATTTTGACCGGAGTACACGCATCCTCGTGCATGACGGCTTCAAACGCCAGCGCAATGCTGACTATATCCCGGTGGAAGTGTTTTCCGATCTCCATGTCACCTATGGCGATCTCGGGATGAATGGTTTCGGTGATTTCCTGACCGTCGGCGATGTGTACAGCGAGGGTGGCGGACCGGCCTATGCGGTCGCAATCCATCTGACCTTCATCGACCCGGAGCAGGACGATGTGATGTATATTTATCACTTCGTCTCTGACACAAAGGACACGCCCACCGACCCTGCCGGTAAGTTCGGTCAGGCGCTCGAAAAGCTCATCACTAAGCTAGACAGCGGCAACTCCAAGCTCTACGAAACCAAAGCGATTAAGGAATTCCGCGAGTTGCACAAGAAGGGGCATTTCCCCGGCCTTGGCTACGTGAAGAGACTCTCGATGAAGCATCATATCGAGACGCTCGCCGCCTATCTCGGCTGAGATGGTCATGCCTAAAAAATACTGTTGCCCCGAATGCTTCGACGATCGCGGACTGCGGGAGGACATTTTTCCATCACTTGAACCGGAGCGCGGCACATGTGATTTCTGTGGCGAGGTAAATGTACTGTTAGTCGAACCAGCTCGGCTCGCCCCCTGGTTCGAGTTGCTCGTAAATGTCTATGAGCCTGATGACAACGGCAAGTCGCTGGTTGAGTGGATGACGGACGATTGGCTACTCTTTAGCCATCCAAAGATGGATGCCGCACACGCCAAAGATCTGCTCGGCGAAATCCTCGACGATGGTGAGATTGTGCGCCGCCCATTCGCGCCTTCGCGCAGCTACATCAGTGAAGGTTTAGCGCAGTGGGAGACGCTACGCGATGAGATGATGCACCGGAATCGTTGGTTCCTCGACACGTCGATCAACGAAGCACGGTTGCGCCAGCTCCTTGATCTGCTGATCGCGCCAGACTTGCCGCGCCAGTGGTTTCGGGCGCGCATCCGTACCGACGATGAAATGTATCCGATTGAAAAGATGGGAGCGCCGCCGAAACGTCGAGCCTCACATGGTCGGGCCAATCCAGCAGGCATTCCCTATCTTTACCTTGGTTCGAAACCCGAAACTGCGGCGTCGGAGGTTCGTCCGCACACAGGTGAGGTGGCGTGTGTTGCCGACTTTACTATTCCGCAAATCCGCGCAGTCGACCTGCGCTATCCGCGTGAGCTGGTGTCACCCTTCATCCTGACCGACGCGAGCGAGATTGGTCAACTGCGCGCGGACCTGCCTTTTCTCGAACGTCTAGGTGATGAACTAACTCGGCCTATTCTGCCACAAGGCGCAGCAATCGACTATATCCCGAGCCAGTATCTGTGCGAGTTCATCAAGAAGAGAGGATTTGATGGAGTCGTCTACCGTAGCGCGGTGAGCGACGGCTTCAACTTGGCTCTTTTCGAGCCGGATATTGCAGAAGGTGGTAGCGTTAATCTCTACAATGTCACAAAAGTATCCGTGGACGTCACGCAGACTTAATCGGATACGCGGGAAGTTCTCGGGGGCATGGTAAGTCCAGGGACAGAATACTCAAATTCCCGTGAATTTCGCTCTCCTGCTCCGCAGCGGGCAAGGTTGGATGGTCGCACAAGCAACCTCCCATATCTCCAACCCAAGCGGCTACGCGGGCGAAGACGGCGGCCGTGAAGGCTGGCCTGTTCCTCGTCATACGATAGGAACGTTGACCTAAAGCACCCCATTCGGCTACACTCCTCCCTCACCGATTGCAGGGGAGCGAACCAATGGCCGGAGCGCGCGGATGCCGACATATGTTGACGTTGGTTGACACCGCCCGCGTGCGCGCCCGCGCGAGGCTTCGGCCGCCGCGCTACTCCACCAAGCCCAACGCCTGCTCCATCGCGCCGCAGAGCATTTGGCCCAGGGTGATGTGCATCTCCTGAATCCGCGCGGTGGTGCGGGAGGGGACGAGGATCAGGGGGGTGGCGAGGCCGTGAAGGTCGCCGCCGTCGCCGCCGGAGAGGGCGGCGGTGCGCAGGTCCATGGCGCGGGCTTGTTCCAGTGCCGCGACGATGTTGCGGCTGCGGCCCGAGGTGGAAATCGCGATGGCGAGGTCGCCGGGGCGGCCCAGGGCTTCGATCTGGCGGGCGAAGAGGCGGTCGAAGCCGAGGTCGTTGCCGATGGCGCTCAGGGCCGAGGTGTCGGTGGTGAGGGCGAGGGCGGGGATCGGCGCGCGGTTTCGGCTGTAGCGCACGGTCAGTTCGGTCGCGAGGTGCTGCGAATCCGCCGCGCTGCCGCCGTTGCCGAAGAACAGCAGCTTGCCGCCTTCGTTCACCGTGGCGAGCGCGGCGTCCACGAGTGCGTGGAAGTCCTCGCGCAGCCGGGCATGGCTCGCCTCCGCGACCGCGCGGTGTTCCGCCATCTCCGCTTCGTAAAACGTGTCGAGGTCGAAGCGCGCCATGGTCTTTTCCGTTCCTTTCGTTGCGGGCGGTCCTGTGTTGGGGGCGGCGGGATCGTAGCGGCTGGGGCGGGGGGATGCCAGCCTTTGCGGCCCACCCGCCTTGCCAAGGTCCCTCACGCAAGTCATCTTTAGGACGCGTGTAAGGGAATCGGAATGAGATGAACAATAAGACTCCCACGGTTGGGCTTTTCGTGACCTGTCTGGTGGACCTGTTCCGCCCGACAGTCGGTTTCGCGGCGGTGAAACTGCTGGAGGATGCGGGCTGCGCGGTGGTGGTGCCGGAGGCGCAGACCTGTTGCGGCCAGCCGTCCTATAACAGCGGCGACCGCCCGGACACCAAGGCCATCGCGATGCAGGTCATCGACGCCTTCAAGGATGTCGATTACGTCGTGGCGCCGTCCGGTTCCTGCGGCGGGATGATCTCGAAGCACTACCCGGAACTGTTCTCCGGCGACCCGGACCTTTACGACAAGGCGGCGGAACTGGCCGGGCGGACTTACGAGCTGCTGGACTTCCTGACCCGCGTCATGGGCGTGGAGAAGGTCGAGGCGCGTTACGAGGGCCATGTCACCTATCATGATTCCTGCGCGGGGCTGCGCGAACTCAAGGTCCGCGACCAGGCGCGCAAGCTGTTGTCGGGAGTCGAGGCGATGGAGTTCACTGAACTGCCCGATGCCGACGTGTGCTGCGGCTTCGGCGGGACCTTCTGCGTGAAGTACCCGGATATCTCGAACTCGATGGTCGAGAGCAAGACCAAGTGCATCACCGGAACCGGCGCGGATACCCTGCTGGCCGGGGACCTGGGGTGCCTGATGAACATGGCCGGAAAGCTGCAACGCGAGGGCGCGCGCGTGAAGGTGCGTCACGTCGCGGAGGTGCTGGCCGGAATGACCGGGGAGGTGCCGCCGATCGGCTCCCGCAAAGAAGGAGGCGGCTGATGGAAGCCCGCTCGCATACCTTTAAGGAGAACGTCGAGCACGCACTGACCGACGTGCAGCTTCAACGCGCGCTCGGCAACATCAAGGAAGGCTTCATCGGCAAGCGCGCCAAGGCCGCCGCGCGCATGCCGGAGTTCGAACAGCTTCGCGACGCCGCCCGCGACATCAAGAACCACACGCTGACCT
>SKZV01000276.1 GCA_007127165.1 Rhodovibrio sp. | reverse complement strand
TCCGTGGCTCGACATCGCCAACCGCGCGGGGTTCGAACACGCGGCGCGGCTGCTTGCGAACTATGGTCATCGCCGCATCGCGCTGATCGGCGGCGACCGCAGCCAGACCTTCGCCCGCGACCGCTACCGGGGCTTGCTGGACGGTCTGCGCGCGAGCGGGCTGGGAGCCGAAGCCGCGACGGTTCATGACTGCCCGATGACCGAGGAGATGGGCTACCGCATGGGCTCGGGAGCCTTCGACCAGCCGCGCAACGAACGGCCCACCGCCTTCCTCTGCTCCAGCATTTTCATCGCGTTGGGCGTTCAGCGTGCCGGGCGCGAACGGGGCCTTTACGCGCCGGGCGACTTCTCTATCATCGCGCACGACGACCGTCCGCCCTATCTTCGTTCGGAGTTTTTCGATCCACCGCTCACCGCCACACAATCCTCGATTCGCCGCGCGGGGCAGCGAGTGGGCGAGATGCTGCAAGCCCGGATTTCCGGCACGCCCGCCGAGGCGCTGCAAGAGGAGTGGCCTTGCGATCTGGTGCTGCGCGACTCGGTCGGCCGCGCCTGACATCCCGTGAGCCGGCACCTCCAGGGCGCAACCTCCGCCGAGGAGCGTGGCTGGCACGGCCGCGTCTGGCGGCTGGCGCTGATGATATTCTTCGCCGCGCGCGGGGTGACGCTGGCGATGGCGTATCCGGCACTGGAGCGTTCGGTCGCCGAAGAATCCTAGTATCCCGCCTCGCGCATGGCGTTTTGGATGTCGGCTTGGCGGCGCTTCTCGGCGCGGTGCATCAAGACGCCGGACACCACCACGGCGAAGGTCACGATTCCCACGATGATGGTCGCCAGCGCGTTCACCGTCGGCTCCACGCCCAGGCGCACCTTGGAGAAGATCACCATCGGCAAGGTCGAGGAGCCGGGGCCGGAGACGAAGGAGGCGATCACCAGATCGTCTAGCGACAGCGTGAAGGACAGCAGCCAGCCCGCGATCAGCGCCGGGGCGATCAGCGGCAGCGTGATGGTGAAGAACACCTTCACCGGGCGCGCGCCGAGGTCCATCGCCGCCTCCTCCATCGAGCGGTCGACGCCCGACAGCCGCGACTGCACCACCACCGCGACATAGGCCATGCAGAAGGTGGCGTGCGCGATGATGATCGTGTTCATCCCGCGCGAGGCGGGCCAGCCGATCGCCTCCGCCAGCGTCACGAAGAGCAGCAGCAGCGAAATTCCGATGATCACGTCGGGCATGACCAGCGGCCCGGTGATCAGGCCGGTAAAGAACGTCCGCCCCAGAAACCGCCCGTGCCGCGCCAGCGCCATGCCCGCCAGCGTCCCCAGCGTCACCGCAATCGTGGCGACCACGACCGCGATGCGCACGCTGAGCCATGCGGCGGAGAGAACCTGCCGGTCGCGCAGCAACTCCCCGTACCAGCGCGTCGAGAAGCCCGCCCAGACGGTCACGAGTTCCGAGGCATTGAAGGAATAGATCACGAGCGACAGGATCGGTCCGTAGAGGAACGCCAGACCGAAGGCGAGCGCCGTGTAGAGAAAGAAGGTCCGCCCGCGCATTACGCTTCGCGCTCCTGCACTTTGGCCTGATGGCGCTGGAACAGGGCCAGCGGAATCACCAGAACCAGGATCAGCACGATGGTGACCGCCGAAGCGACCGGCCAGTCGCGGTTGGAGAAGAACTCGTCCCACAGCACCCGCCCGATCATCAGGGTGTCCGGCCCGCCGAGCAGTTCGGGGATCACGTACTCCCCTACCGCCGGGATGAAAACCAGCATCGAGCCCGCGACGATTCCCGGTAGCGAGAGCGGCAGCGTCACCGTCAGGAACACCTTCCACGGCTTCGCGCCCAGATCCTCCGCCGCCTCCAAAAGCGCGCCGTCCAGCTTCTCCAGCGTGGCGTAGAGCGGCAGGATCATGAACGGAAGGTACGTGTAGACGATCCCGACATAGACCGAGAAATCGGTGTTCATCATCTGAATCGGCTGGTCGAGGATTCCCAGGGAGGTCAGCGTGTTGTTGACGACGCCAGTGTTGCGCAAAATTCCCATCCAGGCGTAAACGCGCAGCAGAAAGGAGGTCCAGAAGGGTAGGATCACCATCAACAGGAGGAGCGTGCGCACCGTCGGCTTTGCGCGCGCAATGGCATAGGCCATCGGATAGCCGATCAACAGACAGAAGAGCGTCGAGATCAGCGCGATCTTCACCGAGTTCAGATAGGCGACCCAGTATAGCGAGTCCTGCAACAGCCAGCGGTAGTTATCGAGGTAAGCCTGGATCTCCGGCAGCCAGGCGTCGCTCCACACGAAGAAGTCGGTAAAGGGCGGACGTCCGATGATCATCTGCGAGAGCGAAATCTTCGCGACGATGATGAAGGGCAGGAGGAAAAAGGCGATCAGCCAGAAATAGGGGACGGCGACGACAAGGCCCCGGCCGGACAATCCGATCCGCTGCGCAAGCGCGTGGAACGGAGCCCGAAGCGCCGTCGCGCGCCCCTTCGGTTTTCGCCGCTCTCCAGCGGTGGCGGTCATTCCGCCGTCATTCCGTGAGAATCAGGCCAGCGTCGGCCCGCCAGGTCAAAACCACCGCATCGTCCCAATCGACCTTGCGCTCCAGCGAGCGCAGCAGGTTCGGCTGCGTCACCTCGATCAGGAAGCCCTCGCCAACGTCGACGCGAAAGACCGAGCTGTCACCGAGGTAGGCCACGTCCCGCACCGTGCCCCGCACGGAATTACGCGCGCCGCCCCGCACGGCGTTGGGCGCGCCCTCTTCGGGTCCGGCTCCCTCCGCGTTCGGCGCGACGGCGATCTTTTCCGGACGGATCGCGACACAGACGCTTTGCCCTTCACGAACCTGCGTGGCGCCCGTTACCTCCAGATCGCAGCCCAGTTGCGGCGCGGCAACGAGCACGCCCGCTGCCTCCACACGCTTCACCCGCCCTTCGATCAGATTGATCGAGCCGATGAAATCGGCCGTGAAGCGCGTCGCCGGAAACTCATAGATCTCGCTCGGCGTTCCCACCTGAACGACCTGCCCGCGCTCCATCACCGCCATCCGCGTGGATAGCGTCATCGCCTCCTCCTGATCGTGCGTGACGACGACGAAGGTGACGCCCAGTTCCTCCTGAATGTTCATCAATTCGAACTGCGTACGCTCGCGAAGCTTCTTGTCGAGCGCGGCGAGCGGCTCGTCCAGCAGCAGCACCTTGGGCCGCTTCACGAGCGAGCGGGCCAGCGCGACCCGCTGACGCTGCCCGCCGGAAAGCTGATGCGGCTTGCGCTTTGCCCAGGGGCCGAGCTGCACCATCTCCAGCGCCTCGCCGACGCGCTGCTTCAACTCTGGCTTGCGCACGCCGTCCTGCTTCAAGCCGTAGGCGACGTTCTGCTCCACGCTCATATGCGGGAACAGCGCGTAGTTCTGGAACATCATGTTGACCGGGCGGTCATAGGCCGGAACGCCGGTCATGTCCTGTCCGTCGATCAGAATGCGCCCGGAGGTCGGATGCTCGAAGCCCGCCAGCATTCGCAAAAGCGTAGTCTTGCCGCAGCCCGACGCGCCGAGCAGGCAGAACAGCTCGCCCCGATGGATCTCCAGCGTCGTGCGGTCGACCGCCCGGAATTCGCCGAACTGTTTCGTAACCGCGTCGATGTGGATATAGGGCCGCAGCGATGCGTCGAGCCATGGCTGGTGCTTTTCGGGACGAGCGCGCAACGTCTCAGGCATTCAGCCTCGCTCCAAACTATTTGTGTGCGCACCCGCTCCACGGCTTACGCTTGCGGCCGGGGAGCGGATGCAAGGAAACGTCCTACTGCCCGGTTTTCACCCGGGTCCAGGCGCGCGTCTGCACGCGGGCGAAACGCGGCTCCTGCGGCAGATCGACGAAGAGGCTCTCCATCACCTCCTCCGAGGGGTAGATCGCCGGATCGTTCTTAATGTCGTCGTCGATCATCGGCAGCGCGTCCTGGTTCGCCGTGGCGTACCAGACGTAGTTCACGTTTTCCGCCGCCACCTCCGGCCTCATCTGGTAGTTCAGCCACTTGTGCGCGTTATCGGGATGCGGCGCTCCCTCCGGAATCGCCATTATGTCGAACCAGATCGTCGCGCCCTCGCGCGGGATCGTGTAGGCGACCTCCACATCGCGCTCGCCCGCCTCGGCACGGTCGGCAGCGATGAAGACGTCGCCGGACCAGCCCATGGACACGCAGACCTCGCCGTTCGCCAGATCGTTGATGTACTGCGAGGAGTGGAAGTAGCGGATGTGCGGGCGGATCTCCATGATGAGGTCTACCGCCGCCTGCAAATCGTCCTCGTCCGTTGAAAGCGGATCGAGTCCCAGGTACTGCCGCGCGGTGTTGAACACCTCGGTCGGGGCATCCAGCAGCGTGACGCCGCAGTCCGCCAGCTTTGCCGCCGTTTCCGGATCGAAAATCAGGTCCCAGGTGTCGAAATCCGCGTCCGCGCCCAGCCGCTCCTCAACCATCGCGACGTTGTAGCCGATCCCCGTGGTGCCCCACATATAGGGTACGCCATATTCATTGCCGGGATCGTATTGTGCGACCTGCTCCAGAATCTGTGGGTCCAGGTGGTCCCAGTTGTCGAGCTTGCTCTTGTCGAGCTTCTGGTAAATCCCCGCCTCGATTTGCCGCTGGAAGAAGGAGCCGGACGGGACCACGACATCGTAGCCGGTGCCCCCGGCCATCAACGTGCCTTCGAGCACTTCATTCGAGTCGTAAACGTCGTAGTTGACCGAGACGCCGAACTCCTCCTCGAACTTGGGAACCGTGTCGGCCGCGATATAGTCCGACCAGTTGTAGACGTTGAGGGTATCTTCCTGCGCCGTGGCCGCGCCCGTCGCGAAGATCAGCGCGGCAGCCGAGACCGAGGCCGAGAGGCCACGTTTGATACCTTGGCTCATCTTGTCTCCCATTTTCTCGTTTTGCAGGGGTCGGACCCTGCTCCCTGATCGTTGAACTTTTTTGTTATGTTGGTATTCAGTCGCGCCACACGGGAGTTGTCAATCTTCTACAACCGGGGCCGCAGGCGGGCGAGCCTACATCTCACGCAGCCGACTCGCCACGTCCTGCGCAATTCGGGCCGCCACATCCTCCGCGCCGCGTTCGCGCGCATCGCGTTCCCCGACGGTTGTCGCATAGGGCTGTTCCAGGATATTGGCGCTATTGATCGAGCGGATGCGCCCGCGCATGACCACCTCCCCATCCTCCGCCGAGACCAGTTGGTAATTCGCGCTGAGTTCCAGGTTCGCCCGCGTCGCCGTTTCATCCTTGCGGAAGCCGGTTTCGCGCACGATCTCCTCCAGGGCGACGGTCAGAAGATACTTCGGTTGGCGCGGTTGGCCCTTTGGGTTGAGGTGGGTCTGCAGGTTATTGTGCACCATCTGCCCGATCCGCTCAGGAATCGGTTGGATGCGGACCTGATTGGCGGCACGCTCCACCGCAACCGCTTCGGCGTTTCCGGCCGGTGGCGCATGGACCGGCGTGAAGCCGCAGCCCGCAAGCAGCAAGCCGAACGCAAGAACAAGCCAGCGGGCCATGCGCACCTTCCCTTCTCTATGGTATCCTCGACGCAACACCCGACAGATAATGGCGAACGGCCGCCCCGCGTCAATCGCTGGTTTGCCGGAACCGGCTTTACACAGGCGCGGGTTTGCACGGCGGCGTCGCCGGCTGAAGGAAATTCCCACACAACGCGAACCATTGCGTTGTTGGCCTGAGGCATTACGTTAGACGCAGTCAAAGATGCGCGCGGCATAATAGAGGGAACCCACAGCAAAACTGCGGGTATCGAGTTCAATGTTTATTCAGACGCAAGCGACTCCCGACGCCGATACGATCGAATTCATTCCGGGGCGCGAGGTGCTGCCGGAAGGCCCCCTGGCCTTTGGAGCACCGGAGGACGCGCGCCGCTCGCCGCTGGCACACCGGCTGTTCGAGCTGGACGACGTGCGCGGCGTGCAGCTCAACCCGGACTCCATCGCGGTCACCAAGGCCCCGAATGCGGAGTGGCTAACGTTGAAGCCCCACGTGCTGGCGGTGATCATGCAGCACTTCACCTCGGGGCAGCCGATCCTGGAGAAGGCGCAGGGCAGCGCCACGGGAGCCGGTGCGGAAGGCGAAGGCGACCTGGATTATGAATCGCTGGAGCCGGTGTCCGACGCGCCGCAGGAATTGGTCGATCAGGTGCGCGAGCTTATCGAGACTCGCATTCAGCCCGCCATCGAGCAAACCGGCGGCAGCATTCAGTTCCACTCCTTTACCGGCGGCACGGTGAACCTGCGTCTCGGCGGCGCGGCCTTCGCCATGCTGTCGCAGATCGAGAACATGCTGCGCCACTACGTCCCGGAGATCGAGAAGGTCCAGGACGTGATGGACGCGATCCCGAAGCCGGGCCTGCAGACCGAGGCCGGGCAGAAGGTGCGCGACGTGCTGGACACCCGGATCAACCCGGCGGTCGCCTCGCACGGCGGTCACATCTCGCTGATCGATGTGCGCGGCAGCCGCGTTTTCGTGCGGCTGGAAGGCGGCTGCCAGGGCTGCGGCATGGCCAGCGTGACCTTGAAGCAGGGCGTGGAGGCCGAGATCAAGCGCGCGGTGCCGCACATCGAGGAGATTCTCGACGTCACCGACCACGCATCCGGCGACAACCCCTATTACCAACCCGGTAAGGGCGCGGGCGC
>SKZV01000151.1 GCA_007127165.1 Rhodovibrio sp. | reverse complement strand
GATCACCTTGCCCGGCATCGAACCGATATAGGTCCGCCGATGGCCGCGCATCTCCGACTCGTCACGCACGCCGCCCAGGCTCATGCGAACGAACTCTCGGTTCGTGGCCCGCGCCACCGACCTGCCCAGCGACGTCTTGCCGACGCCCGGCGGTCCGACGAGGCAGAGGATCGGACCCTTCACCTTGCCCATGCGTTGCTGCACGGCAAGATACTCTAGAATCCGCTCCTTCACCTTCGACAGCCCGTAGTGGTCGGCGTCGAGCACGCTCTGAGCATGCGCAACGTCGTTCCTCAGCGGGCTTCGCTTGGACCACGGGATCGATACCAGCCAGTCGAGATAGTTACGAACCACAGAAGACTCGGCGGACATCGGGCTCATGTTCTTGAGCTTTTTCAGCTCGTTCTCCGCCTTGTCCCGGGCTTCTTTGTTCAGCTTCGCCTTTTTTATGCGGTCCTCGAGTTCCTGAAGCTCGTCCCGGCCATCCTCGCCTTCGCCAAGCTCCTTCTGGATCGCCTTGAGCTGCTCGTTCAGGTAGTACTCGCGCTGCGTCTTCTCCATCTGCTTCTTGACGCGGCCGCGGATCCGCTTTTCTACCTGCATGACGCCGATCTCGGCTTCCATGAAGCCGAAGACTTTCTCCAGCCGCTCGCTAATCGCAAGCGTTTCCAAAAGATCCTGCTTCTCGTCGATCTTCGCCGCCAGATGAGCCGACACCGTGTCTGCCAGCTTGCCGGGTTCCTCGATCTGGTTTAGGGAAACCAAAACCTCCGGCGGAACCTTCTTGTTCAGTTTTATGTACTGCTCGAACTGCGACATTACCGAACGGGCCAAGGCATCGAGGTCCGTCTCGTCGCCCGTCTCTTCCGGCGCCATCTCCGTGCGCGCCAGGAAGTAGGGCTCTTCGGCTTCGTAGTCCGTGATCCGGACGCGCTCGCCGCCCTCGACCAGAACCTTGACGGTGCCGTCCGGCAGGTTCAGCAGTTGCAAGATGGTGCCCTTGACCCCAAGCGAGTAAATCTCGTCCGGTCCGGGATCGTCGAGTCCGGCCTCCCGCTGCGTTACCAGCACCAGTTCCTTGGAATGCTGGGCAACCTCTTGCAGTGCCCTGATGGACTTCTGCCGTCCAACGAAAAGCGGAACGATCATATGGGGAAACACAACGATGTCGCGCAGCGGCAACACCGGGAGAAGAGAGCCTGATGGCGTGTCCTGCATTTGTCCTCTAATACCATGCGGACGGGAGACAAAAGCAACGGCCACAGATCCGCACGCGAACCGCGCTCAACTTTAGATTAGCATTCGCGGGCCGACATTCAAGAAAACCCGAACGCGGAGCGGGTGCCAATGCTCCTCACCACAAGGGAGGGCGGGGAACCGCGCCGCGTCTCCGCCGAAGCCTAGGCGCTGCTACCGACGTCTTCCCGCCGATCGGTGTAGATATAGAGCGGACGCGAGCGCCCCTCCACCACTTCCCGATTGATGACCATCTCCTCGACAGCTTCCAGACCCGGAAGGTCGAACATTGGCTCCAGCAGGATGCCTTCCATGATCGAACGCAACCCGCGCGCCCCGGTCTTGCGCTTGATCGCCTTCTCGGAAATCGCCTTCAGCGCATCGTCCGTGAACTCCAGGCTCACGTCTTCCATCTCGAAAAGCCGCTGGTATTGTTTCACCAACGCGTTCTTTGGCTTGGTCAGTATCTCGATAAGCGCAGCTTCATCGAGGTCGGTCAGTGTGGCCACGACCGGCACGCGCCCGACGAACTCGGGAATCAGGCCGAATTTCAGGAGATCCTCGGGCTCCACGTCGCGCAGAACCTCGCCGGTTCCCCGTTCCTCGGGCGCGCGGACGTCGGCTCCGAATCCGATGGACGAGCCCTGGTAGCGCTGCGAAATGATCTTCTCCAAACCGGCAAAGGCGCCTCCGCAGATGAACAGAATGTTCGTCGTGTCGACCTGAAGGAATTCTTGCTGCGGATGCTTGCGTCCGCCCTGCGGCGGCACCGAGGCTACCGTGCCCTCCATGATCTTCAGCAACGCCTGCTGCACGCCCTCGCCGGAGACGTCGCGTGTGATCGATGGGTTGTCCGACTTTCGCGAAACCTTGTCGATCTCGTCGATATAGACGATGCCGCGCTGCGCGCGCTCCACGTTGTAGTCGGCTGCCTGCAACAGTTTGAGAATGATATTCTCGACGTCTTCGCCCACGTATCCCGCTTCGGTCAGTGTCGTCGCGTCGGCCATCGTGAAAGGAACGTCCAGAATCCGGGCCAACGTCTGCGCAAGCAGCGTCTTGCCGCAACCTGTCGGTCCAGCCAGCAGGATATTCGATTTGGAAAGCTCAACGTCGTCGCCCTTCGACGCATGCGCGAGCCGCTTGTAATGGTTGTGCACCGCGACGGCCAAAACCCGCTTGGCGTGCCTCTGACCGATCACGTAATCGTCGAGAATCTTCGAGATGTCCTGAGGAGTCGGCACACCGTCACGCGACTTCACCAGAGTCGTCTTGTGCTCTTCACGGATGATATCCATGCAAAGTTCGACGCACTCATCGCAGATGAAGACGGTCGGTCCCGCGATAAGTTTACGCACCTCGTGCTGGCTCTTTCCGCAGAAAGAACAGTAGAGGGTATTTTTCGAGTCGCTGCCGCTGGACTTACTCATGACCTCGCCGTTACCAAACCGGGCCGGAGGGTCCCATGTTAGACATGGCCCAGGCAGCCGCACAACGCAAAAAATCCCCGCTCATCAAGCGCCGGCCATGGCGCCGCAGCAAACCAGCTCGGCGGGCCGACGCCTTGATGCGGGGATTTCAGTTTTCATAGGCCGATAATCGTTCCTGCCTTGCCGCTATCGGGCGCGGCATCTGCACCGTAAAACAGCGCCCATGCCCGACGTAAGCCTTAGGCGGGCTCTTCGCTCGGACCCGGTCGCTGCTGAACGACCGCGTCGATCAAGCCAAACTCCTTGGCGTCTGCTGCCGACATGAAGCGATCACGTTCCATCGCCTCTTCCACCACGGAAAGCGGCTGACCAGTGTGGGAAGCGTATATCTCGTTCAGCCGTTGCCGAGTCGCAATGATCTCACGCGCGTGAATCTCGATATCCGTCGCCTGGCCCTGGAAGCCGCCGGAAGGCTGGTGGACCATGACCTTCGAGTTCGGCAGGGAGAACCGCTTGTTCTTCGCGCCCGCCATCAACAACAACGAGCCAGCCGAGGCGGCCTGCCCCACACAGACGGTTGAAACGTCCGGACGAATGTACTGCATCGTGTCATAAATCGCGAGACCCGACGTCACTACGCCCCCAGGGGAGTTGATATAGAAGGAGATGTCCTTGCTGGGGTTCTCCGATTCAAGAAACAGCAGCTGCGCGCATATCAGGCTGGAGACGCCGTCGTTGATCGGACCCGTTAAGAAGACGATCCGCTCTTTTAGAAGCCGCGAAAAGATGTCGTAGGAACGCTCGCCGCGGCTGGTCTGCTCGACCACCATGGGAACCAGCGTGTTCATATGAATTTCGTTTGTCGGATCGCTCATCGTGCTCAATCTACTCCCTCTAAGAGTCGGACACCACCAAGAGCCCGCCCGGTTTTCCGATCTGGCATTCCTTCGGGAGCGGGCGTGCGGACGCCGTCCTCGGCATCCGCACGCTAGAGAAGTAAGCTGCCACTGTCTCCAATTCAAACGCTAGCCCCCAAAAAAAAGAGCGCGCCGGAAGAGAAACGTCCGAACAGGTACAGCTTTTATTTTTTCGAAGCTGCCTCCGGCACTCCGCCTTCGTCGCCACCGGCAGTCTCCGCAGCGTCGCTCTCTGCGTTCTCCGTGGTGCTGGAGCGCTCGTCGGCTTCCTTTTCCAACTCGTCACGCAGCTCCTGCGGTGTCACCTCGCGCTCGGTGACCTTCGCCTGATCGAGAATGAAGTCGACCGCTTTCTCTTCATAGAGCGGGGCACGGAGTTGAGCCATCGCATTCGGGTTGTTCTGGAAGAACTCGAACACCTGGCGCTCCTGGCCGGGATGTCGCTGTAGCTCTTCGATAAGCGCGCGGTTCAGCTCTTCCTGAGTGACCTCGAGCGCATTGCGGCGGCCAACTTCGGAGAGCAGGAGACCGAGGCGCACACGCCGCTCGGCGATCGCCTGATAGTCGCGCCGCAACTCCTCGTCACTCTTACCGGCATCCTCGGGATCGAGCTTACCCGCGTGCTTGTCCTGTTCGATCTGTTGCCAGATTTGCGCGAACTCCTGCTCCACCATGGTTGGCGGGACATCGAAGTCGTGCAGTTCCGACAACCGGTCGAGCAGCACCCGCTTGACCTTGTTCCTGGCGACCTTCTCGTAATCCTGACGGATCTGCTCGCGCACCCGGTCCTTGAGTTCGTCGAGGCTGTCCTCGCCGAACTTCTTGGCCAGTTCGTCATCGAGGGTCACCGGCTCGGCTTCGCGGATGTCCTTGACCTTGACCTGGAAGACCGCTTCCCGCCCCGCGAGCCGCTCGTTCATGTAGGCGCTCGGGAAGGTCACCTTGACCTCGCGGTCCTCGCCGGGCTCGGCACCGATAAGCTGATCCTCGAAGCCCTCGACGAAGCGGTTGGAGCCGAGTTCGAGCTCCTGATCCTCGCCGGCCATGCCCTCAAGCTCTTCGCCGTCAACGGAGCCCTTGAAATCGACGACCAGGATGTCACCCTTCTGCGCCGGGCGCGGCTCTTCAAGAGCCTTGCTCTCCTTGTGGTGCGAGGCGAGACGCTCCAGCGCCTCGTCGACCTCCGCCTCCGGCACGGTTACCGTGAGCTTTTCAAGCTCGACCTGGGAGAAGTCCGCCGGCTCCACGTCCGGCAGCACCTCCATCGAAATCTTGTACTCCAGATCCTTGCCTTCATCGAAGGACTCGACCTCGATCTTCGGCTGTTGCGCCGGACGTAGGCCGCGCTCCTGGATCGCTTGCTCGGAGCTGTCCTTGACGGCACCTTCCAGCACCTCGCCAAGCACCGCCTGACCGAAGCGCTGGCGCAGCAGCCCCATCGGCGCTTTGCCGGGCCGGAAGCCGGGAATCCGAGCCTGCTTACCGGCTTCTTTCAGCCGCGTCTGGACCTTCTTATCGATCTCATTCGCGTCGATGACGACCTTGAATTCACGCTTCAAGCCGTCTGCGTTGGTTTCCGTGACCTGCATGGACCGCTCGGCCCCTTCGTCGCTTTCGGTTTTACAATCGGTTTTATCCGCTCGGCCGTCTTAAAGGACGCCCACTTGGTGCGGGCGGAGGGACTCGAACCCCCACGGGTTACCCCACTGGTACCTAAAACCAGCGCGTCTACCAGTTCCGCCACGCCCGCAGACGTCCGTGCGGTGGGCTCGTGTATCGCATCGTAGCGCCCAACGCAACAGAGACCGCTCGAAATCAACAAATCCGGCCTCTTCGCCTAGAGTGCGATGATCTCAAGCCGCTTCGGCTTGCAGTCTGAATCGTCTCGCAAAACGAACGCTTAGAGCGCGAGGGCGATTCGAAGATAAGCCATCCCGCTCTAAACCCCGCTACGCCGCCGCGACACCAGGGCGGCAGCGCAGGCGTCGAGGAGCGCGTCCTCGTCGATACGATAGTGGCGGTATAGGTCCGGCAGCGCTCCCGACTGGCCGAAGTGCTCCACTCCCAGGGCCTGAACCCGGTGCCCGCGCACGCCGCCCAGCCACGAAAGCGCCGCCGGGTGCCCGTCGAGCACCGTCACCAGCCCGGCATCGGGCGCGAGCGGCGCCAGCAAGCGCTCGACCGCAGCCGGTTCATCGGAAAGACCGCCTTGCCGCGCCTTCTCAGTCGCCGTCCAGCCCGCATTGAGCCTGTCGGCCGAAGTCACCGCGAGCAAACCGGCTCCGGGCACCTCCTCGCGGATCGCCTCGAAGGCCGCCAGCGCTTGCGGGGCGACCGCGCCGGTGTAGACAATGGCAAGCTCCGCCCCAGGGTTCGGCTCGCGCAGCCAGTAGCCGCCCGCGATGACGCCGCGCTCCTGCTCAGCCGTCAGGCTGCGCGCGGGCTGCTCGACCGGGCGGGTGGAAAGCCGCAGGTAAACCGAGCCGCCCTCGACATCGCGCAGCCAGTCGCGTTCCGGTGCGCCGGAGCCGTCGCGTTGCAGATAGTCGAAACCCCAGCGCAGGATCGCTTCCAACTCGTCTACGAAAGCAGGCTCGAAGGCCGCAAGGCCGTCCTGGCTCATGCCAATCAGTGGGGTCGCGATGGACTGGTGCGCGCCGCCCTCCGGCGCCAGCGAGATACCCGAGGGCGTTGCGACGAGAATAAAGCGCGCATCCTGATAACAGGCGTAGTTCAGCGCATCGAGCCCGCGCAGGATGAAGGGGTCGTAGAGGGTCGCCACCGGCAGCAGCCGCGCGCCAAACAGTTCGTGCGAAAGTCCGGCGGCGGCGAGCAGCGTGAAGAGGTTGTTCTCAGCGATACCGAGTTCGATATGCTGGCCTTCGGGCGACTGGCTCCACTGATGGGCGGAGACGACCTTCTCGTCCTTGAAGACGTCACCGCGCCGATGACGGCTCCAGATGCCTTGCCGGTTGACCCAGCCTGCCAGATTGGTCGAGACGGTCACGTCCGGCGAGGTGGTGACGATGCGATCCGCCAGTTCCCCGCCCTCGCGCGCGATGTCGGCCAGAATCTTGCCGAAACCCTCCTGGGTGGACATACGCTCCCCCTTGGGCAGCGGCAACCGTTC
>SKZV01000125.1 GCA_007127165.1 Rhodovibrio sp. | reverse complement strand
CGTATTCAAGCCCGTCGGCCAGCGTGAAGGCCAACTCCTGCACCGCCGTCGCCCCGGCCTCCTGCATGTGATAGCCGGAGATCGAGACCGAGTTATATTTCGGCATGTTCTCCGCCGTGTAGGCGATGATGTCGGCGACGATCCGCATCGACGGCTCGGGCGGGTAGATGTAGGTGTTGCGGACCATGAACTCTTTCAGGATGTCGTTCTGGATTGTCCCCGAAAGCTTGTCCTGGCTGACGCCCTGTTCCTCGGCGGCGACGATGTAGCCCGCGAGCACCGGCAGCACCGCGCCGTTCATCGTCATCGACACGCTCATCTTGTCGAGCGGCACCTGATCGAAGAGGATCTTCATGTCCTCCACGCTGTCGATGGCGACGCCCGCCTTGCCGACGTCGCCCAGCACGCGCGGATGGTCCGAGTCATAACCCCGGTGGGTGGCGAGGTCGAAGGCGACGGAGAGTCCGGCCTGCCCGGCGGCCAGCGCCTCGCGGTAAAACGTGTTGCTCTCCTCGGCGGTGGAGAAGCCCGCGTACTGGCGCAGCGTCCAGGGCCGGTTGGTGTACATCGTCGCGCGTGGCCCGCGTGTATAGGGCGGGAAGCCCGGCATGGAGCCCAGGTGGTCCAGCCCCTCCAGGTCCGCCGCGTCATAGAGCGGGCGGACGGCGATCCCTTCCGGCGTTTCCCAGGCCGCCGCGCTGGGGTCCTTGCCCTTCAGTTCCTTGCGCGCCACCTCGGCCCAGTCGTCTCGTGTCTTCTTTGGAAAGTCCGCCACCGCACTGCCTCCCTTGATGCGCCGCAGCAAAGTATAGCGGCTTTCGGGTGGGCGCGTCCATTGTATGGGGACAGTATGCAGCCGCGCCGCCGATCAGCTTCGCCGGACAGTCAAATTGGAAGCCATATCCAGGAGGCTCTCCGAAATGCGTTTTCTGGAATTCTGTGAAGGGCGCTCAGGGTCCAGCAAGTCGTTTTCCGCAAAGGGGCTGTGTTCAACGTCGATATCGCCGGGCTGGAAAGCTTCAAAGGTCCGTCCGGTGTCGCGCAAGGCTTCTACCGCTGGCAAGAGCGAGCCGGGCGTGCGCTCCATGGCTGCGTTGAGCGCTTCCCGCTCGACCCCGAGGTGTTCGCACAAGAGGTCACTGCGCACCGATGCGATGACGTCTCGAAGACGCTGCTCATCCGGCGACCCCGCGACCGCCTCGATGGCCAGATCGCATTCGGTGTCGAACTCCATCGAGCGATTGTTGAGATTCGATGAGCCGACGCGCAGTAGCCGGTCGTCGATCACCATGATTTTGGCGTGCACGTAGATCGACTGTCCGGCACTACCACCGGAACTCCGGCAACACCGCCGTGGGCCGTTCGTTTTCGCGGGCGTAGAGGGCGGCGAGGTCTTCCGGGTCGGCGGGTTCGCCCATGCGCACGCCAAGCTCCTCGGCGTGGATGCCGCCGGTGATCAGGATCGAGTCTATTCCCACCGCGTTCGCCCCGGCGATGTCGGTGCGCAGCGTGTCGCCGACGGCGCAGACGCGCGCCGGATCGGGATCGCCCAGCCGCTTGAAGCAGGTGTCGTAGATCGGCCGATAAGGCTTGCCGTGATAGCGCACTTCGCCGCCGAGCGCTTCATAACGCGCGGCCACGGACCCGGCGCAAAGCTCCTTCTCGCCGCCGCGCATAACGATCAGATCCGGGTTGGCGCAGATCATCGCCAAGCCGCGCTCCGCCCCCTCGTGCAGCAGCGGCTCCAGTCCGGAAATGTCCTCCTGATCCGCCTCCGCCGGACCGGTGTTGAGGATGAACTCGGCGTCCGCCGCCCCATCGGCGAGCGTGAGGCCGAGTCCGCTGCGCATCCCGAAATCACGTTCCGGCCCGATATGGACGACACGCCGTCCCAGCGCGCGGTACCAGGGCGAGGGTCGATCGTGCAGATGAACCCAGGTGTCCTCGCCCGAGGACATCAAATCGTCGTAGAGGTCCGGCGTCAGGCCCAACTCGACCATACGCTCCGCGATCTCGCTGGCGCGGCGCGGCGCGTTGGAGAGGATCAGAAGCTGCTTGTCCGCCGCCTTCAAGGCCCGCAGCGCCGCAACCGCATGGGGGTAGACGCGCTCTCCGTCATGGAGAACGCCCCAGAGGTCGAGAATGAAGGAGTCATAGTTACTGGCTACGGCGTCGAGACTGTCGCACAAGGGCGGAGAGGATGGCATGGTTATACGGTAATCCAAGGTTCGGTTGACAAATATCGGCGCGGCGCGCGTCGGTTCTTTATGTATCGCAACCCACGGCTTCGGCAATCCCGGCGAACCCGTCGCGGCGTAAAAAGGCCGTCAGTTCGCGCTTGATCTCGCCGACAAGGCCGGGTCCGGCGTAGACGAGGGCGCTGTAAAGCTGCACCAGCGAGGCGCCGGCGCGGATCTTGGCGTAGGCGTCGGCTCCGCTGGACACCCCGCCGACTCCGACCAGGGGCAGGCGGCCTTCGCAGCGCCGGTACATGCGGCGCAGCAGCTCCGTGGACGGTTCGAACAGCGGCCGGCCGCTCAGTCCGCCGCTCTCCGCGCGGTGGCGGCTTTGCAAGGTTTCAGGCCGCACGATCGTCGTGTTCGAGACGATAAGCCCGTCGAGGGCCTGCTCAAGCGCCACGGCGGCGACGTCGCGCTCGTCTTCTTCCGTCAGGTCGGGCGCGATCTTCAACAGCAGAGGCGGCGGCGCGTCCGGCACCGTTTCATGCCGCGCGGCCTGCACCGAGGTCAGTAGCGCCGCCAGCGGCTCCCGCCCTTGCAGCGCCCGCAGCCCCGGCGTGTTCGGCGACGAGACATTGACGACGAGGTAGTCGGCGTAGGCCGCCAGCGCCTCGACACCCGCCACGTAGTCCGCGGCGGCGTCTTCGCTCGTCTTGTTCTTTCCCAGGTTCACGCCGACGAGCCCCGAGCCGCCCGCCTCGCGGTACGCCTTCAGGTTCGCAGCCGCGACCTCGAGGCCCCGGCTGTTGAATCCCATGCGGTTGACGACGGCACGGTCCTCGCTCAGCCGGAACAGGCGGGGCTTGGGATTGCCCGGCTGCGGGCGCGGCGTGACGCTGCCAATCTCGACGAAGCCGAAGCCCAGGCGCAGCAGCGGCCCCACCGCCTCCGCGTCTTTGTCGAAGCCCGCCGCGAGTCCCACCGGATTGGGAAAGCGCCGCCCCCAGACCGTCGTGGCGAGGCTCGGAGCGTCCGCGCGCTCCGGCTTGCGAACCAGCCCGTGCTTCAGCGCCGTCAGTGCGAAGGTGTGCGCGCGCTCCGGGTCCAGGCGGCGCAGCAGGGGGCCGCCGAGCTTATAGAGGTCCAAAGACAGCCTCCGGCAGACTGTGCCGTCCGGTAGCGTCGAGCGGCAGGTCGTAGGTCGCGACCACGGTGCTCACCGGCAGGGCGGCGTAGAGATGCGGAAACACCGCGCCGCCGCGCGACGGCTCCCAGCGCAGGTCCGCGCCCAGCGCCGCCGCGTCGATCTCCAGCAGCACCAGCCCGTCCTGCCCGGCGAAATGCCGGTCGAGGGTGCCGCGAAGCTGCTCGGCGGTCGAACAATGGATGAAGCCGTCCCGCCGGTCGAGATCGGAGCCTGCGTAAGCTCCGGCGGTCCGCGCCGCCTCCCAGTCGTCCCGCGCGCAGATGCGATAAATCGTGTTCTCGTTCATGACCGCGGAAGGTAGCGCGCCCGCGACCGGGTGTCACGCGGCGGTTCGGGACCAGCGCGGTCATGCGACAACGCGATCCTCGCCGCCCGGCTCCAGGTCCGCACCGCCTTCCTCCGGCTCGCTGCCGGTGGCGCCAAGGGCGCGCGGGTCGTCAATTGGACGGGACAACATTTCGCCGTCTTGAGAAGCGCCGTGATGCGTGTCCGCGTGGGCGGCTTCTTCCATCTCCGCGACGGTGTCCTCCGCCGCCATCACGCTGGCGTATTGCGAGGACGCGGGGGCCCAGGTGGCGGCGTAGTGGCCCTGCTCCTCGACCGGGCGCGCCGCGCGGCGGGTCATGCGCCAGATCGCGAAGACGCCGATGGCCAGATGGATCGCCGCCAGAAAGACGAAGAACCCCATCGGCCCGAGCAGTTCCATCGCCCAGGAAATACCCAGCGGTCCCATGATCGCGCCGACTCCGGTGACGAGATAGAGGCTGGCGCTGGCCGCCACCATCTGTTGCGGCTCCAGGAAGTCGTTGGTGTGCGACACGCTGAGCGAATACATCGGCAAGGTCAGTCCGCCGAACAGCGCCGTCAGCACAAAGAGCGCGAGCATCGAAAACTGCGCCGCGACCAGCGCCGCCAGCGCGGTGGCCGTGGTGAGCAGCGTCACGGCGGTAATGACGCGCCGCCGGTCGAAGCGGTCGGAAATCTTGCCCACCGGCCATTGCAGCAGCGCGCCGCCCAGATAGACCGCCGCCATGAAGGCCGACACCTCGACGAACGACATTCCCATGCTCGTGGCATAGACCGCGCCCATGCCAAGAAGCGCGCCGTGCGCCGCCCCAATCCCGAAACAGCCGACCACGCCCAGCGGCGAGGCGCGGTAAAGCTGCATCACGCTGACCTTCTCCGGCGCTTCGAAGCTCGGCACCGGTGCGGCGGTCAATAAGATCGGAATCAGCGCCAGCGAGATCAGCACCGAAACGAGAATGAAAAGCTGAAAATCCTCCGGCGAGGCGAGGTTCAACAGCACCTGCCCGCCGCCCATGCCGATCAGCCCGACCATCATATAGAACGACAGAAGCTGGCCGCGGGTCTCGTTCGTCGCCCGGTCGTTCAACCAGCTCTCCGCCACGATGTAGAGCCCGGCGAAGGCGAAGCCCGTGATCAGCCGCATCAGCCCCCAGGTGACGGGATCGATAAAGATGACGTGAACCAGCACGGCGGTCGACGCCAGCGAAGCGAGCGCCGCGAAGCTGCGGATATGCCCCACGGCCTGCACGATCCCCGGCACCAGAAGCGAGCCGCCGAGGAAGCCCAGATAGAATGCGGACATCACAAGGCCGATGGCCGTCGTCGGAAACGCCTCCGCCGTCGCGCGCACACCCAGCAAGGCGTTTTGCAGCCCCGCCCCGGTCATGATCAGCCCGACCCCCAGGAACAGCGCCCAGGTACTCCGCAACGCCGCAAACATCTCCGCTCCTTCGCCCGAAACGAGCGCTCCCGCCGAAGGAGCGCATCGGCGCGCAGTCTAGCCCCGTCTCAGACGGCCCCGCACCGCAAAATACGCCGCCAGGGTATGCAGGAGCGACATGGGGTTGTGGGGAGCGGGAAGGAGGCGGGGAGCGTGGGTCGAATGCCGTAACACTTCCTCCCGCTCCCCGCTGGGGGAGCTGCCGCCTTGAGCGGCTGAGGGGTGCGAACAGGACTTCGCCGCGCCAGCGGCTCCGCCTCTCTAAAGTCGGCGGCTTGGCGGCCCCTCGGACAGGGTGTCCCCCTCTGGGGAGCGGGAAGGGAGTGGGAGTCTGCGGAGCAAACCACCTTCCTCCCCTCCCTCGTCAATCCACGCCGTCGAACACCCGTTCGAAGATCACGCCCAGGTTCTTGGTGTGATAGCCGGAGTCGAAGCATTCGTTCAGGGCTTCGTCGCTCAGGCTTGCACGGACGTCGGGGTCGTCGCGGAGCAGGGTCAGGAAGTCCTCGCCTTCTTCCCAGACGCGCATGGCGTTGCGCTGGACCAGGAGGTAGGAGTCCTCGCGGCTGACGCCTGCCTGGGTGAGGGCGAGCAGGACGCGTTGCGAGAACACCAGCCCGCCCAGCTTGTCCAGATTGGCTTGCATCGCCTCGGGATAGACCAGCAGGTTTTCCATCACCCCCGCCATGCGGTGGAGCGCGAAGTCGAGCGTCACCGTCGCATCCGGCGCGAACATCCGCTCCACCGAAGAGTGGGAGATATCGCGCTCGTGCCACAGCGTCACGTTCTCCATCGCCGGAACGACGGCGGCGCGCACCACGCGGGCGAGGCCGGTCAGGTTTTCCGTCAGGATCGGGTTGCGCTTGTGCGGCATCGCCGACGAGCCCTTCTGGCCCTTGTGGAAAAACTCCTCCGCCTCGCGCACCTCGGTGCGTTGCAGATGGCGGATTTCCGTCGCCAGATTCTCGATCGAACTGGCGATCACGCCCAGCGTGGCGAAGAAGGCGGCGTGACGGTCGCGCGGGATCACCTGGGTGGACACCGGCTCCGGCGTCAACTCCAACTGCTTGGCGACGTATTCCTCGACGTAGGGGTCGATGTTGGCGAACGTGCCGACCGCGCCGGAGATCGCGCAGGTGGCGACCTCCTTGCGCGCCGCCTGCAAACGCCGCCGATTGCGCACGAAGGCCGCGTAGTGCCCGGCGAGCTTCAGCCCGAAGGTCGTGGGCTCGGCGTGAATGGCGTGGCTGCGGCCGATGCACAGCGTGTCCTTGTGCTCCTTCGCTCGCTTCTCCAGCGCCGCCAACAGCCGGTCCAGCCCGTCCAGCAGCAGGTCCGCCGCCTGCGTCAACTGCACCGAAAGGCAGGTGTCGAGCACGTCCGACGAGGTCATGCCCTGATGGACGAAGCGCGCCTCGGGGCCGACATGCTCGGCGAGGTTGGTGAGGAACGCGATCACGTCGTGGCGGGTTTCGCGTTCGATCTCGTCGATGCGCTCCACCTCGAACGCGCCCTTATCCCAAACAGCCGCGGCGGCCTCCTTCGGAATCACGCCCAATTCGGCTTGCGCGTCGCACGCGTGGGCCTCGATCTCGAACCAGATCTTGAAACGGTTCTCCGG
>SKZV01000118.1 GCA_007127165.1 Rhodovibrio sp. | reverse complement strand
GGGCGCGGTGCGTAGACGATCAGGGCGATGTAAGTCAGCGACAAGCCGAGGTAGAGCGCGGCGATCGCGTTCGATAGAACAAGACTGCGATCGGACAGGACGCCCAGTAAATGCAGCGTCAGGTAGTAGACGACCAGAAAGAGTACCATCGCCAGGCGGATCAGCGCCTGCTCGTGCTCGCTGTCGGCCCGGCCGCGAAGCCGCGCCATGCCGCCCTTGATGAGTCGTGACGCAGCTTTCAAGGCCGCAAGGCGTGGCCGCGACTCTTCCGCTTCAGCGCGTTTCGGCACGACCGTCCGACTCCTGCTTCCCGGACGGGGTCGGCGAGCCAGTGGAGGAGAAGGCGGGAGATTGTGCGTCCTGGGGCTGGCTCAGTCGCTCGCCCGGCAGCAGGACGTGGACCGTCGTGCCCTCGTCCGGCACACTGTCGATCTCGCAATGGCCGCCGTGCAGCTCGACGAGGTTGATCGCCAGCGGCAAGCCCAGGCCGATTCCCGGCAGGCGACTGTTCAGTGCGTTTTCGGCACGTCCGAAAGGCGTTCGCGCATGTTTGGCCTCGGATGCGCTCATGCCGATCCCCGAGTCCCGAATCGTGATCCTTGCGCCGCCGTTCAACCATCCCGCAGGCGTCTCGTTGCTTCGCTCGTCCCGCCCGGCAGCCGGTGGGAGGAGCCGCGCCGAGAGGGTGACGCGTCCACCGGAGGGGGTGAACTTCACCGCGTTCGACAGCAGATTCACGAAGACCTGCCGCATACGCAGCGGGTCCAACACCATGAATAACGGCTCTTCCGGTACGTCGAGTTGAAGGTCCACGCCGCTCTCGGAGGCTCCGTTGCGCAGCAGCCGGTGGGTCTCCGAAAGGAGCTTGTTCAGCGAAACGACCTCTTCGTGCAATTCCAGACGGTTCATCTCGATGCGTGAGATGTCCAACAGCTCATTGATGATTTGCAGAAGGTGCCGTCCGCTGCTGGCGATGTCCCCGGCATATTGATGGTAGCGCTCGTGCGCCATCGGACCCAGTTGTTCGCCGTGCATGACTTCCGCGAATCCGATTACGGCATTGAGCGGTGTGCGCAACTCGTGGCTCGT
This sequence comes from Rhodovibrio sp., assembly GCA_007127165.1. Taxonomy (GTDB): domain Bacteria; phylum Pseudomonadota; class Alphaproteobacteria; order Kiloniellales; family Rhodovibrionaceae; genus SKZV01. Next base: position 20,359 of record SKZV01000118.1, on the reverse strand, counting down.
ATTGGCCAGGAACTGGGTCTTGGCGAGATTCGCCGCCTCGGCAGCCTCCTTCGCCTGAGCCAGATCGCGCTCGCTCTCCTTGCGCTCGGTGATTTCCGTGGAAACGGTGACGACGTTCTGTGCCTTGGCGCCTGCCGTGTGCAGCGGCGCCTTGGTGGTGAGGAAAACGCGCTTGCAGCCTTCCCGGTCGGTCAGGGTTTCTTCCAGTTGGGTGAGCGGCTCGCCGGTGCTCAGGACCTGGGCGTTGAGGTCGCGGTGATCGCGCGCGTAGTGTTCATCGAAGACTTTCTCGAGCGGTATTCCGATAGCCTGATCCGGGTCGATGTCGAAGAAAAGCGCCTGATAGTTGTTCACGAAGACACAACGCCCCTCATGATCCACAGCGTTAACCATGGCACTCAAGGTATTGATCACCAAACGGAACATCTCTTCGCTTTGTTGCAGTTTGGTTTCATGTAGCCGCGTGTCCTGGTGAAGCCGCAATTCAAGCGCCTTCGCCCGCTTTTCGATGAGCTTCTGCTGTCGGCGCAGCGTGAGGAGGTTGCGAACCCGCGCGGTGAACTCCATGCGGTCCAACGGCGTGAGCAGGAAATCCGTCGCGCCCGCTTCCAGCGCACTGTAGCGATACGCGCGGTCTTCGTAGGCGGTTACGACCATCACCGGAATATCGCGTCCGCAGGGCTGCGCGCGTACACGTGCGGTAAACTCCGCGCCGTTAAGGCCGGGCATTTTGTAGTCGGTAATGATCAGGTCGGGTGGGGTTTGCGCCGTCCAGGCAAGAGCGGTTTCCGGATCGGCGAAGGCCAGAACCTCTACCGCTTGGTCGAGAGATTGCGCCAGTTTTTTCAGTATCTCGCGATTGGTGCTTCGATCATCCACGACAACAATCAGCGTCATTGCAACTCCCATAACGTCCTGCAATAGGGTTGTGCCCCCATGCAAGCCCCGAAAATTACTTACCAGTATCCCACGAACCGATGGCCCGGTCTACAGCACCTGGAACTGCGATGCCGGTCCCGCCAAGTTTGAGCGGGACTCAACCGGGAGGTTGTCAGCAGAGGCGGGCGGATGCGCGTGAGGCGTTGAAAATGCACTACCTTTAGGTTGAACCCCAACATAGCGGGAATTGGCTTTCCTATCGAAGCCGTACCGGGACGGATGGGAGCAACTCGAACAGCGAAGGCGGGTAGCTTTGGCCCCTCGGCAAAGGGGGAGTTCGCTTCAAGGAGTGAATGCCGCCCTTCAGGACGCTGAAAAAATGGTGCCGGTGGAGGGACTCGAACCCCCAACCTATCGCTTACAAGGCGATTGCTCTGCCAATTGAGCCACACCGGCCATGAACTTGGTGTTCCGCCTAGGTCGTGCGGTCCCACGTTCGGCCACTATCTAGCGGCGCAGCGTTGGGGATTTCAACCCCCTTCTGCCTCGAAGCGCTTGTCTGCTTATCGTGCCGAGCGCATCGGCATCCGGGTGACGCGCGAACGGTCATTTACGTTCCGGCCGTGGTGCGTTACCAGCCGGATCTTCGTCCGCCGGTCCTGCACCGTCCAGCCATGCATCCACGCACCCCAAATATTCCACCAGAAGAGCACGAGCATTCCCCTTCGTCTGTTTCTTATACCCGTATTACGTTGATCGCAATAATTGCGGATCAAAACAAGGAGTTTCTAACACAGGCAACCTCCGTGAGCGTGGAGCGAGGCTAATATGCAAACTGTAACGATCAAGTTAACGAACGGATCACCTTGCCCAGTTCAGCCTGTGCACTTCGAGGAATTATTGCAGTGCAACATGGATGCAAGCGGGTCTGCCGTCTTGCATATTCCAGGGTGTTAAATGCATCTTCTCAAATGTCTTTTGCGGCCGTAAAGAATAGCTGCCACGATGTTGCCCTAAGGAAAGAGTGCGTCTAAGCTGTCTCAGAACGCAACACATGGGAGGCTAATATAATGCGTGTAACAAGAATAACCGGTTTGGCGCTGGGTACCGTGGCGGGCCTGGCGATGCTCGGGATGCAGCCGGCGCCTGCGGATGCGCAGCAGCGGTTTGTCACCATCGGCACTGGCGGCGTCACAGGCGTGTACTATCCCACCGGCGGGGCGATCTGCCGTCTGGTCAATCAGGGCCGCCAAGACCACGGCATTCGCTGCTCGGCGGAGAGCACGGCCGGCTCGGTGTTCAACCTGAACTCGCTGCGCGAAGGGGAACTCGATTTCGGCGTGGTGCAGTCGGACTGGCAGTATCACTCCTATAACGGTTCCGGGCCGTTTGAGGATCAAGGCCCGCATGACGATTTGCGCGCCGTCTTCTCCATTCACCCGGAGCCTTTCACCGTCGTGGTTCGCCCTGATGTGGAGGCCGAGAACTTCGAGGAGGTCAAGGGCTTGCGGGTGAATGTCGGTAACCCCGGTAGCGGACAGCGCGGCACGGTCGAGCGCCTGATGGAAGAGTACGGCTGGACCATGGACGATTTCGCGCTGGCCTCCGAACTGCCGTCTCGTGAACAGTCCGCCTCCCTCTGCGACAACCGGATCGACGTCGTGCTGTTCACGGTCGGCCATCCCTCCGGTTCGATTCAGGAGCCCATCGCCACTTGCGACGCACGACTGATCAACGTCGAGGGCGATGTGGTTGATGAACTGGTCGAGGCCAATCCGTACTACTTCCACGCCACTCTCCCAGAGGGCATGTATCCGGGGCAGGATACGGAAATCCGCACCTTCGGTGTCGGCGCGACCTTTGTGACCACGGCAGATGTGCCGGAAGACGCGGTCTATGCATTGGTGAAGTCGGTCTTCGACAACTTCAGCACCTTTAAGGGGCTGCACCCCGCGTTCGACGTCCTGGAGATGGAGACGATGGTCGAGGAAGGCCTGACCGCGCCGCTGCATCCAGGCGCGCGCCGCTACTACGAGGAAGAAGGGCTTCTCTAAGAACGCGATTCGGTCGGGCAGCCTTCCGCCCGGCCGGTCCGCCGTCCACGGGAGTCCCTCAAGCGAGTTGTGACGGCGCGGTTGAACCCGCTCTGGTTCGATCGCGCAAGCGCAACGCGCTCACGGGTGAAGAAGGCGGGAGTTTGGAAGCCTCCTGCTCTCGGGTCCCGCCTTTTTCGTGAGCGCACTACGGCCCGCGTTTGTCTGCCTATAGGCGCGCAAGCGTGGGCCGGCTTGCTTTTCGTGCCGATCGTTGGGACCCTCGCATGAGGTGCATCGGGAGACGGTTCGAATGCGCGCATTCTGTCGAGTCGACGGATCCGCAAGCGCTCAGGGGTAGGTGGTGAAGGGTGAATATCGTGGCTGAGCAGCAATCTGGTTCTCAAGAAGATGAAAAGCGGCTAGCCGTGATCGCTGATACGGGTGCCCGTCATCCCGAAGGCTTTCCAGCGACGCTCCTGTTTCTGGTCGCACTCGCCTGGTCGTTGTTCCAGGTTTGGATTGCCTCGCCGCTGCCCTTCATATTCGGTTTCGGCATTGTTACCGACACGCAGGCGCGCTCGATCCATCTGGGATTTGCGATCTTTCTCGCTTATACGACCTTTCCCGCATTGTTACAGACTGCGAAGGGTAAGCTTCGGATCGCCGGATGGCTTTACGCGGCCGGTGCGGTCATTGCCTTGCTCTTCTCCGGTGGGGTCTACTTCGACTTCACCACCGGACCTCCTCCGGCCGTACTGCTGGCCATGGCCGCGGTGCTGGCGCTGGCGGCGCACTCCGCGCTGAAGCCCTCGCCGTTGACCCAAATTCCCACGGCGGACTGGGTGCTTGCGCTGGTGGCCACCTTTGCGGCGCTGTACCTCTACATTTTCTATGCCGAGTTGGCAGTGCGGCCGGGCCGGCCCATTTTGATGGATTTGGTGGTGGCGGGCGTCGGTATGGTCGCCTTGCTGGAAGCGACCCGGCGGTCGCTGGGGCCTGCCCTGGCGGTGATCGCGCTGGTCTTCCTAGTTTACACCTTCTTCGGGCCGTACATGCCCGACATGATCGCCCATCGCGGCGCATCCTTCGGCCGCGCGGCATCGCAGTTCTGGCTGTCGGCGGAGGGCGTGTTCGGCATTGCGCTCGGTGTCTCGACCAGTTTCGTCTTCCTCTTCGTGCTGTTCGGCGCGCTACTCGACCGCGCGGGAGCCGGTAACTACTTCATTAAGGTCGCGTTTTCGCTGCTCGGCCACATGCGCGGCGGACCGGCCAAGGCGGCCGTCGTCGCGTCCGGCATGACCGGGATCATTTCCGGTTCCTCGATCGCCAACACGGTGACGACCGGCACCTTCACGATACCGCTGATGAAACGGGTCGGATTCCGGGCGGAGAAGGCTGGGGCGGTCGAGGTGGCAAGCTCGGTGAACGGGCAGTTGATGCCGCCGGTGATGGGCGCCGCCGCCTTCCTGATGGTGGAATACGTCGGCATTTCCTATCTGGAAGTCATCACCCACGCCATTCTTCCGGCGGCGATCTCCTACATCGCGCTGCTGTATATCGTGCATCTTGAGGCGCTGAAGGCGGACATGAAGGGCATTCCGCCCAGCGTTTACACGCCGCTGCTAACCAAGCTGATGACCTTCGCTTTCGTGGTGCTCGCAGTTTGTGTGATCTCGCTCGCGGTCTATTACGGCATCGGCTGGATGCGCGAGGTCATCGGAGATACGGCGAATATCGTCGTGGCGCTGCTTGTGTTTGGCTCCTACATCGGCTTGCTGTGGAATGCCTCGCGCTATCCGCAACTGGAACTCGACGATCCCAACAAGCCGGTTTTCAGCCTCCCCGCGCCGAAGGCGACAATCAACAGCGGCCTGCACTTCATTCTGCCGATCGTCGTGCTGGTCTGGGCGCTGATCGTCGAGCGTCTGTCGCCTGGACTTTCCGCCTTCTATGCCGTGGCCTTCATGATTTTCGTGTTGGTGACCCAGCGGCCCATCATGGCTTTCTTCCGCAACCGCCATAACTACGGCGAGGCTGCGGTTCAGGGTATTCGGGACCTGATCGAAGGCATGGTCATGGGCGCGCGCAACATGATCGGCATCGGCGTCGCCACGGCCGCCGCCGGAATTATCGTCGGCACGGTCGCGATGACCGGCGTGGGGCTGGTGCTGACCGAGGTGGTGGAGACGCTCTCCGGCGGCAACCTCATCGCCATGCTGCTGCTGGTGGCGCTGCTCAGCCTCATACTGGGGCTGGGGCTTCCGACCACGGCGAACTACATCATCGTGGCCACGCTGATGGCGCCGATCGTGGTCGATCTGGGCGCGCAGGCGGGGTTGATCGTGCCGCTGATCGCGGTGCACCTCTTCGTCTTCTACTTCGGGATCATGGCCGACGTCACGCCGCCGGTGGGGCTGGCGTCCTTTGCGGCGGCGGCAGTGTCGCGCGGCGATCCGATCCGCACCGGCGTGCAGGCGTTCTATTACAGCCTGCGCACCGTGGCGCTGCCGTTCATCTTCATCTTCAACCCGCAGCTTCTGCTGATCGGCTTGACCACTTGGTCCCAGCTTGTGCTGACCATTGTGAGCGCGACCATCGCCATGTTGGTCTTTGCGGCGGCGACCCAGGCGTACTTCCTGACCCGTCTGCGTTGGTACGAGATCATCGCCATGCTGCTCATCGCCTTCACGCTGTTCCGTCCCGGCTACTGGATGGACATGGTCGAGCCGGAGTTCGAGGAGCGGCCGCCGGGCGAGATCATGGAGATCATCGAGGAAAAGCCCCCCGGCGAGCATATCCGCTTCTGGGTGGAGGGAATCGATGCCGATGGGCGCGATATCTCCAAGGCGGTGATGCTGCCGCTGGGCGACGAGGGCACCGCGCAGGAGCGCTTGCAGCATGCCGGACTCACCATGATGGTGATGGAGGACGACGTGCAAATCACCAACGTCGCCTTCGGCAGTACGGCGGAACGCTATGGCCTCGATTTCGGTTTCAACGTGACCGCCGTGATGGAGCCCGCGGACCGTCCGGCGCCGGAGTGGATGTTCATTCCCGCGCTGCTCCTTCTGGGCTTGATCGCTTGGCTCCAGCGTTTGCGAATCCGGCGTTTCGAGGCTCGGAAACCGGCGGGCCAGCAAGGATGATCCGGGAGGCCGGCTGTAATTCCGCGCGTGACTGAAGGATAGAGGCCCGCCCTTTTCATGCCGCTTGGAAATGCGGTCGTGGACAGGGCGGGCATGGTTCAGTACGGTTTGCCGCGCACCACCGTCGTCCGGTCGTTATTTTCAGGGAACTGAGACATGTCCATTCTTGCCTCGCGCCTAGACCGCGTGAAGCCCTCGCCGACCATTGCCGTCACCACCAAGGCGCGCGAACTGCGCGCGGCCGGGAAGGATGTGATCGGCCTCGGGGCGGGGGAGCCCGACTTCGATACGCCGGAAAACATCAAGCAGGCCGCTGTCGCGGCGATCGAGCGCGGCGATACCAAGTACACCGCCGTCGACGGCACGCCGGACTTGAAGCAGGCGATCTGCGCCAAGTTCAAGCGCGACAACAGCCTGACGTACAAGCCCGAGAACATCACCGTGGGCAGCGGCGGCAAGCAGGTTCTGTTCAACGCGCTCCTCGCCACGGTGGAGGAGGGCGACGAGGTCGTCATTCCCGCGCCGTTCTGGGTTAGCTATCCGGATATCGTGCTGCTGGCGGGCGGCGAGCCTGTGGCCGTGCCGTGCAGCCAGAAGGCCGGTTTCAAGCTCCAGCCCGACGATCTCGACAAGGCGATCACCAAAAAGACCAAGTGGGTGGTCCTCAACAGCCCCTCGAACCCTTCGGGCGCGGCCTATAGCCGGAAAGAGATGAAGGCGATCACCGACGTGCTCAAGCGCCACGAGCATGTCTGGGTGCTGACCGACGACATGTACGAGCATCTGGTCTACGACAACTTCAAGTTCTGCACCCCGGCGGAGGTGGAGCCGGCGTTGTTCGACCGGACGCTGACGATGAACGGCGTGTCGAAGGCCTATTGCATGACCGGCTGGCGGATCGGCTTCGCCGGTGGCCCGACGGAGCTGATCAAGGCGATTTCGAAGGTGCAGTCGCAGTCCACCTCGAACCCCAGCTCGATCAGCCAAGCAGCGGCGGTCGAGGCGCTGAACGGCCCGCAGGACTTCATCGCCGAGCACAACGCGGTCTTCAAGCAGCGCCGCGATCTGGTGGTGAAGGCCCTGAACGACTGCCCCGGCCTAAGCTGCCAACGGCCCGAGGGCGCGTTCTACGTCTACCCGTCCTGCGCGGGCGTGATCGGCAAGACGACCCCGCAAGGCAAGCGCATCGAGTCCGACGGCGACTTCGTGACCTACCTGCTGGAACAGGCGAACGTGGCGTGTGTCCAGGGCGAAGCCTTCGGCCTCTCCCCCTACTTCCGCATCTCCTACGCCACTTCGACCGAGGCGCTGGAAGAAGCCTGCAAGCGCATCCACACGGCCTGCGAGGCGTTGGAGGGGTAGGCCCTCACCCTCCCGGCGCGGTGCTCCGGTGCCGTGTCGGGATGATAACCGCTTCTCTCCAGACACTCGGAGAGAACGTACGAACCCCTCATTTTTCGCCCCTTCTCCCCGGTGGGGGAGAAGGCCGGGATGAGGGCGGTTTCCCTATCCGGGGAAGCGGGAGCCGGTGGTGCTGGGGGATTGTAGTGCCCCCCTTGACTGAAACAGCGAAAAGGGGGACGGGTCTCTCGTGAGGACGGACACGTGACGCAAGATGGGAAGGAGCGGCGGTTCAGCCGGGAGTTCAAGCTGGCGGTGCTGGCGGAATGTCGTTGCGCTCCGGATCCGCCCTACTCCTCTCCACCATCCCCCGGATAGTGCAGCCGGTCGAGGTGGGTGAGGGCTTGGGTGGTGGCGGTGTCTGGTACGAACCCGATAGATAGGTAACAGTTTGGACCGGCTGGATGGGTAACAGGTTTACTGCATGGCGAGGAGGATCGCCATGCCTTGGAATGAGACCTGTGCCATGGATGAGAAAGTTCGGTTTGTTGTCGCCTTTCTGGGGGGCGGGGCGTTGATGACGGAGTTGTGTTGGCAGCACGGGATTAGCCGCAAGACCGGCTATGCGGTGCTGGCGCGCTATCGTGCGGGCGGCTTTGCGGCTTTGGAGCCGCGCTCGAAAGCGCCGCACCATCACGGGCGGGCGATGGCGCCGGAGGTGCGCGAGGCGATCCTGGCGCTGCGTGGTCAGCGGCCGCGCTGGGTTCCGAAGAAGCTGCGGGCGGAGTTGGTGCGCCGCGAGCCGGAGGGGTCTTGGCCGGCGGCGAGCACGATGGGCGACCTGCTGCGCCGCGAAGGGCTGATCGCGCCGCGCAAGCGCCGGAGCAAGGCGGCGGGGCCGCGCCGGCCGCTGGCGCACGCCGATGGGGCGAACACGGTCTGGTGCACCGACTTCAAGGGCTGGTTCCGCACCCGCGACAACCTACGCTGCGATCCCTTGACGGTGAGCGACGCCTACAGCCGCTATCTTCTGGATTGCCGCATTGTGCCGCCGACCACGGCCGGGGTGCGCCCGGCCTTTGAGCAGCTGTTCCGCGACCACGGCCTGCCGGCGGCGCTGCGCAGCGACAACGGTCCGCCCTTCTCCGCACCGAGTTGCGCCGGGCTGTCGCGGTTGAACGTGTGGTGGATCAAGCTGGGCATTCGCATTGAGCTGATCGATCCGGGCCAGCCACAGCAAAACGGCCAGCATGAGCGCTTGCACCGCACCCTGAAGGACGAAACCGCCGCGCCGCCGGCCGACAGCGCGGCAGAGCAGCAGGCGCGCTTCGACGCGTTCCAGCTAGATTACAACACCCAGCGCCCGCACGAAGCGCTGGGGCAGACGCCGCCCGCCAGCGATTATGCACCCTCGCCGCGGGCCTATCCGGATCGTCTCGAAGAGCCCTGGTACGACGCTGATCACGAAGTGCGCCGGGTGCGTTCCAACGGGGAGATCAAGTGGCGCGGCAGTTCCGTGTTTATCAGCAAAATTCTGCGGGGCGAGTTGGTTGGCGTTGGCGAAATGGACAGCGGCCACTGGATCGTGCGCTTCTTCGACTACGACCTCGGCCTGATCGACCGCACCACCCACAAGCTGCTGCGCTTTGGGCCGGGCCGGCCCAAAGCAACACAAAACCGGAACAGTGTTACCCATCCATCCGGTCCATAGTGTTACCCATGTTTCCGGTTGCTCATCTAGGGGGACGTCGGCCATTTCGGTGAGGATGATGAAGGTGCGGAGCGGGAGGGGGTGGCGGCCTTCTTCGATGGCGAGGATTTGTTCGGGCGGGTGGCCGGTTTCCTCGGCGATGCGGGCGAGGGGGAGGTCGGCGGCTTGGCGCAACTCCCGCATCATGCGGCCCAGGACACGGTTTTCCATGCGCCGGACCTCCGCCGCGCTCTTGCCGTAGGCGGGGTAGGGCTGGAAGTCCTCCAGCGCCTCGGGACACTCGGGGGCGGCGGGAGACGGGGTTTTGCAGGCTTCGGACACGGGCGACCTCCCAGAGGATGCAAGAGCAACCGCCGCCGCGCCGGGTATCGGCACGGCGGCCGGGAGGTCGAAACCTGGAAGTAGTGCCGAGCACAACAGGCCCGACGGCCTTTAGGCTCGCGCCTTGGACATGCGCCGTCGGCTCCCGGCACGATGTCGCGCCAGAACGGGGCCGTGCCCCAAGCGGACGAATCCTGCCGTCGCTGATAAGCGTCGCACCAAGGCACCCCGCGCGCAAGCGGAGTTCCGGCGATTCGCCCCAGGCTACCGCCGACCTTGGACCGGCCGACGGCAACTCTAGGCACTACATTCGAGGGTTTCGACGCCCCCGGGCAGCCCTTCCAGGCTCCCGCCCGCAACTTTGGCGGCGCTACGATGGTGTGTCAAGCGCCTCGCGTGTGTGCGTTTGCGTTGCAAGCCGGATCGGGATACCCACTAGAGCGGGTAGGAACATTGACCTACCGGGCGGCCTGGGCTAGGATTATCTCATCGGTGTTAGCGCTTGTGGAGAGGGGCATGATCAAAAAAGGGCGGCGGTTGACGTTTGTTGACATGTGCAGACACCGCCCGCGAGGGCCGTTCGAGGGCGGGGACGGCGGGCGTACGCGCTCATGCGGAACCGCCGCCGCGCTGGAAAGCCCGGCTGCCGATTTCATAGCCGGGGGCTTCGGGCTCGTCGTCGAAAAGCTCGCTGGGAAACCCTTCGGCGCGCAGCTCCGTCCCGCAGGCGTCCTCAAGACGTTTGACGATCATGGACGACCATGCACGCCCGCCGTAGCTGTCCTGGCCTTGCTGGAAAATCGCGCGCACCAGCGGGGCGATCTCGACGGGCACCTCGCCCGCGCGGGCAAGCTCCAGGAACAGGTCGGAATCCTTCCCAACCAAGTCCATGGTGAAGTTGATGTTATAGCTGCCGTTCATGATCACTTGGCTCTCCGTCTCGTTTACGAAGGAGTTGCCCGAGGAGGCGCCGATCGCGTCATAAACGGTGCGCATATCCATGCCCGCGCGCTTGGCGACCATCAGCGCTTCGCCCAGGGCCACCAAATGCGCCGAGGCCAGATAATTCGTCACCACCTTGATGATCGAGGCCGAGCCCAGCTCGCCGGTGTGCAGGATGCGCCGGCCCAGCGCCGTCAAGACCGGAAAGACGCGCTCGAAGTCGCCGCGCTCCCCGCCGACGAAGATGGAGATATTCCCCGTGGCCGCGCGGTGGCAGCCTCCCGAGACGGGGGACTCGAGGGCGGCGGCGCCCTTGTCCCGTACCCTTCCGGCCAGCCGCACCACCTCTTCATAGTGCGTGGTGCTCATCTCCAGCCAGATCTTGCCGGGACCCAGCCCGGCCAGGACGCCATCGTCGGCCTCCATCACCTCGGCGCAGATAGGCGGCGAGGGCAGGCAGGTGATCACCAAGTCGCTGCGCTCGGCGACCTCGCGGCTGCTCGCCGCACGCACCGCGCCTTGAGCTTCCAGGTCGCGTCCGGCGGCCGGGTCGAGATCGTGGATCACCAGCGCAAAGCCGTTGCGCAGCACGCTGCCTGCCAGCTTGGCGCCGACATTGCCCAGCCCGATGAAACCGACGGTGCGGATCGGGGGATGTGTTTCAGCGGTGGTCATCGAAGGGGTCCTCGCGCATTTCCAGATGCAGTTCGTCGTGGCGGCAATGAGAGCAGGTGCCGCAGCTTCGTGGTCTCGGTGGTCCAAAGTCTCGAACAGCCCAGACCAAAAGACCAACGAATATTGCTGGCACTGAGCCAAAGCAGTGTTTAGGCTCAGCGTCGTCGGCCAGACGGCCCCGGATGGCTGGAGGGGATATGACATGGGCTACCGGCTGCCGCCGCTGATGTGGCTGCGCACCTTCGTCGCCGCGGCCCGGCACGGCAATTTCGCCGCCGCGGCGCGCGAACTGGGGATGACCCAGCCTGCCGTGAGCTATCAGATCCGCTCGCTGGAGGAGAAGCTGGGTGTTGCCCTGTTCGAGCGTCATGCCCGCCGCGTGGAACTGACCCGGCTCGGGCGCGCCTATTTGCCGACCGTGCAACAGGCGTTTTCCCAGCTTTCGGCTTCGACGACGGGACTTTTCGGCCTGACCGGCGATCACGAAGTCACCGTGCATTGTGCCGCGACGCTGGCCAGTCTGTGGCTGGCGCCGCGCCTAGCCGATTTCCGCGCCCGCCATCCGGAAATCGACTTGCGCCTTTATACCAGCACCTGGGCTCAGGCGAACGTTCCCGCCCGCGTGGATGTGGATATTCGCTTCGGCTATCACGCCGATCAGGGCAGTGATGTCGCGTTGCTCAAGCGCGAGCGCTTGATTGCGGTGTGCAGCCCGAGCCTGTCGGCGGAGATGGGCGAAACCCCGTCGCTTGCGGCCTGTGCCCGGCAAGAGCTGATTTTCATTATGGGGTCCGACACTTATTGGGGCGCTTGGTTCGCCCGTGCCGGCATGCCCGGCGTCGATACCAGCCAAGGGGTCAAAGTCGACAACTCCGTGGCCGCCCTGGAACTCGCGGCGGCGGGATACGGGCTGGCCCTGGTCTTCGAAACGTTTGCCCAGCCGTATATTCAAGGCGGGCGTCTGGTTCAGCCGGTGGCCCACGCCTTTGACAGCGATGCCGCGCACTACGTTACCTTGGCCTCTCAACCCGCTGGAAGTCGCTGTATCCCGTTTTCGGCCTCGCCTTGAAGGAGAGCCCGGTTTACTGTTCGAAGTTCAGGAATCCGCCTTCAGCCGAGTGTTCAATGCGACGGTGCGGCACTGAGTCTCCGGCGGTGCCTGAAGATATTTTTTCTGTCTCATCGGTTTACGTGCCGTTTGCCGGATGCCTATAAGCTTCCACCGTGAAGGTTTGAGCCGATCGAGTCTGCAATGCCGCGATCAGGGGTTTCATGGCGATCTTCGGCCAGCTGCACGATAACATCTTTCAACTCTTCTCCGGGAGCAACCGGCACCTCTATGCGCGCGTCATCGCGGCCGTCTACACGGAGTTTTATAGCGGCGCGAGCTTCGCAAGTCCGCTGCGCCAGGACGTTCTTTATCAGGTGCACCGCACGTTGCGCGAAAACGCCGACTTATGGGCCGGTGAAGAGATGCTGAAGGCGCTGCCGCCACCGCCCCGGCGGCTGGGACGGCGGCGGATCAAACGGCATGCATCGGGCGCGGGCGGCGGCGATGTGCTGGGGCAGCGCGCCAACCACGTTTACGCGCGCCTGCTCGATACCGGCTGGATCGTCGAGGAGCCCTACGGCTTCAACACCCAGGTCGAAATGCCGCCCGGCGCGATGGCGCTCGCCGAGCAACTGGTGGCGATCGAGAAGGGGCTGGATCAGTTCTTCGCCGGTGTCGTCGCGGAAATCCGAGCGGCTGTCCAAGCCATCGAGCAGGGCTCGGAACGCTCGCTGCTGGCGCTTCCGAAGGCCGCGGACACGGCGGTCGCCTTTGTGCGCCGCCTGCGGGCGATCCACGCCTCGCTGCGGGATGTGAAGCGCGGTCTGATGGCCAGCGGCGATCTGGAAGACCGCATCCGGCACTTCATCGACGAGTTCGTCGACCGCGTGGTGATCGTCGACTTCAAGGCTGTCCTGACCAGCGATCACCCCTATCATCACCGGCACGAAATTTTGCGCGCGGTGGAGTCGATCCGCACCTCCCACCAACGCCGCGCCGAACTGGCCCGCAAATACGTCCAGGCGAACCTCGCCGCCGACGAGCACGAGGCGTGGGATCTCGTCGAGGACCATCTGTCCAGTATCGACGGCACCTTCGCCAGCGTGGATGATTTCATGATCCGGCTCAACGCCTTCCGGGCGCAACTGGAGGAGCGTCTGCGCAACACCGTGCGTTACATGGAGCGCGCGGACGGCGCGGTCGCCGCCGAGATCGCCGACTTGATCCAGCGCATGGACGCCATTGCCGAACGCCGCGAAGCCCTCGGGCTCGATCCCGCCGAGGTGCCGGGCGCTTTGCTGCGCCACGACCGGCCTTGGGCGCCCGATCTCGCGGCGCAGCCGCGCCGGGCACGGCAAGAGGTTTGGCCGGAGCGCATCCAGCGCGCTAAGCCCGATCCCGCCGACGAGATGTACAAGCATCTAGCGCGGCGCTTCGCCAAGCTGTTCGCGCCGCCCAGCGACGCCGACCTCCGGCGCTTCCTGGAGCAGCGCGTGCCGCCCTCGGGGACGCAGGCCCGCTGGATCGAAATCGCAACGCTGGAGGATTTTCTGCTGTTCGACGAGGTGCGCCGACGCCGCCACCTGGGGCGCGCGCTGCTCGACGGCCAGTTTACCGCCGTTGAAGCACCCGGCTACCATGTCAGCGACTGGATCGAGTGTCCGAACTTCATCATCCGCCGCCAAGATCAAGCCGGGACGGAGGGCCTTCAATGACCATTCTGCCGGAGCTTGCCGCCTTCGAGGCGAAGGGCCACGACGACATGAAGCTCCGCCGGGCCGCCGCCGAACTGCTGGACCGGCAGTTCTTGCACGCCGCCGACCGGGGCTCGCCACGGCATTACTACACCATCGTCGACGAAAAGTACTGGCGGTATTTCGAGGGGCTGTTCGACGCACTTGGCCGCAAGCTTTACAGGAACGAGCGCGAGCAATGGGTGGGTCTCCTGCCGGACTTCGGCGTCTATTCCGAGGCCACGACGGGCCTGCCGCGCATGCGTCAGGCGGAGACCATCCTCCTTCTTGTGATGGCGCTGGTCTATCAGGAGAAGGTGAATATCGGCGAGGTGGAGCGCGGCGCGGTCGTGCGCAGCGATACTGGGGAACTCTTCGACCGCTACGCCACGCTCTTGGGCAAGGAACGCATGAAGGACCACGAGTTCCGCGACCTCACCAACGAGGCGCGGCGGCGCGGCCTCGTGGCCTTCGGCGAGCGCGACGATGAGAGCCTGGACGTCGAGCTCTTTATCCGTCCGATGATCATGTACGTCGTTTCCGGCGATGTGCGCGAGGCGATGCGCCGTTTTGCCGGGGAGGAGGAGCGGTCGCTCGACGCGCGCGAGCGGGAGGCCGCGAACGGCGAGGACGCGAACGGTGAAGACGCGAGCGCGCCGGTCCCTGCGAATGGCACCGGAAACGGCCACCACGGCGAGACCGGCTGATGTATCTGCTCACGGCCGCCGTTCTGGTGAACTGGCACAGTTTTGAACCCGTCGAGCTGCCCTTCGCGCGCCTGACCGCCGTGATCGGGGAGAACCGCAGCGGCAAGTCCACGCTGCTGGACGCCATCCAAGTCGCCATGCTCGGCAACCACGGCCAGTGGCGCAGCCTGAACAGCGCCGCCGGGGACGAGCGCAGCAAGCGCACTGTGCGGAACTACGCGCTGGGGATGCTGGCGCCCGGCCAGCCGCCGCTGCGCGAGTCCGCCGTGACCTGGATCGCGCTGCACTTCAAGGACGAGGAGACAAATCACGACGTTTCCATCGGCCTCTATCTGACCGCCAGCGTCCAGGATTCGGCGGTTTTCACCAACTGGTTCGTCCTGCCGGGGCTGCGCGTGAGATTGAGCGATCTCGCCGACGAAGCCCGCGAGGACGGGGAGGTTCTGGTCGAGCCGCTGGACTGGGACACCGCGATGCACCGGCTGGACCGCAAGGCCGCCGCCGTAAAAGGCGCGGAGATCATGACTCCCACCGGTCCCGAAAAATACGTCGGCGAGTGGATGAAGGCGATGCGGGCGGGGGGACGCAGCCCGCGCCCGGAAACCTTCGCCAAGGCTTTTGTCAACGCCGTCGGCTACCGCGCGGTGACGAGCGACGATCAGTTCTTCAAGCGGTTTCTCTTGCCGCACAAACCCATCGACATCGCTCAGCTTCGCGCCTCCATCGCCACCTACCGCGAGGTGGATGCGCGCATCAAGGCGACCCGGCGCGAGATCGCTTACCTGAGAGAGGCCGCGCGCGAGTCCGGATGCTATCTGGAAGAAAGCGCGAACGCGGAGGCGGAAAACTGGATCGCCGCGCGGGCGGAAGCGCAGCACGGCTGGCGGCACTTGCGCAAGACCCGGACCCGGCGGGCGGACAAGCTGGAGACGGCGCGGCTGGCGAAGACGGAACAGCAACGCGCCGAAGAGCAGCTTGAGCAGGCCCGCAAGGACCACGCGGACCTTCAGGCGCGGATCAATCAGACCACTCACGGCCAGTTGCAGCAGATCGCGGCGCAGGAGGCGAACGCCCGCCACGAGCGCGACACCGCGAACCGCGATCTGGGCGCGTGGTTCAAGATCTGCCGCGACGCGGCGGCGGCCGGCCGGGAGGGGATGCTGGCGGGCACGGCGCGCTTCGCCAGCTTGGTGGAGCGCCTTGGCGAACTGGCTTCCCTGACGGGTGGCGAGGCGGCTGCGTTCCCCGCCGACGCCGGGCGCATCCGTCAGGTTCTGTCCGAGCTTGGCGACGTCGAGCCCGCGGCGGAGCACCTGAGCCGCGTCGCCCGCCAGTGCTACGCCGAGCAGGACAAGGCGCAGCGCGCGCACGACGAGGCTGAAGACAAGCTGCGGCGGCTGCGCGCAGGACAGGCTCCCGTCGGCGAGGAGACGGTGGCTTTCCTCGAAGCGCTGCGCGAGAAGGATTTCGAGCCGGAGGTGCTATGCGCGCTGGTGAGCGTGACGGACGAGAGTTGGCGGGACGCGGCGGAGGCGCTTCTGGGCGCGGAGCGCGAGGCCGTTATTCTGCCGCCTGAACAGGTCGAGCCCGCGATCCGGTTCTGGCGCGCGTCCGGCGGACGCTTCCGCCGCTGCCGGATCGCGCGCACCGACAAGGTCGCGCCGGACGCCCAAGCCGGAGAAAGCGGCGCGATGGACTCCATCGTCGTTGCTGGCGATCCTTTGGTGGCGGGCTTCCTGCGGCGGCGCATCGGCGGGGTGCGGCTGGCGGAGACGGTGGAGGACCTGCGCGCGCACGGCCGCGCCATTATGCGTGACTGCTATTACGACGACGGGCTGAGCGTGCGGCGGCTGGGCCGTCGCGGCCCGCCGCTGCTTGGGCGCGAGGTCGGGGCCAAGGCGGACTGTCATCTGGCTGGTGAGATGGAGCGCCTTGCACGGGAAGCGCGCACCGCGCTCAGAGACGGAGAACGCCATGACGCGGCCTCGCGGGCGTTGCGCTCTTTGGCGGCGGCAATCGCGGAGGAACGGGAGCCGGTGGACAGGCTCGACAATCAGCGCCAACGCGCGGAGGAGCGGCTGGATGCCTTGCGGGAGCAGCGCATCCAGGCCGAGGGCAGCATTGACCCGGACTGGACGGCAGACCTCAAACGGCTTTCCAGCCTGATCCGCGATCTCCAGGATGCGCGCGACCAAGCCGCCAAGGAGCTGACGGCGGCGGAATTGGAGGCGGAGCAGGCGGAGGCAACGCTCGGCATGGGGGAAGAGCAGCTTGGCTCCACCGCCTTCTTCGCCCTGCGCCTCTACCGCTTGAAGCAGGCCGGGAGGGCCGTCCCCGAGGTTGCTTCCGGCGGCATGCCCGCGCGCGGCGATCTGAGGCGCACCTTCCGCGAGCGCCTGCGCAAGGACAAGGGCGAGCCGAAGTCCGTGGCGCATCACGCGCGCCAGGAACGCGACGGGAAGAGAAAAGCCGCCGAAGCGGCGCGCGACGCCTTCTGGAGCCGCGTGCGGGAATACCAAAGAAACGTGGCGAGCCCGGAGGCGGAGAAGCTGCAAAGCGGCAAGCTCTTGGTGAGCGAGGCCGACAGCTGGATTCGTGAGCGTATCGAGAAACTGGAAGGCGATACCCTCATCAAGCACGAGGCCCAGATGGAACGCGCGGCCGAGGAACTGAGCACCGTGTTCCAGACCTCTTTCGTCGCGGAAATCCGGGACCGCATGGAAATCGTGCAGAACGAGGTGGAGCGCATCGGGGCAATTCTGCGTCCCCACGAGTTCCATAAGGAGCGCTACCGCTTCCGTTACCAGATCAGTCAGGACTACGAGGGATTGATCCAACTCGCCCAAGCGGATTCGAGCCGTCTGATGACCCTCTTCGAAGGGGGAGGCGAGGCGGCGGAGACGCACTCCGCGGCCATCGAGGCGGTTAAGGAGCTTCTGCTCTCCAACGATCTGGACACCGCCGCCTTCGAGGACTATCGCAACTACTGGACGTTCTGGCTTGAGAGCGCGCAGGTCGGCACTGGCAAATGGGTGTCGTTTCAGGCCCGCAAGGGGATCAATTCCGGCGCGGAGAGCCAGACGCCTTTCTACATTGCGATGGCGGCGGCGCTGGCGGCTGCCTACCGCAGCGGCGGGCATGGCCGCTCTTACGGCGGCATGGGGTTGGCGCTTTTCGACGAGGCTTTTTCCAAGATGGACCCGAACAACCAGCGGCGGATGCTCGATTTCTTTGCGGATATCGGCCTGCAACCCGTCGTCGCCGCGCCGCTCAGCGGCCAGACCGGATTGGTGCCGCGCATGGACCAGATTCACGAGGTCTGGCGCAGTGGCGACCATGCGACGGTGGAGTCTTATCGCCCTGGGCAGGCCCTGAAAGAGGCCATCGAACGAGAGGATCCCTCGACCCTCACCCGCGAGCAGCTTCTGGAGATGGCGGCCGGGGAGGGCGGGGCGGACGCACCCGGGGCGGCGCCTGAATGAGCGTCCGGCGATTCAGCGACGCGCTCCAACTGCTCGATTGGATGCTCGACGCCCACGAACGCAGGCCGGAGCGCAAGTCGGCGGTCATCGCTCACCCGGACTACGAGGCCATGCCGACCCATGAGGCGGTGACGCGCTTCGAGGAAACGCTCCGCCTTGCCGCGCAAGCTGGCGCCGTGAAGATCGAGTATGGCCGCAAGCCCCTGACGAAGCACGAAATAGCGCGTGTCCGCCTGCACGATGTCGAGGCGCTTTACCGGCATCTGGCTCGCGAGCGCGTGAGCGAAACAGCCGCCAAGGCCGCTGAAGGTTTGTCGGACCTTGTCGCGGGCCGCCCGGAAGAGATCGCTCGGATTCCCGGCGAACTGGAGGCCGGATGGGCACGGCGGAAGACGCCCCACGGCCTTGCGGCCGCGGATGGCGAGCTTGCAAAGGATTTCCTGAAACTCCTGTGCGGCTTCCTGGACGGCCTGCATCAGGACAGGGACCAGCGCAGCTTCGCGCGCCGGGCGACGGGGGACAGCAAGGCGCTGGAGCGGCGCGGACAGGCGGGCCGTGTGGCGAAAGTGCTCGCGGCGCTGTACGACCTGGAACCGGGAGAGCCGCGCGAGGTGTTGGACGCGCTCGGTATCCGCAAGTTTCCCTCGCCGATTTGCCTGAGCGGGGCGATTTCGGTGGCGGTAGAGGGGCGGACAATCGACCTTTCCGCACTGCGGCCCTATGCCGCCTTGGCCCCGGATCAGGCGGAGGCGATCCGTCCCGCCGCCGCGCCACCGTACGTCATGACGGTCGAGAACTTCGCAAGCTTCAACCGGCAAGTCCGCGAGATCGCCAACGACGGGCTGATCGTCTACACCGGCGGCTTCCCCTCACGTTCGGTCCAGACCGCGATCCAACGCCTGGACGCGGAGCTTCCGGAGAGCGTGCCGTTCTTTCACTGGGGCGACATCGACCCCTGGGGGCTGCGGATATTTCACCACATCGAGGGCCTGCTCGCCCGTTCATTGAGGCCGCACCTGATGGACCGAAACGTCGCGGCGGGCGGCGCGCCCGTAGCTGGCAACGCGCAGCAGATGCGGCGGCTGGCGGAGAGCGATAGCGCGATTGCGGATCTGGCCGGTTTCCTGGCTTCGCCGAATGCGCGCCAAATGGAACAGGAAGAACACGATCCGCTCTCCCCCCAGTCGTGTCCCGCATTTTCCGGAAACGGGGGGCATGCCCGCTGATGCTTTCGGCGGGGCCGGAGCGCGGCACCCGCCGTATCGCTGAAGCGCCCTGCTTCATGGTTGCGGTTCTCGATGGTCCAGTGCGCCTGCACGGCGGCGGCGAAGGCGGTGGCGGACAGGCGAATCGCCACCGTCCGGTTGCTGCTGTTGCTCTTGGTGCCTTGATCGTCTTCTTGGTCGGTAATCTGGAAGCACCAGATCCCCTCCACCGCGACGACGTCGTGGAGATAGAGCTGGCAGATCTCCTCGCGGCGGGCGCCGGTGAACATCAGGATCAGCGGGACCCAGCAGTCGGCGTCCTTGATGATGTGTCGGCCGGGGCGCGCGCGCCGGGACTCCGAAAAGCAGCCGGTAAACAGCGGTGTCTCGAACAACGTGCGCAGCTCCGCGTCCGCGTAAGGGCGGCGCTCTTGCCGGCGCTTCTTGATCTCACCCTTGCTGTGCATCTGGCCCTTGAACGCATCCGCCAGGGTCCAGCCGAGCTTCGCGTTCAGCCAGAGCATGAAGTGGTGCATGTTGTCGAGGTGTTTGTTGACGGTGGTTAGGCCGCAGCGCGCGACGCGGTCTTTTTCGAACTTTTGGACACGCTGGCGCTCGTTCAAATTGCCAGCCTGAAGGTCGCGCGCGGCCTCTCTTGCGGCGGGCATAGGCGCGTCGCCCGATCTTGCGGTGCCGCCCCGCACGCCGCCCGGCGCCGGCGCCGCCGGGGCGGGCGACCAAGCCGGGGCTAGCGGCAGATCGACGCCCTCGTCCTCCGGATAGTTGCCGGCGATCCGCGCGGCATGGATCTCGTCGGCCTTCGCCAAGGCTCGTAGTGCGTGCCGACAGGCGAGCGCGAAGTCAGGGCTCTCCGGATCGACCGCGATGCCTTCTTGCGACAGGTAGCCGTAGAGCAATTGGGCGACCGGGGCGTGATCGTTGCAGCGCAGCGCGTCGCGCCACATCTCGGCGCCGCTGTGCCAGGCTTTGCTTAGGGACTCCACTTCAGCGGGCGTCATGACGCCGGAGGCGGCATGCAGGCGCTCGAACTGTTCCAACTCGTCGAGCACGAAGTCGCGCACGATCTCGCGCACGTTTTGGACGGTCAGGCGGCGGTGTTCGGACATACG
>SKZV01000150.1 GCA_007127165.1 Rhodovibrio sp. | reverse complement strand
TCGCGGCGGCCGGGGCCGAGGTTCCGGCCGGTCTCGCCGACCGAATAGGGCGGGAAGTTGTAGTGCAACATGAAGCGCTGCCGGTACTCCCCCTCCAGCGCATCGACGATCTGCTCGTCCTGGCCGGTGCCCAGCGTCGTCGTCACCAGCGCCTGTGTCTCGCCACGGGTGAAGAGCGCCGAGCCGTGGGCACGCGGCAACACGCCGGTTTCCGAGACGATCTGGCGGATCTGGTCGGTCTTGCGTTTGTCGATCCGCACGCCGGTATCGAGGATTTCGCCGCGCACGATGTCGCGCTCCAGGCCCTTGAGCACGCCGGACGCAACAGCCAATTCAGCCTCGTTGTCGCCGACACTGTCGAGAGCTTCGCGCTTGACCGTCCCGATCGCCTCCTGGCGGGCCTTCTTATCGGTGACCGTATAGGCCTCGCGCATCCGCGCCCCGAAGGCATCCTTGAACTTCTGATGGACCGTGGCCTTCTCTTCGGGGTCCGCCGGCACGTCCCAGGGCTCCTTGGCGCAGTCTTCGGCCAGCGAAATGATCGCGTCGATCACCTTCTGGTACTGCTCATGACCGAAGTTCACGGCGCCGAGCATCACCTCCTCGGAGAGTTCCTTCGCCTCGGATTCCACCATCATCACGCCGTTCTGCGTCCCGGCGACGAGAAGGTCCATCTCCGAGTCCGAAATGTCGGCCTGACGGGGGTTCAACTGGTACTCGCCGTTCTTGTAGCCGACGCGACAGCCGCCGATCGGGCCCAGGAACGGCATTCCGGAGATCGTCAGCGCCGCCGACGCGCCGATCATCGCCACGATGTCCGGGTCGTTCTCCAGATCGTGACTGATCACCGTACAGATGACCTGCGTTTCGTTCTTGAAGTTCTTGGCGAAGAGCGGGCGAATCGGACGGTCGATGAGACGCGAGGTCAGCGTCTCCTTCTCCGTCGGCCGGCCTTCACGCTTGAAGAAGCCGCCCGGAATCTTCCCGGCCGCAGCGGTCTTCTCTTGATAGTGCACCGTGAGCGGGAAGAAATCGAGGCCCACGCGGGGGCTCTTCTCGCCAACGACGGTGCAAAGCACCACGGTATCGCCGTAGCGCGCCAGAACGGCGCCGTCGGCCTGGCGAGCCATGCGGCCCGTCTCGAAGACCAAGGGACGTCCGCCCCAGTCGATTTCCTTGCGGTGAATGTCGAACATCGTGTTCAGATCCTTTTCCAGCATATTGCGTTTGGCCGGAAGTGGTTCGCCGGACCCGCGCAAAGGGCGTTACGCCGCGAAGCTCCATGCCTCGCGACGCCCCTTGCGTCGGCCCGGCTCCACAGTCCTCCGCGCGCCGGCCATGTCACGCGGTCTCTATCGGCAGATATCGAAGTCGGACGCGGCGGCTTCAGCCCACCGGAAATACCGTTGAGCCCGCCGAACTTCTGCATTGCGTCCAGGCGTGCCGCCGTCATCCAATATCCCAAGCTATAGCTCGCGCAGGCCGCTTACCGGCGAACGCCGAGCCTCTTGATCAAGTCTTCATAGTGCGCGCGATTTTCGCGCTTGATGTAGTCCAGCATCCGGCGGCGCTGTCCCACCATGACCAACAGGCCGCGACGCGAGTGCACGTCCTTCTTGTGGTCTTGCAGATGGCCGGTCAAGGCTTTGATCCGCTCGGTGAGGATCGCAACCTGAACCGACGCGGAGCCGGTATCGTTTTCATTTGCGCCGAATTCTTTCACAAGCTCCTGCTTGCGCTCGTTCGTAATCGACATCGTGATACCCTTCGTGTCGCTAGAGGTTCAAAACTCGCACCGGCCGAATATCTCCCTCCTCGAAGCGCGCAAGCGCTACGGCGCGTCCGCCCGTCATGGCGCAGACCGTGTCGCCGTTTTCAAGCTCGCGGAGACGCTCGAGGTTCGAGCGCTTGAGCAACGACACGCTTTGGCCGCTACGCAGGCGATTCGCCTCGGTGTCGGTCAAGGCCAGAGCCGGGATGTCGTCCAGCGCGGTCTCAACCGAGAGCACATGCTCCAATGCGCCGGGACTATGCCCCAGCGATTCGAGCGTTTCCAGAGAAATCATCTGGTGTTCATGAAATCCGCCCACGCGCGTACGGCGCAGGGCCCATAGATGAGAGGGCGTGCCGAGCGCATCGCCCAGGTCGCGGGCGAGAGCCCGGACGTAAAAACCCTTACCGGAAGTGCATTCGAAGGTGGCGTGGTCGGCGTCCTCGACCGCGAGCAGACGGAGATCGTGGAGAACCACCCGGCGCTCCGCCATCTCCGGCGCGGCACCGGCGCGCGCCATGTCGTAAGCGCGCTTCCCACCCACCTTGATCGCGGAATAGGCCGGCGGGCGCTGGGAGATTTCCCCCAGGAAGCGCGGCAGCACGGCCGCGATTGCCGCCGCATCCGGCCGCGCGTCACTCTCCCGGATCACCGCGCCTTCCCGGTCGTCGCTCTCGGTCGCCTGACCCCAGCGCACGGTGAAGCGATACACCTTTACGCCGTCCATGACATAGGAGACGGTCTTCGTCGCCTCACCCAAGGCGATCGGCAGGAGGCCGCTCGCCAGCGGGTCAAGCGTACCGCCGTGGCCGACCTTCTTCGGGTTCAGCAATCCCTTGATCCGGTTCACCGCGTGCGCCGAAGTCATCCCTTCCGGCTTGTCCAGGGCAAGCCAGCCGTCGATCTTGTTGGTGATTTTCTTACCGGCCATTGTTGTTCTTATCGTCAGGGCCGTTCAGATCCGGGTTGGCGTTACCGGGCCGGCTGGCGTCATCGGGACTGTCGCCGCCTTCATCCTCGTCGGCGGATTGCGCCAGGTCCTGCTGCACACGCGGCGAGCGCAGCATGGCCTCGATCCGCGCCGCCTCGTCGAAGGAGCGGTCCAGCTCGAAGCGCAATTGCGGCGTGTAACGCAACGCCATCTCCCGCCCCACTTGGCCGCGCAGGAACGAGGCAGCGCGGCGCAGGGCCGCGATCGCCTCCTCCGAGCCGCTCCCGGTCAACGGCAGAACGTAGACCGTTGCGTTCTTCATGTCCGGGCTAACCCGGACTTCCGTCACGGTGATGCTCGCTTCTTTCAGCACGGGATCGCGCAACTCGCCCCGGCCGAGGAAAGTCGCCAGCACATGGCGCATTTCCTCGCCGACGCGGAGTTGGCGTTGGCTGGGCGGCTTTGAGCTACGTCGCGTCATGGTTGCTTCGGCTCGATCGAGAAGGGTCGGGGAAGGCCGGAGGCGGTGCTGCCGTATCTACAGCACACGCTCCACATGCTTCACCTCGAAGCACTCGATCAGATCGCCCTCACGCAGGTCATTGAAGTTTTCCAGAGCGATGCCGCACTCGTAGCCTTCCTTGACTTCCTTCACTTCATCCTTGAAGCGCTTGAGGGTCTTCAACTGCCCCTCGTACTGCACGACGTCGTCGCGCAGCAGGCGCACCCCGGCCCCGCGCTTCACCACGCCTTCGGTGATCCGGCAACCGGCGACCTTGCCGACCTTGGACACGTTGAAGACCTGACGAACCTGGGCGTAGCCGATGAAGGTTTCCTGCACCGTCGGTGCAAGCATGCCCTGCAGGTTGGCCTTGATGTCGTCGATGACGTTGTAGATCACCGAGTAGTAACGAATTTCCACGCCGTCGCGCTTGGCGATTTCACGGGCCTTGGCGTTCGCGCGCACGTTGAAGGCGATGATCGGCGCGTTCGAAGCCCCGGCCAGCGTCACGTCGGACTCGCTGATCCCGCCGACGCCACGGTGCAGAATGCGGGCCTGCACCTCTTCGTTGCCGATCTTCTCCAGCGAGCCTGTGATCGCTTCCAGCGACCCCTGCACGTCCGCCTTGACGACAACGGGAAGCTCCTTGGCCTGCCCTTCCTTGATGCGCGAGAGCATCTGCTCCAGCGAACCCCGGCTCTGCGAAGCCATCTCCTTCTGGCGCTCCCGCTCCTGGCGGAATTCCGCGATCTCGCGGGCCCGTTGGTCGGTTTCGACCACCACGAACTCGTCGCCCGCGCGCGGCGTACCCTGGAGCCCCAGGACCTCCACCGGACGCGACGGCCCGGCTTCCTGCAGTTGCTCGCCGCGCTCGTTGATCAACGCGCGCACACGGCCCCACTCGCTGCCCGCGACGAAGATGTCGCCTTGGCGCAGCGTGCCGCGCTGCACCAGAACCGTGGCGACCGGTCCGCGGCCCTTTTCGAGCTTGGCCTCGACCACAGCGCCCTCGGCGGGGCGGTTCGCGTTGCTCTTCAGTTCCAGGATTTCCGACTGAAGGATGATGATCTCCTCCAGCTTGTCCAGCCCCTCGCGTTTCAGGGCCGAAACCTCGGCGGAGAGCACCTCGCCGCCAAGCTCCTCGGTGAAGACGCCGTAATTCAGCAGCTCCTGGCGCACCCGGTCGGGGTCGGCCTGCGGCTTGTCGCACTTGTTGATCGCCACCACGATCGGCACCTCGGCGGCCTTGGCGTGATTGATGGCCTCGACCGTCTGATCCTTGATCCCGTCGTCGGCGGCCACCACCAGAACGACGATGTCGGTCACGTCCGCACCGCGCGAGCGCATCTCGGTAAATGCGGCGTGGCCCGGCGTGTCGATGAAGGTGATGCGGTTCCCGCTCGGCAGGTTCACCTGATAAGCGCCGATGTGCTGCGTGATGCCGCCTGCTTCGCCCGCGACCACGTCGGTCCGGCGCAAGGCGTCGAGCAGCGAGGTCTTTCCGTGGTCCACGTGGCCCATGATCGTGACCACCGGCGCCCGGGGCTGCAGGTCTTCCGTTCGGTCCTCTTCGCCTCGGATGCCAACCTCCACATCGCTTTCCGACACACGCTTCGCCTTGTGTCCGAATTCCTCGACCACAAGTTCCGCGGTCTCGGTATCGAGCGTCTGATTGATGGTCGCCATGATGTCCATCTTCATCAGCGCCTTGATCAACTCGCCGCTTCGCACCGCCATACGCTGAGCCAGATCGCCCACCGTGATGACGTCGGGAATAATGACTTCCCGGACGACCTTTTGCGGCGCCTGCTGCTGGCGAAGCTGACGCTGGCGCTCCCGCTCGCGTTGGCGGCGCACGGCAGCCATGGAACGGCCACGGCCCTCATCGCCCTCAAGCGCCTGCGAAATGGTCAGCTTGCCCCTGCGGCGATCGCCGGTGGTGCGCTTCGGCGCCGCTGCCGGCTTGGCCGGAGCCGCCTTGCCGCGCTTGACCCGGCCGCCCAGTTCGTCCTTCAGCTCCTCGTCGAGGTCGCGGCCCTTGGCGGCAGGTTTCGCCGTCTTGCCAGCCTCTTCCGCCTCGCTTCCGGCTTCCTTCTGAGCAGGCGCTTCCGGCGCAGGCTCTCCAGCGGCGGCCTCGACAGCCGCTTGCTCCGACTCGGCGGGGGCGGCCTGTGGGGCTTTCTGGCTCTCCTTGGCTTCCTTTTCGCTGCGCCGGGCCTCTTCCTCGGCCTCAAGCTGGCGGCGCGCCTCTTCTTCGGCCTCGCGGCGCTTGGCCTCCTCGGCCTGACGTTTCGCCTCTGCCTCGGCCTCACGCATGCGGCGCTCTTCGGCCTCGGCTTCGCGGCGCTTGCGCTCCTGGTCTTCCCGGCGCGCATTTTCCACCGCGCGCAGGCGCACTTGCCGTTCACTGTCGGTCAATTGGCGACCGGACGCAGGTGCGCTGCGCGTATCGCGACGCGGCCCGCCGTCCCGTTCCGTTCGGCCCCGCTCCGGACGAGCGGGACGGGATACGGTTTCCTTTTCCGTCTTCGCCGGACGGCTTGGCGCGGCCTCCTGGCGCTTTTCGGGCACGGCCGCCGTCGCCGTCTCGGCTTCGGCCTCGCCGGTTTTCACTTCGGCCATGCCGCCTTCGTCGCGCTGATATGTCCGCTTGCGCTTGACCTCAACGGCGACCTGCTTGGAGCGGCCGTGACTGAAGCTCTGGCGCACCTGGCCCTGCTCAACTGTTTTGCTCAGTTCAAGCTTGCCTGGTCGCTTCAGCTTCAGCTTCTTGTCTTCAGAATCATTGCTGCTCGTCGTCATATCGCTCCGGCGCTGGACTATTGCGCTCTTTCGTCTGTTCCATCTTGATTGGCGAACCCCGCCAACCGATCACACTCCCGAAGGAGCCGCGCGGCGTGTCCGCCGTCGTAAACGGCGACGTGAACCGTGGGACTGCGCCCGAGCGCCCGCCCCAGTTCATCGGCGTCGAAAAGGGTGATCTCCGGCAACCCGGAGCACACCGCCCTTCCCAAGCGGCGCAAGCGGTCACGGCCATCGTCGGCGCCGTCGCGCGCTTGCAGCAGTACGCCCGCGTCTCCTCGTGTAAGGACGGCGCGCACCTTATCGAACCCGCCAACGGCCTGACCGCTACGCATCGCCAGACCCAGCCGGTTGAGGCAGCGCTGCCGCAGCAACGCCTCTACCGTGTCGGCCAAATCCTCTGGCACTGTTACCGGCTGACGCGCCGCGCGAGCAAATTGCCTTCGCTGGCGAGCCCGTTCTACCATATCCCGGCGCGGGACACACCATATTCCGCGCCCAGGCAGTTCCTCGCCCGGGTCCGGCACGATCACGCCGCCCGGCCCGGTCACAAATCGCAGAAGATCGGCTTTTTCGCGGACCTCTCCACTGGCGATACAGCGCCGTTGCGGTCCCTCCAGGGGCTCGGACTCTTGCGCGTCCGTCACCCGAGGCCCCCCTTTCAAGGCCGACTCCTCAGCCCTGCTCCGGCGTCTTGCTTGTGGAGTCGCTCTCAGCCTCGAACCAGTGCGCGCGCGCCGCCATGATCAGTCGATCCGCTTCCTCGGCCGTCGGTGCGTCATCGCCCAGCATCTCGATCAACTCGTCGCTGGCAAGGTCGCCCAGATCGTCGAGCGTCTTCACGT
>SKZV01000147.1 GCA_007127165.1 Rhodovibrio sp. | reverse complement strand
TTCACCGGGCTGATTCTGGCGCATACCGTGCTCGCCGTGCCGTTCGTTGTGATCACGGTCTCCGCCACGCTGGAGGGCTTCGACGAAAACCTCGTGCGGGCCGGGAAGTCGCTGGGCGCGGGGCCGGTGACCGTCTTCCGGCGGATCGTCCTGCCGATTATTTCCCCCGGCGTGGCTTCGGGCGGAATTTTCGCCTTCGCGATCTCGTTCGACGAGGTGGTGGTGGCGATCTTTCTCGCCGGTCCGGCGCAGCGCACCCTGCCGCGCCAGATGTTCGACGGCGTGCGCGAGAACATCTCGCCCGCGATTCTGGCGGTGGCGACGCTGCTGGTGATCTTCGCGCTCTTCATGATGCTGGCGATCACCTACCTGCAACGCCGCAGCGAGCGTATGCGGGGTATCCGAGAGTAAAGAGCGGCGGTGTCGCTGCGCGACGAGTCTTTCGTGTCCCCTCAGCCGCGAAGGGCGGCAGCTCCCCCGGTGGGGAGCGGGAAAGGAAGAGCGCTTACGGAACGTATGGATCGGCATGAACTCAGTCTCCTAACGACTCAACCCCGCTCCCCGGAGGGGGAGCTGTCGCGTGAGCGACTGAGGGGGGACAGCCTCTCCGAGGAGCCGCCATGCCGCCGACAGTAAAGAGGTACGGTGTCGCTGGCGCGACGAGTCTTTCCGCTCCCCTCAGCCGCGAAGGACGGCAGCTCCCCCGGTGGGGAGCGGGAAGAGAGGGCTTGGTGGGTACGTCGAACGGTGCCTTACCTTATCTCAAAGCGTAATGACGTGGTCCGGCGGATTTCCGGCGAGCGCGGCGTAAAGCTGCGGAAAGCATCCGGCCTGAACGCCCGCGACGGTGTCCTTCGCCGTGACCTCCCCCTTGCCGCACTGCTCGAAGGTCCCTGCGCCTAGGTTGCGCTCCACCGCACAGCGGTCGCAGACCATCAGGAGAATGCTCTTTTGCTCGGCCAGGCGGGCAAGGCGCTCGCCGATGGGGTTACCCTCGCGGAGCACGTAAAGGTTGTCGTCGAAGAAAAACATCCCGACAACCTCCGCACCGTGAAAGCCCTCCTCGAGTTGCGGCAGGATCATCATGGAAAGTTTCGTGGTCGCGGCCATGGGGTTTGCGAAGATGTAGGCGACTTTCATAAGCAGGGCTCCTCGGGTTTATGGGGCTCCTGGGTTTTTGCCGGGGGCTTTGTCGTGACATGATATACGCGCAAGAGCCTTGGCGGTCACGATCTGCCGCCTACCTCGATTGCCGTAGCGAAAGCCACTCGACGGCGCGAAGTTCCGGGACACATTGTGACGATCATGGAGAAACCAGCGTCCAGAGTACGAAGAGCGGCCGCGCCGCTGTTGCGCCAGCTAGACGACAGCCGACCGGCTGCGAGCTTGCGGGGCGAGGTGTCGGCTGCGCTCCTGCGCGGTGCGGTCCTTTTAGCCGCTGCTCTGACGATCCTCTCCTTTGCAGTCGTGCTGCCGGTGCAATCCATGGCGCAGTCGGCGGCGCTCTATGCCGTGGTGTGCGTGTGGATCTGGTACGCGCTGCCGCTGCACCTACCGCATCGGCGCTTTGGCCCGGCGAACGAGGTCACTCTGATCCGTGCGGTGCTGGTGTGCCTGTTGGCGGGGCTTTCCGGCTGGGTGGAGTTGCAGAGCCTGGGATGGCTGCCGTTCCTGTTGGCGTTGACGATCCTGTTGCTGGACGGAGTTGACGGCTGGGCGGCGCGGCGCAGCGGGCTTCCTTCGGCCTTTGGGGAACGCTTCGACATCGAGGTGGACAGCCTGCTTCTTTTGGCCATCTGCATGCTCCTCGCGTTTTCGGAGAAGGCCGGGATTTGGGTGCTCGGTGCGGCGCTGCTGCGCTACGCCTTCGTGGCGGCAGGCAAGGCGCTGCCCTGGCTTGCCCGGTCGTTGCCGCCTCGAATGGCGCGCAAGACCTGCTTCGTCGTTGCGGCGGCGTTGCTCTTTGCCGGTCTGGCGCCGCTGGTTCCGCCCGAATTCGCAGCGGCGATGGCCAGTGCGGCGACGGTGCTGCTTGCCGTATCCTTCGCCGTCGATCTCCTCTGGCTTACGCGCCAGGCTCGGCGCGGCGTATCTTGAGGTGAGCGCCGCGGAACAGTACCATCGCGCCGGGCAAGGTGGACAGCAGCACCGTCAACCCGTAGGCGACCGAGGCCGCCAGCCCGGCGTCCGCTGTGCCGCCCGCCATCACCCAGAGGCCCGCCGCCGAAACCTCGCGCAATCCCCAACCACCGGCGGAAATCGGTATCGCCATGGCCAGCAGAACCAGCGGCACCCCGGTGATCAGCAAGATCGGCGGGACTGTCACGCCAACGGCCAGTGCAGCGCAGGCGAACACGAGCAGGTAGCTGGCGAAGATCAACGCCGAGAGGATAATCTGTTGGAGCAGTACGGCGCGGGCGAAAAGGCCCTGCGCCAGATCGTGCAGCAACACGCCGAGACCGGCGACCCGCGCCAGCCGGGGCCGAAGCCAGGGCACCAGACAAAACACCGTAAAGGCCAGCGCCAGTCCCGCCGCCGTCAAGGCCCCGGAGAGGCCCGGGAGCCAAAGCCACGCGCCCAGCGCCGCGCAGGGCAGCAGCGCGAGATAGCCCGCCGCCCGCTCCACCGCCACCGCGCGCAGAACCGCCAGCAAATCTCTTTGCTCAAGCGACGTTTGAAGTCCGAGCGGGGCGAAATGGCGATGCCGCCACGCCCGCAGCAGGTCTCCGCCCACACCGCCCGGCAGTGCCTGATTGACGAAGCCCGACAGCCAATACTCGCGGAACGCCCGGCCAAAGGGCAGCGGCACGCCCAATCGTCCGGCGGTCAATTGCCAGCGCGCCGCCGACAAGGCAACCTGCACCACGGAAACCGCAAGCCCGACCGCGATCCAGCCTGCGTCGAGCGTTTTCAGCCGCGCCAGCGCCGATGGACCGTCCGCGAGAGTCCACGCGAGGACCAGCAGCACGAGCGTGCCGCCCCAGGCCAGAAGTATCCGCAAGGATGTTGCAATCACCGGCAATCCTTCCAGGCTTGTCACGTATTTCCACAGTGATATCTACGATGCGCACCTTCGTCGAGATCAAGGCGAAAAGGGAGCAGTGCCAAGCAGGAGCCGGGATGAACCCTTCGCCTTATGTCCTCCACCGCCGCCTTCCGAAGCTGCTCGCGGCCTTCTGCGTGCCGTGGTTGCTCCTCAGCTTGCCCGGGACGCTGACCTCAGGCGACTGGCGGCTGATGACGCTGCCGGTGGAGGCGCTGCTCCTGGCGGGCGTGCTGATGGCCTTGCCGCTCGCCGCGCGCGGCTGGCTGGTCTGGCCGGTCGCGCTGGTGGCCGTGGTCGCGGGCGGACTCCAGATCCTCGATCAAGGCTTCATCTATTTTCTGGGGCGCCCGCTTAATCCCGTGCTGGATGCCGGGCTCGTGCCGCGTCTGTGGGAGTTGATGCAGGGTGCGTTGGGGCTGGCGATAACGGCATTGGTGGCGGCCCTGCTGGTGGCGGGGCTCGCGGCGCTGCTGCTGGCCCTGCATTGGTCCGTCGCGGTCTTTGCGAACACCCGTGCGCCGCTGGCGGGAATGGTCGTGGCAGTGCTGGCGGCCGTGGCGTGGCAAGCGGGCGGACCGGTGACGGCGCACACGTCGCCGACCGTTCGCGCCATTGCCGAGCGCGGCGTCGAGATGATCGGCGAGCGGCGTGCGTTCGAGGCGGAGTTGGCGCAAGACGGGTTTGTGGCGCGCCTGCCGGAGCAGCCATTGGCGCGCCTGGAGGGGCACGACGTTCTGGTGGTCTTCATCGAATCCTACGGCAGGCAAGCAATCGATCAGGCGCGTTACTTCGACACGGTCGAACCCGCGCTGGAGCAATTGCAAGACTCTGTCGAGTCGCGGGGTTTCGCCATGAAAAGCGGCTGGAGCGAAGCGCCCATCATCGGCGGGCAGTCCTGGCTGGCTCACGCAACCTTGCTCTCGGGCCTTTGGATCGACAATCAAATTCGCTATCAGGTTTTGGCGCAGGCCGAGCCCGCAATGCTGAGCCACGTCTTCGCCGAAGCCGGATGGCACAACGCGCTGGTCATGCCCGCGATCACCCGGGCTTGGCCGGAGAAGACCTTTATGGGGTTTGAAGAGCATCTTTTCGCCGACGACCTCGGCTACACGGGCAAACCGTACAACTGGGTCACGATGCCGGATCAGTACACGCTGTACGCGTTCGAGGAGCGTACGCGTACGCCGGAAGCTCCGCCGCTCTTCGCCACGCTGGCGCTGATCTCCAGCCACGCGCCCTGGACGCCGATTCCGCCGGTGATCGAGGACTGGTCCGAGATCGGCGACGGCGCGATCTTTTCCCAGTGGGCCGACGACGGCGATCCGCCGGAAGTCCTGTGGCTGGACCCGGAGCGCGTACGCCAACAATACACCCTTTCCATCGACTATGTGCTGCGTACGCTTGCCGGATACGTGGAGGAGATGCGCGAGCGCCCTTTCCTGATGATCGCTCTGGGCGACCACGAAGCGGGCGCCATCGTGGCCGGGGCCGACGCGCCACGCGATGTTCCGGTCCACCTCATCGCCAGCGAGCGGGAGTTGCTTGAACCCTTCGCAGACTGGGAGTATCGGCAGGGTGCATTTCCCGACGCCGAAGGCCGCGTTCCGCCGATGGACCGATTCCGCGATTTTCTTGTGGAGCAATACTCGCGGTGACCGGACTACCACTGCCGACTGTTGCGGATCGGCAACATTCTACCACTGTCCCATCCTAGCAATGAGCCAAAACAACGGGAAACACGTAGACTGGGTATCCACGTCTCAAGTTTGACGTCTATGGCGATTCGCAGGAGAGTGTCTTGAAAGTTCTTGTAACCGGCGGTGCGGGTTATATCGGCAGCCACATTGTTCGCCAGCTTGGGGAAGCGGGGCACGCAGTCACTGTCTACGACAATCTTTCCACTGGTCACGCATGGGCGGTTCTGCACGGAACGTTGGTGCGTGGCGATCTTGCGGACCGGGATCGGGTGCGGCGCGTGGTGAAAGACGGCGGCTTCGATGCCGTGATCCATATGGCGGCGCACATCGTGGTTCCGGAATCGGTCGCCGACCCGGTGAAATATTACACGAACAACACGCGCAACACGCTCGACCTTCTACAAGTTTGTTCCGAGGCCGGTGTCCCGCGCATGATTTTCTCGTCCACCGCGGCCGTTTACGGAATCCCACAGGACTCGCCGATCCGCGAGAGCGCTCCGCTGGCCCCGATCAATCCCTACGGCGCGTCGAAAATGATGAGCGAGCGGATGTTGATGGATCTGGCCGCCGCCGGAGGACCGGACTACGTCAGCCTGCGCTACTTCAACGTTGCCGGGGCGGACCCACAGGCCCGGATCGGGCAGGCGACGCCCGGCGCGACCCATCTGATCAAGGTCGCCTGCGAGGCCGCCGCCGGTTTGCGCGACGGTTTGACCGTCTTTGGCGGCGATTACCCGACGCCCGATGGAACCTGCATACGCGATTATATCCATGTCGAGGATCTGGCCGCCGCCCATCTGGCCGCGCTGGACTACCTGGAGCGCGGGGGCGAGAATGCAGTGCTGAACTGTGGCTACGGTCACGGATACAGCGTGTCCGAGGTGCTGGACACGGTGCGCCGCGTCACCGGCCGCCACCTGCAAATCGAACCGGGACAGCGCCGCGCCGGCGATCCTCCGGAACTGGTCGCGGACAACACGCTGATCCGGCAAACGCTGGACTGGACGCCGCTCCATGACGATTTGGAAAAGATCGTCGGAACCGCATGGCGCTGGGAACAGGCGTTGGTGGAACGCAACGCGCCGAGCGGCCCGGTTCCGGCGCGCGCCAACGCCTGAGCGTCCGGTCTTCCTGTAATAGCGCTCGGCGGCTGAAATGACTTTTTCTAATCGGATGGCGCGGGCCCCTCGATACGGCCCAAGCGGGCCTACTCGGGGTGAGGAACCCTATTCTGAAAACGTTCTCACCCCGAGTAGCGCCTCTTCGGCGCGTATCGAGGGGCCAACCGCGACGAGTCCGTTCTTTCGCAGCTTGGTATAGGTCTCTCCCGAGAACGCTTGCGTTTTCTGCCCGTCGTGGAGTAAATCCGCTCTCAAACGAGGGACCCATGAACGACGCAAACCCGACTTCCGGGGGCGGACAGCCGCCCGTGCTCAAGCCGTTTCCCGTCTCTTGGGAAGAGTTGCACCGCTATTCGAAGGCGCTGGCGTGGCGTCTGGTCGCGCCCGGCCCCTGGCGCGGGATCGTCGCGGTCACGCGCGGCGGCCTTGTTCCGGCCGCCGTGATCGCGCGGGAACTGGAAATCCGGGTGATCGACACGCTGTGCATCGCCAGCTACGAGGATACCGAGCAGGGCGAGCTTTCCGTATTGAAGACCGTGAAGCACGAGGTGGGCGACGGCGCGGGCTGGCTGATCATCGACGATCTCGTGGACACCGGAAAGACGGCGAAGGCGGTCCGGACGATCCTGCCGAACGCGCACTTCGCCACGGTCTATGCGAAGCCGGAGGGGCGGCCCTCGGTCGACACCTTCATTACCGAGGTCAGCCAGGACACCTGGATTCTCTTCCCCTGGGACACGGAACCGCAGGCCGTCGCCCCGATCGCCAAATCCACGACACGCCCGCGTTAGCTTTTGGGTCCGACCGCCACGTTGTCGATCAGCCGCGTGTGGCCCAGCCACGCGGCGGTGAGCAGGCGCGCGGGGCGTTCGTCCACCCGCTCCAACGGGGCCAGGGTGGCCGCCTCGCGCAGCTCCAGATAGTCCACCCGGTGAAAACCCGCCTCCAACAGCCGCTGCTTGCCCCGCGCGAGCACCGGCGCCGCCGCAACCCCC
>SKZV01000330.1 GCA_007127165.1 Rhodovibrio sp. | reverse complement strand
GGGAATGGCCGTAGGTCTGTCGGCCTTCGGCATGGGTGCCGCACTGCGCCGGAGCCAGAACGTAACAGCCGGTTTCCATCGCCCGCGCCCGCAGCAAAGCGTGCCAGTGCGCCTGCCCGGTGAAACGCGTGAAGGCCGCCGGGACCGTAAGAAACGATGCTCCGGCCTGCGCCAACGCCCGATAGAGCGCCGGAAACCGCAGATCGTAGCAGATCGTCAGGCCTAGCGTGCCCCAGGGCAACTCCGTCACGACAGCCCTGTCGCCGGGCCGAAAGGTTGCGGACTCCCGGTAGGTCTGGCCGTCCGGGACGTTGACGTCGAACATGTGGATCTTGTCATAGAGCGCGGCGATCCGCCCCTTCGGATCGAAGAGGTAAGAGCGGTTCGCCAAGTTTCCGTCGTCCAGCTTCACCGCCGTCGAGCCCAGAAGCAGCCAGATGCCCAACTCCTCCGCCAGCCCGGCGAAGAGGGTCAGCGCCGGATGACCCTCCTCGCTCGGCGCGATGGAGCGCAGATGATCGTGGCGAGGCTCCAGAATCGGCGTGTTCTCCGGCGTCAGCACGAAGTCCGCTCCCGCCTCGCGGGCCTCGCGCACCAGCGCCTCGGCGGCGGAGAGGTTCTCCGCCATATCCTGCAACGAGGTCATCTGCACCAGGGCTGCGGTGAAGCGTGTCACGCGGCCTCCTCCAACATCGGATCGAGCTTGCCCGCCCGCTCCAATTCGTAAAGCTCGTCACAGCCGCCGACATGGTAATCGTTGATGAATATCTGCGGAACGGTGTGCTTGCCGTTGGCCTTCTGCATCATCTCGCGTTTGCGCGCGGGCTTCACCGTCACGTCCACCTCGTCGAATGCGACGCCCTTCTTCTTCAGAAGCTGCTTCGCGCGATGGCAGAAACCGCACATGAAGCTGGAATAGATCAACACCTTAGCCATAAGTCCTCCTTCTAATCACAAGAGTATGCTTTCAGCCAGATGGGCGCGGCAAGCCGGGAATTCAGCCCCCGCGATAGAGGTCCGCCTTCACGATCGCGCGCGCACCACCCGAGCGGCCGTCAGAACATCCACCCCGGACGCCCCCGCGCGCTTGAGCACCCGCGCGCAAGCCTCCACCGTCGCACCGGTCGTCAGCACGTCGTCGACCAGCAGGACGCGCTTCCCGGCCACGCGCTCCAGAAAGCGCGGCGCGACCTTGAAGACTCCCGCCACATTGCGCCGCCGTCCGGAAGCCGAAAGGCGGCCTTGCGAGGGCGTGTTGCGGATGCGCCGCAATAGCTGCGGGAGAACCGGCACCTCACGGCCACGCCCCAAGGCGTGCGCGAGCAGCGCCGCCTGATTGTACCGCCGTTGGAAAAGCCGCCAGCGATGCAGCGGCACCGGCGCGATGATATCGGCGTCCTCCAGCAACTCCGCCCCCGCACGGGCGAGCCATTTCGCCAGCGCCGGAGCAGCCTCGGTCCGGTCCGCATGCTTGAAGGCCAGCAGCAGATCGCGGCTACCCGCATCGTAGGCCATCACCGCCCGCGCCCGATCATAGGCAGGCGCTCGCGCCAGACACGCGCCACAGAGGCTATGGCCGTGCGGTTCGAGTTCGAAAGGAAAGCCGCATTGCCCGCACATCGGCGGGGTCAGAAACTGCATGCCCTCCCAGCACGGCCCGCAAAGCGCCCCGGTTTCCGCCACGATCACGCCGCAGGACAGACAGCGCGGCGGCAAGATCGCGTTCAACGCGGAACCGATGACCGCGCGCACGCCGGGAGCCATCGCGGGGAAGCGTGCGTTATACCCAATCACCGATGGTCTCTACGGTCTGGTAAGCAGCCAAGCGAGAGCACGTACAACGTCCTTCACGGGGAGCGGTCAACATCTCGCTTATCTAGACCTGAGCAATGCGGAGACGCAACCGGTTCGCGTGCAATCGACCTGCACGAGAGGGCTTGCGTCGAGCGCATCTTCCTCCATATTCGCCCGCATGAGCGAACCGTCCATCATCGTCTTCGACCGCGCCGTCGTGCGCCGTCACCGCGAGCGCGCCGCCGAGGATTTCAGCGGCTACGATTTCCTTGTCCGGGAGGTCGCCGAGCGGCTGGCCGACCGCTTGGAAGACGTCACGCGCAGCTTTCCGCTCGCGCTCGATCTCGGCTGCCACGACGGGACGCTGGCATCGCTGATCGGCGAGCGCGGCGGGATCGAGACGCTGGTGCAGAGCGACCTCTCATTCGCCATGGCGCGAAAGGCGCATGAAGCGGCGGCGGAGAGGACTGGCTCGCCCGAGCGTTGCCCGGCGCTGGTGGCGGACGAGGAGATGCAGCCGTTTGCCGAGGGATGCTTCGATCTGGTGATCTCCTCGATGGGGCTGCACTGGGTCAACGACTTGCCGGGTGCGTTGTTGCAGGCGAATCTGGCGCTGAAGCCGGACGGGCTGTTCCTCGGGGCCATTCTCGGCGGCGACACCTTGCACGAGCTGCGCCAATCGCTGCTGATGGCCGAAAGCGAGTTGGAAGGCGGAGCCGGGCCGCGCGTTTCGCCCTTTGCGCAGCTTCAGGACGCGGCCGGGCTATTGCAGCGGGCAGGCTTTGCCTTGCCGGTCGCGGATGTGGACTCGATCACCGTCAACTACGCGAATCCGCTGAAGCTGATGGACGACCTGCGCGGCATGGGGCAAAGCAACGCCGTGATCGGGCGCCGCAACACCCTGTCGCGGCGCGAGACGCTGATGCACGCGGCGCAGATCTACGAAGAGGAGTTCGGCGACGAGACCGGAACCGTTCCCGCCACCTTCCAGGTGATCTTTCTCACCGGCTGGCGTCCAGCCGCGAATCAGCAGCAGCCGCTACGTCCCGGCGCGGCAAGGCACAGCCTCGCCGAGGCGCTGGGGACCCAGGAAGTCAAGACCGGCGTGAAGACCGGGCCCCAGGTGAAGACCGGGCCAAAACCCAACGGCCAAGCCTGAGGCGACAAGCGGCCCCAGCGTGGTCTGAAGGACCCTAAACGAGCGCGAAAATCCGGCTCGGGCCGCCTGTCGCACCGGCGATTTTCGGGGCTCCCACGACCAGCGTCGCGCCGCGTTGCGGGACTCGGTCAAGGTTCGCCAGACACTCGATGCCCCAGCGGTTCGTCGGCAGCCACGCGTAGTGCGTCGCGAAGTCGCCGGAGCGACCGTAGTCGAGCGACAGCGTGTCCACCGCCAACCCCAGCGCGCCGGTTTCTTCCATGAGGTACTGCGCGGCCTCCACATGAAAGCCGGGAAAGTGCATCACGCCGTCGTCGTCGGCGTTGCGGAACATTTCGCTATCGACGTGCTGGCCCCAACCGCTGTTCATGGCGACACATGCACCTTCGGGAATATCCCCATAGCTGGAGATCCAGGCCCGGAGGTCGTCCGGGGTAACCTGCGCGTCGGGATTGGCTGCCGCGCGCTCGCGGATGTCGATCACGGCGAGGGGAACCACCAGACTCTCGACCGGGATCTCTTGCGCGCTTTGGGCGTCCTCGGCGAAGTGGATCGGCGCGTCGAGATGGGTTCCCGTATGCTCTACCACACTCCACCGCAGCATATTGAAACCGTCCGCCTCGAAGCTCGCAACCACCTCCGCCTCCAAACCCGGCTCACCGAAATAGGTAGGGAAGTCCGGGCTGAGGGTGTGGGTCAGGTCGATCACCTGCTCGAACGGTCCGGTGGCGGCAAAGCTGGGTCGTAGCGAACCGGCGGCCGTGGCCGCGCCGGAGAGTGCCGCCGCGCTCCCGCCGGCGAAAAATCCGCGCCTGCTCAAACGGTTCATGACCGTTTCCTGGCAACCGGGTACACACATGGCAGGGCCTCCCTCTTCGGTGAAGGGTTTTGGCGCGCGCGCCGCCTTGCGCCCTGACGATGACGCCCCGGCCATGGCGGCCGGGGCGTGTGGTTGGCGCTGGTATCGACGCCCACTCGGTTGACATAAAAAAGGCCGGCAGCCTAAGCGGCTCCGACCCTGTGCATACTCTGCTCGATTTCGTCCTTGATCCGCAGCTTCTGCCGTTTAAGTTCGGCGATGCGCGCTTCGTCGGGGTGGGGCCGGTTAAACTCCTCGGTAACCTGATTCTCCAGGTGGGCATGACGCTGCTTGAGCGCCTCAATGCGATCCTGAAGGGACATCGGCAACCTCCCTCTCTTCTGGTTTACTCTTACAAGGTAATACTGCACCAGGGGCTTTGCCAAGCATGACCGAGACTTTTTCGAATGATCCGGCGCGTTCAGCCACTTACCCCCGCTTGCTCGTCGGCATCAGCGGCGCCAGCGGGGTGATTTACGGCATTCGCATGCTGGAGATGCTACAGCATTTTTCGGTCGAAACCCACTTGATCATGAGTCGTGCGGCCGAAACGACCATTGCGTACGAGACCAGCCGGAAGATTGCCGAAGTCCACGCACTCGCCGACATCGTGCACCCGGTGACCGACATCGGCGCGGCGCCTTCGAGCGGCTCTTTCAAGACGATGGGCATGGTAATCGCCCCCTGCTCCATGCGCTCGCTGGCCGAGATCGCCGGGGGCGCCACCACGTCGCTTCTGACGCGCGCCGCCGACGTGGTGCTGAAGGAACGCAGGCGACTGGTTCTGATGACCCGCGAGACCCCCCTGCATAGCGGGCACCTTCGCAACATGCTGACGCTTTCGGACATGGGCGCCATCGTCGCGCCACCGGTTCCGGCGTTCTACATCAAGCCGGAAACGGTGGACGACCTCGTCGATCAAACGGTCGGCCGGGTACTCGATCTCTTCGATCTGGATGCCCCGGCCGTGCGCCGCTGGGGCGAGGAGTCGCCGGACGACCGCCCGCCCCTTCGCAAAGTCCGGCGCTCCAAGACCCCCTGACCTACTCCTCGTTGTCGGGCTCTTCTGGCTCGGCGTCGGGGGCTTCCGCCTCGTCCTCGCGAAGCTGCTCCGCCCTGGCCTCGAGGTCGTCGATCTCGTCTTCCAGCGCCTGGATCTCCTGGCGATGCTGGTCGCGGCGAGCCTCCATATCCTCGATTTCGGACTGCATCTCCTCCTCGCGCTCCCGCGCCTCGGCGATCTGGTCCCGCAACCGCTCCAGTTCGCGGCGCTGTTCCGCCACTTCGCTGCGGATCTCGTCCAGCGAACCCTGTTCTTCAGCCCTCATCGCCAGTTGGTCGGCCCGCTGGCCCGCCGACGACGCGGTGGCGGCGGCCTGTTCGGCCGACTCCTGGGCGCGTGCCGCGTGCTGCTCGGCCCCTTCCGCGGCGGAGCGTGCAGCAGATGCCTCTTCCAATGCGTTCTCCGAAGCCGCGCGGGCGCCCTCCGCTTCATTCAGTGTGTCTTCCAGCATCGCGCGGTCAGGCCCCTGAAGTCCTGCGCAACCGCCAAGAACAAGCCCCGAAAAGACCACTATGGCAGGCCGCGTCCAGCGGAGCGATTTTACACTCATTCCCCAGTCTCCCTTTCATGTTTTTCTTGCAGATCCCCCGCAAAAAGCACACGAAGTTTACTCTTTACAGGGCAATCGGGAAAGCCGCCCGCGACGGGTCATTTGGCTGAGAGACTCCGCTCGCAGGGGAGCGGCATGGCCTTGTGCGCAGCCTCATCGAAGACCGTGTCGATCTGCGGGACGGTTTGTTGCGGGGCGTGGTCGGCCTTTTGCGGGTCTATGCCCATTTCTTCCCAGAACCGCGTCCAGAGCGGACCGCGACGTACGTACACCCAATCCCGCCGCCGCCGATCCACCTCCAGAAGCCCGAGCACATGCAGCTTTTCCCAGTTCACCTTTTTCAAGGAGAGCTTGCCCGCTGCCTCGGCTTGGTTCTTCACATCCCGCAGCTTCTGAAACTCCCGCGATAAGAAAAACAGGAGCCGGGCTTGATAGAGCGTCACGGACCAGTACTTCGGACCGTAGACATCCTGGCTGCTCATCCGCCATTCCTCCTTAAGCGACATCGCTGTCGTCCCCCTCTGGGCAGGTCGGAACCCGGCCGGGACATGGTGCATGCACGAGAGCGCCCCACCGTCGCTGCAAAGCAACCGGGGCGCCTTATCGTCTTCTCTTTTGGCTCGTCCACTATCGCGACCGGCGAACCCTTTACAACCTACCGGGAATCCTCCAAAAGCGACTTTCTTTTTTGAATTCACGTCATGACGACGTCAAGTCCTGTGACCCTCGCGAACGGTCTTCATACCCTTTGCGCACCGGGGACCGTGGGATCGGACACTGTACGGTTAGTGGTCGTTTTGTCAAACTGCGTCGCCTTATGTCGTGGATTCGCAAGATCTGCGGTAGAATACTCCCAAAAACGACACGCTTCGTTAAAGGCTCCTCTTGGTTGGATCTATGGAGTACTTGCGGTTTATAGCGCAACAAACCTCCTTACCATCACAAGAAGATTTTGGCATACCATATACCGGTCGCTTTTGGAAGGTTCTGCGTCGTTCTCCGGGCAATGCTACGGCAGTGCAGCATGGAAGTCGCATCCGGCACCGCTGGAACGCCGCATACATTCGTTTATTTTTTCTTTTTATATCAGAGCGTTGCATGAATTTTTTACCCCGTTTGAGGTATCGGATAAAATTTTTTGGTTGAAAATATGTAATTACTCCGTTCAATGGGGACCATTCAGGCGTCAAGAAAGACGTTCAGACAACGAAGCGCGCCATCTCCGAGATCAGCGATGATGCGTGCGCTCTATATACAAGCGTTTTACTTTCGCGTTCAGGAGCATATGCGGTTGGCGCTTGCACGACACGGTCGAGCGCCGATGCATTGACTGAACGTGGCCATGAAGCGGCCGGACCGGGCTGAGGGACATTCGCTCCTCGGTACGCAAGCGGTCGCGACAAAGAAAGGATCTGGAGGCTGCCATGCAGAACGAAATCTACAAACGCGAGTACACCAAGGAGTTCGTTTCACGCTGGGACGCGCTGATTGGTTGGGATGGCCGTACAGAAGC
>SKZV01000013.1 GCA_007127165.1 Rhodovibrio sp. | reverse complement strand
CGAGATAGCCGTGGTTGCGGGTGATGTAGGCGGTCGTCCAGATCGGGTCGATGTTGCGCAGATCAGCGTGGGGCACGATGCGCAGGACCGATTGCTCGTCGTCTTGCGCCTTGACGGCGGTCGGCTGGGTGAGAAGACCGGCGACCGCCAAGGGCGCCGCCAGCAAACCCAGCCCAAGGCCAATTCTCCTGCGGCTGGCCTGCCGACAACGGGATTGTACTCTTCCAGACATCCGGGAGCCTCCTTGTTGCAGCATTTTATTCCCGTTTTAGAAGTCGTGAGTCGCCCCGGCGGTTGTCGCCTCGCCCGATTGCGACTCGAGGCGCGCTTGACGCCTCAGACCCTCCCTTACGGTTTTCATTAAAGTCCGCCCGATTTGGGGGGCGCATCCGATCATTACCGCTACCATCGAAGCGAACATTGGTGCAAGTCTCTTTCATCGCGTTTTTAGTATACTAGCGGACGTTGACAGCGAAATTCCAGCCAATTCCAGCAGGATGCGGTTACAATCCGGCTGGTAAGCTGGGGAAGATGGGGGTAAGGTGCTTTCCATGCAAGAAAGACAGGCAAGCGGACAGGGATCGCAATGTCGCAAACGGGCTCGAACAACGACAGCATCATGGTCGGAACGCGCCTGAAGCACGTGCGGCGCTTACGCGGTCTCAGCCTGAAGGACGTAGCGGCCAAGGCCGAGTGCTCGGAAGGTTATGTTTCGAAGATCGAGAACGACAAGGTCGCGCCCTCGTTGAGTATGCTGCACCGAATTGTGGGCGTTCTCGGGATCAACTTGGCGTACCTCTTCGAATCCTCGGGCGAGGAGACGGAGGTGGTCTCCAAACAGGGCCGGCGACCGGTTATGGATCTGGATCCGCTACGCCGCGGACAGGGGATTCGCCTGGAACGCGTACTGCCCTATTCGGACAAGCATCTGCTTCAATGCAATATCCACATTGTCGAGCCTGGCGGCACCAGCGAGGGGCAGATTTCTCACGAAGGCGAAGAAGTCGCCCTGATTCTCGAAGGCGATGTGGAGTTGCAACTCGAAGACAAGGTCTACCGGCTCAAGCCCGGCGACGCCTTTTACTTCTGGTCCAATCGGCCGCATGGCTACCGCAACGTCGGCACGACCACCGCCCGTATCTTCTGGGTCAACACGCCGCCGACATTCTAGACTGGTCTCGATTCCAGCAGCGGCGGGAGGCGCGTCGCTGCGAGCGCCTCCCGTTTCTCATTTACTGAATTATTCTACGTCCGCCATTCTTACTTGCGATAGTCGTAGCCGGGGATGTGCGGTGGGCGGTCGCGGTAGCTTTCGCTTGATTTCCCAACTTCGGTGGAGGGGGCTTCGGCGAGGCGGGCTTCGCGATTTGCTGCGTCGCGCTCCTGCGTCGTCTCACTGACGGCGGCGACCTGCGGCGGCACGCTGGGCGCGCCGTTCTGCGCGAACGCGGGGCCTGCCAGCATGGCGACGGCGGCTGCGAGTGTTAGAGTCTTCAGGGTGTTGCGCACGAACATGTCTTGGTCTCCTTTTGATCAGTTGAACGCGAGGGCGTCGTCTGCGTTGGGTCCAAGAATGCCGTTAAAACCCCCGGTTGACAGTGACCGCGCGCACACCCCGATCAGAGCGCATCGCATCCTGCAGCAGACCGGCTCCACCGGGGCCGGGCGGACCGCTCAAGCGTAAGCCTCGACGCAGCGCCGCGCGGCGACGCGCAAGGTCAGGCCCAGCCCCAGCAGCAGGAACACGAAGGCCGCCGGGATCAACAGCCCCATTAGCGTGACCAGCGAGGCCGTCACCTGAATCCCCAGCAGGATGAACAGGATCGGCGCGCAGCAGGCGCTACCCGCCAGCAGGCCCGGCAGGCCCGCCAGAACCCCGGTGGCCGGGCTCAGCCCGCAGGCCACGGCGCAGCGCCGCGCGACGCGCACCAAGCCTATCTGAAGCCCGGTCAGCAATCCGAGGCCGAGCCCGATCAGGATGTTCATCGGCGAGACCAGCCACACCAGCCAGGGCGCTTCCAGGATCGCCACCGCCTCGAACTGGAACGGCGCGCGCTCGCGCAGGAGCAGGCTTTCCCAGTTCGCCACCAGGAAGGCGGAGGCCGGGCGCGTGGCCCCGTCGATGGTCAAGTCGCCGACCGCGACCTGAAACACCGCCAGATAGAGCAGCGTCACGCTCCCGGCGAGGATCAGGTTCGCAGGCTCCATAAAAAGCCGCCGCAGGACGTCAGTCATGAACCTCGCTCTCCGGATAGAAGGCCGCCCAGGCGAACCACATCGCCTCGAAGGCGTTCAACGGCTCGCCGTCGGGTCCGCCCTGGAAGATGAAACCTGTGTCCAGCGCCTCGTCATAACGCGCGGTGAAGGTTTCGCCGTTCGCCTGCAACTCCAACTCTCCGGCTTCGCGCAGGCTCTCCAGGCGGAACGCCACGGCGTTTTCGGTATTGCGCGCGCCGACGAAGACCGACTTCAACGGGAAGCGGTGGTCCTCGTACATCAGCGGGAACATCGTTGAACTGTCGGGCTCGTAATAACCCGAGCGCGGGTTGTACTGCCCATAGGGATCGCGGTTGTAGTTGCGGGCAAAGCCGGTGTCCCTGGACAGAACCTCGGTCTCCGGGTGGGCCGCGCGCCAGCGTTCCCAGGTGGTCCAGACCATCGGCCGCTCGACCAGCGCCTCGCCCCGGTGCGGGCCGCTTATGCCGATGGCCAGCACCTGCGGGAACCAGGTATCGGTGTCGCGGTCGTACATGATGAGATTGCTGTTCACCAGACGGCCGGAGA
The DNA here is from genome assembly GCA_007127165.1 of Rhodovibrio sp. Lineage (GTDB taxonomy): Bacteria > Pseudomonadota > Alphaproteobacteria > Kiloniellales > Rhodovibrionaceae > SKZV01. Next base: position 4,182 of record SKZV01000013.1, on the reverse strand, counting down.
CGCCGAACTCGGTCTCGCCGCGCTCGAAGGCGATGGCGGTGCCGGTCAGTGGGCAGTAGGTGACGGCGAGGCCGAGACCGCCCACCACGTCGTTGACGATTTCGTGCCAGACCAGGATACGCTGCGGATAGGCGCGAACCACCCCGTTCTCGACCAGCCCGAAGACCACGTCGCCGCCGTCGAGATAGCCGTCGGCCTCCTCCGCGCTCCAGTATTGCGGCTCGTCGATGGAGGGAATGCCGTCCTTCCCGGGACCGCCCGACATCTTGGCGTTGTCGTACTGCCGTGCCTCGCGCGGCATGAGCCGGCCTTCCGGCAGGGTGGGGAAGGGCGGGGGCCCTTCGGCCACGGCTTGCGAGGCGGAGCCCCATCTGCTCGCGAGCGGAACTCCGGCGAGGAGGCCGAGCGAGGCGACTCCCGCCGTTCCCAGAAGTATCTTGCGCCGGGAAAACCCTCCCTGGCCGCTGGGTTTGCCGTTGACCATCCGCGCCTCCATATGTCCATAGAGCGTTCGGCGCGAACGGCGGGGAAACGAAGCTGCTTAACGCCTTCGCCGGGCGCGCCGGTTCATTAAGAGATTCTGATGCGGAGGATCGTCGCTTTCCAGGACTCTTGGCCCTGTTTCACTGAAACGTTACTGTTACAGGGTTTTGATAAGGTTTCGTACTCAACGACAGGGAGGGCTTTTCTTCGGATGGTGGACTTGCGGCCGGAAAACCAGAGCCGTCAGCCCAACCCCTTGCGCGCCGCCGCTCCACCCCCGACCTTTGGGGAACCGTCCTTGGGAGAACCATGAGTACCGCACCGCGCGCGCCGACATCGCATCACCGCGTGACCGCCGTTCTGGGGCCCACGAACACCGGGAAAACCTATCTGGCAATCGAACGCATGCTGGGGCACACCTCCGGCATGATCGGCTTCCCGTTGCGTCTCCTGGCGCGGGAAAACTACGACCGCGTGGTTAAGCTGAAGGGCCGCAATCAGGTCGCGCTCGTCACCGGCGAGGAGAAAATCCTGCCGCCGAACCCGCGCTACTTTCTCTGCACGGTCGAATCGATGCCGGTCGACCGGCCGGTCGAGTTCCTGGCGGTCGATGAGATCCAGCTTTGCGCCGATCCGGAACGCGGCCACTTGTTCACCGACCGCCTGCTGCACGCGCGTGGCCTGTCGGAGACGATGTTCCTAGGCGCGGACACGATGCGGGGCATGATCAAGTCGCTGGTGCCGCATGCCGAAGTCGTCTCGCGGCCGCGCTTTTCCGTCCTGACCTATACCGGCGTGAAGAAACTCACCCGCCTGCCGCCGCGCTCCGCCGTGGTCGCCTTCTCCGCCAACGACGTTTACGCGACGGCGGAGTTGATGCGCCGCAACCGGGGCGGCACCGCCGTCGTGCTGGGTGCCTTGAGCCCGCGCACCCGCAACGCGCAGGTGCAGATGTTCGAGGAGGGCGAGGTTGACTACCTCGTCGCCACCGACGCCATCGGCATGGGGCTGAACTTAAACCTGGACCACGTCGCCTTCGCGCGGCTGAAAAAGTTCGACGGGCGCGGTATGCGCCACCTCTCCGCCGCCGAGATCGGGCAGATCGCCGGGCGCGCCGGGCGCTACATGGCCGACGGCACCTTCGGCACAACCGCGAATGTCGGCGAGATCGACGAGGAAACCGTGGAGGCCGTGGAGTCCCACCGCTTCGATCCGGTGCAGGCCCTGGCGTGGCGCAACGGCGAGCTGGATTTCCGCTCGCCGGAGCTGCTGCTGAAGAGCCTGGAGGCCGCGCCGCCCAACCCGCAGTTGACCCGTGCGCGCGACGCCGAGGACTATCAGGCGCTGCGCTCGCTGGCCCGCGACGTCGAGATCGCCGAACTGGCGCGGGACCGGGGCGCGGTGCGGCTGCTGTGGGAGGTCTGCCAGATCCCGGACTTCCGCAAAATGATTTCCGACGAACACTTGAAGCTGCTGAGCCGGGTGTACCGCTATCTGATGCGCGGCGAGGGGCGGCTGCCGGAAGACTGGGTGGCCAAGCAGATCGCCGCCATCGACCGGATCGACGGCGATATCGACAGCCTGATCGCCCGGATCGCCCACATTCGGACCTGGACCTACATCACCCATCGCGGCGACTGGCTGGCGGAGAACGCGCACTGGCAGGAGCGCGCGCGCGCCATCGAGGACCGGCTCTCGGACGCGTTGCACCACGGGTTGACGCAGCGCTTCGTCGACCGGCGCACGGCCACGCTGGTCAAGCGGATGAAGGACGGCGCGGAGTTGATCGGCGCGGTGAAGCGTGACGGCGATGTGCTGGTCGAGGGCGAGTATGTCGGGCGCTTGCAGGGCTTCCGCTTCACGCTGGATACCGAGGCCACGGTGGACAACGCACGGCCCCTGCTGGCGGCGGCCCGGCGTGCGCTCGCCAGCGAGATTCCCGCGCGGGTGAAGCGCCTGGAGCAGGACGACGACAGCGTGTTCTCGCTGGACGACAAGGGCGGGCTGATCTGGCGCGGCGCGCCGGTGGCCCGGCTCACGCCCGCGGCGGAGGTCTTGCAGCCCAAGATCGAGGTCATCGACAGCGATTTCCTGGACGGCGCGCAGAAGGAGCGTATCCGCAAGCGCCTCGCCGATTGGCTGGATCGCTACACGCGCAAGCGCCTGGGCACGCTGTTTCAACTGGCCGAGGCCGAGCTTCCGGCGCAGGCGCGCGGGCTTGCCTTCCAGCTTGTCGAGGCGCTGGGAGTCCTGAAGCGCGCGGATGTCGCCGGGCACGCGCGCCGCCTCAGCCGGGCCGAGCGCAAGGCGCTTTCGGACCTGGGCGTGCGGCTGGGGCGGGAGAGCATCTGGCTCCCGGCGACCCAGCGGCGAGCGCCGCAGCGGCTGAAGCGCCTGCTTGCCGCGCTGCATCGGGGCGAAGTGCCGGAAGAGACGCCGGAGCATTCGGCGGAGGTTTTCTGGCCCGACCGGGCGACCGACGAAGCGGCCTGCCGCCTGCTGGGCTACCAGCGTCTGGACGGCGCCCGCCGGGGGCGGGGAGAGTCGGCGGCGGTGGCGATGCGGCTCGATGCGTTGGAGCGCCTTTCGGTGGCCATGCGGAAACTCAGCCCTGCAGGACCGTTCACGCCGACGGCGGCGCTGGCGCAGCTTGCCGGGGGCGACCGCGCCGCGCTCGCGGTTGTCCTGCCCGCGCTCGGCTATCCGCGCACCGGAAACGGGGAAACGGTGGCCTTCCGGCCGCGCGGGACCGGCGACGCCAAGGGCGCAAAGCCGTCCGCGCGGCGAAGCCGGGGCAAGCGCGGCAAGGCGGTCCAGGCGGAGAACCCGGCGACGGAGAAGCCCGCACCAGCGAACGCTGTGCCGCAGAACGCTGCGCCCGATACACCGCTTGGAGAGAAGCAGCCGGACAAGAAGCCGCCGAAGAAGCCAAGCGAGAAACCGGCGCGGCGGAAGCCACGCGGCGATCCGAACCACCCCTTTGCGAAGTTGCGGGAGTTGACGTTTCAGAAATGAGCGAGACGGATAAACCGGACCCGGACGGTGAGACGCTGCGCGCGGACAAGTGGCTCTGGTACGCGCGCTTTTTCAAGAGCCGCACCCTTGCCGCGGAGCTGTGCAAGGGCGGCAGGCTGCGGGTGTCGGGCGTGAAGGTGTCGAAGGCGAACCACCCTGTGCGTGCCGGTGACGTTCTGACGTTCCCGCTCGGCCACCATATCCGGGTGATCCGAGTGCTTGCGCTGGGTCAACGACGCGGTCCGGCGCCGGAAGCCCGGCTGCTCTACGAGGACCTGGAGCCGCCGCAAGCAAAGTCCGCGGCGGGACCGGACACACCCCTGCCCGCCGCCGAACGGGCGAGGGGCGCTGGCCGCCCCACCAAGAGAGAGCGCCGCCAGATCGACCGTCTTCACGACTCCGATATGGAGTAAAATCGGGCGCCGGGAAAAGCCTCCCGGCGCCCTAATGCCAGCGGCATGAAAGATTGACTTGGTAATCATCTCGGGCCGAGGCGCGATCCAAGTGGCTGATCCGAAACTAACGCTTTGATTTACCTATTCTTCGTCATGCACTGGCTCGACCCACGGCTGTCCGGCACGTTTTTTGCTTCATAGTATAAACTCCATTTGAGGTGAGGGTTTTATGGTGTGATGTTGGCGTTTTCGTTCGATTCGCTGGACGAGGGTTTTGATGTCCATTCTG
>SKZV01000110.1 GCA_007127165.1 Rhodovibrio sp. | reverse complement strand
CGCCAGATGGCTTTGGAGATGGGCGTTGCGAATGCTTTCGACTTTCCCGGTTTCGTTCCGGCCTATATCCGGCCGCTGTTTTGCCGGGGCATCGGCCCGTTCCGCTGGGTGGCGCTCTCCGGCGACCCGGAGGACATTTACAAGACCGACGCAAAGGTAAAGGAGCTGATCCCGGACGACGCACATCTGCACCGATGGCTGGAGATGGCACGCGAGCGGATTCGCTTTCAGGGCCTGCCCGCCCGCATCTGCTGGGTGGGTCTCGGCCAGCGGGCGAAGCTGGGATTGGCCTTCAACGAGATGGTAGCGCGCGGCGAGGTCAAGGCCCCCATCGTGATCGGACGCGATCACCTGGACAGTGGCTCCGTCGCCAGCCCGAACCGCGAAACCGAGGGGATGCTGGACGGCTCCGACGCGGTCAGCGACTGGCCGTTGCTCAACGCCCTCTTGAACACCGCGAGCGGCGCGACTTGGGTGTCGCTGCACCATGGCGGCGGCGTCGGCATGGGGTTCAGCCAGCACGCGGGGATGGTCGTGGTTTGCGACGGCAGCGATGCGGCGGCGCGGCGGCTGGAGCGCGTGCTGACGAACGATCCGGCGAGCGGCGTGATGCGCCATGCCGACGCGGGCTATGAAGAGGCGAAGGACTGCGCGCGGGACTTCGGGTTGAACCTGCCGATGCTCGAATAAGCGCGCAGGCTACTCTCCCGCCGCGCGCAGATACCATTGATAGGCGGCGTCGGGATCGGGCCTGACGCCTTTGCCTTGGCGATACATCAATCCAACGTAGGTCTGCGCCCGGCTGTCGCCGCCCTGCGCGGCGCGGTGATACCAGCGGAACGCCATCGGGTATGACTGCGGCGTCCCGCGTCCGTAATAATACATCCAACCGACGAGGTACTGTGCCTCCACGTCGTCGCGCGCCGCGGCACGGGTACACCAGGGCAAACCGTCGTCATAGGACTTCGCGTTGACGTGCCAGCGGCAGAGCGTGGACTGAGCCTGGGGGTCGCTCTTGACGCGCTCGACCACGGCCCGGTGCAGCCGTTCGCTATAGAACGGCCGCGTCTCCAGGTCCGTGTCCTCGATAAAGGCCGCCATCGCGGCCACTGCGCGCTCGGACTGAAATCCTCCCTCGCCAGGGTCGTAGCCCAAGGCATCGAGATAAAGGCGGGTCAAGCGCCAGCTTTGGCGCGCTTCATGGGACCGCTGGAACTGCACCCGCCGAAGCGTCTCCCGCAGGGCCTCATTCGCGGCGCCCGTAACGGAGTGACCCCGATCCTTCTGAAACGCCTCGATGGCGCGGCGGGTATTCGGGCCGTAAAGCCCGTCCACGGTATCCACCTCGTAGCCGAGCGCCTTCAGGTCCTGCTGGATGTCGCGCACGAGCGGATCTTCCGCCTGTTCGGAAGCGGCCAGCGCTCCCGGCAGGCTCGCCAACAGCAGCACACAGAAGAAGACCCTCATCGAGGCCGGAAAAACGCTCATCATATGCCGAGTTCACTTGCTATCTGGAACGCGCGCCTCTTCCCGGCGCGCCAATCGCGAGCCAGGATACGCTCCTATGGTGTCGATTCAAACCAGCCTTCTTACCGGCCGCTGGGAAGCCGGGCGCGTCGATACACCCGCTAACGCAGCGCGCCGTCTTCCGAGGTTCAGGGAATGAGGCCGCAGAGGCTCGAGAATGCAAATAGAGGGCCATACCAAGCCGCTCCTCTAACCCCAACACCCCAACTGGTACATCTAGTGCTACCCAGCCGTCGCTCTACTTCCCCGTATCAAAATAGATTTTTCACAGTCGATTTCTTTGTCCTTTCGGTTCGCGTCGCCCGCCGATACAACTTGTTCCGCTTCTCGGCATTTTTTAGAATACTATCCGCCTATACACCCTGACGCATTCTTTTTAGTCTTGAGGTGTATATTTGTGCGTATGTTGTGCTTTTGGTTTTCGATTTTAACGTCCTCCATGCCCTAGCTTGACAATCGGGTGGACTCGCCCTCATTCATAGTGCTTGTCTTGGCTACCGCTACGCATGGGCCCGGCTACAAAGGCGACAACGGCAGGCGGCGACGTAGCCGGCGTAACAACCTTGAAAGGGGCTCATCACGCAATGTCGAACGCGAAGATTGTCGTGAACGGACTGTACAAGATTTTTGGATCGCATCCAGATCAAGCCTACGAATTGCTCCAGCAGGGAAAAGACAAGGACGAAATTTTCGAAACCACAGGAAACACCATCGGGGTCAAAGACGCCAGTTTCGAGGTTTATGAGGGCGAAGTCTTTGTTGTCATGGGGCTTTCCGGCTCCGGTAAATCCACCCTCGTGCGTATGCTCAACCGGCTGATCGACCCGACCTATGGCGTTGTCGAGATCGACGGCCGGGACATCGTCAAGATGAGCAAGAGCGATCTTATTCAGGTGCGCCGGAAAGAGATGGCGATGGTCTTCCAGTCCTTCGCCCTCATGCCCCATCAGCGCGTGATCGACAATGCCGCTTTCGGCCTGGAGGTCGCGGGTGTGCCGCGCGAGCAGCGCTACGAGCGCGCCCTGAAGTCGCTGGAGGCCGTCGGTCTGAAACCCAACGCGTACAGCTATCCCGACGAACTGTCCGGCGGGATGAAGCAACGCGTCGGACTGGCGCGCGCGCTAACGAACGATCCGTCGATCATGCTGATGGACGAAGCCTTTTCGGCGCTCGACCCGTTGATCCGGACGGAGATGCAGGACGAACTGCTGAGGCTGCAAAGCGAGCAGCGCCGGACCGTCGTCTTCATTACCCACGACCTCGATGAAGCCATGCGCATCGGCGACCGCATTGCCGTCATGCAGGATGGCGCAGTCGTCCAGATCGGCACGCCGGAAGAGATCGTGACCAGCCCCGCCAATGAATATGTCAGTTCCTTTTTCAAGGGCGTGGACGTGACCCAGGTCTTCCAGGCTGGCGACATCTGCGGCAAAGGGCCCAAAACCGTCATCGAGCGGGCGGGCAGCGACCTGAACTCCGCCACGGAAGCGCTGAAGAACAGCGCCGACGAGATCGCCTTCGTGATCGGCAAGGACCGGAAATACGAAGGGCTCGTCACGGCGGAAAGCTTGCTCGAGGCCAAGAAGAACAAGGGCGGGAAGCTGGAGAACGCCTTGGTGGCGAACATTGAGGCCGTCCGCGCCGACATGAGCCTCTCGGAGGTCCTGCACCGCGTGGCGCACAGCCGGTATCCGGTGCCGGTTGTCGACGACAACAACGTCTACAAGGGCGCGATTTCCAAGACCGCGCTGCTGCAAACCCTTGATAGGGCGGTTTAAATCATGAATCCTGAAGATTGGATTGAAATAAACATCGGCCAATGGGTGGAAAACCTGGTCGGCTTCATTCTGGACAACTTCGAGCCCGTCCTGGATGCTATTTCGGCCGCAATCGGCTTCGTCGCGCTAGGGCTTGAGAACACGCTTCTCGCCATCAATCCCCTTGTACTTTCAGCGATCCTAATTCTGCTGGCGTTGTGGCGGGTCGGCTGGAAATTCGCTGTCTTCGTCCTGCTCTCGATGGTCCTGATCCTGGGCATGAACCTCTGGGATCCGACGATCTCTACCCTGGCGCTCGTGGTCGGAGCCAGCTTCGTGGCCCTGCTGGTCGGTTTCCCCGTCGGCGTGGCGATGGCGAAGAGCGACACGGTCGAAGCCCTCGTCCGACCGATCCTGGATTTCATGCAGACCATGCCGCCCTTCGTCTACCTGATCCCCGCCGCGATGTTCTTCGGGCTCGGCAAGGTTCCGGGAACCATCGCGACCGTGGTCTTCGCCATGCCGCCGGTTGTGCGCCTGACCAACCTCGGCATCCGGCAGGTCAGCGTTGAGAACGTCGAGGCCGGGCGCGCGTTCGGCTGCACCGACCGGCAATTGCTCTACAAGGTCCAACTCCCGCTCGCGCTTCCCTCGATCATGACCGGCGTCAACCAAACCATCATGCTCTCCCTCTCGATGGTCGTTATCGCATCGATGATCGGCGCAGGCGGTTTGGGCAACGTGGTGTTGACGGGCATTCAGCGTCTGAACGTCGGACTGGGCTTCGAGGGCGGCCTTGGCGTCGTGATCGTGGCGATCCTGCTGGACCGGCTGACGCAGAGCTTTGGCCGAATTCGCACGAGCGAAGGCTTCTTCACTAGACTCATGAGGGCATTGAAAGGGGAGCAGCAGAAGCCCACCGTAACCGGGAGTGAGCAAAGCGAAACACCGAGGCGCGCGGCGTCCTAGAGAAACGTCTCACCACGTCAAAGGACAGGAAGCCTCGAACGAATCGAGTATGGGCCGGGCCGGAAGTGGAGTTCAGTGCTCCTCGAACGGCCCGGCACCCCTTCCGCGGGAGGCTTTCGAAAAGCGGAAGACGCAAAAAGCCATAAAGATGGAGGAGGACACCATGGTTAAGTTCAGCAAGACAACCCTCGTTGCCGCGGCGGCAGCGGCCTCAATGGCTGCGACACCGGCGATGGCGCAGGATGTCAGAATTGGCTGGACGGCCTGGTCCGACGCCGAATTCGTGACCAAGCTGGCCGAAAACATTCTTAAAAACGAAATGGATCAAGACGTCGAACTGATCCAAACGGACATTGCGCCGCAGTATCAGGGTGTCGCGCAAGGCGACATCGATGTCATGTTGATGGCATGGCTGCCGGGCACGCACGGCGACTATTGGGACAACGTCGGCCCGGATGTCGTCTCGCTTGGCATTCTCTACGACAGCGCCCGCCTCGGCTGGGTCGTACCGGAGTATGTACCGGAAGATGAACTGGGCTCGATCGCCGATCTGAGCGACGACGAAATCCGCGATCGCCTCGACGGCACGATTGTGGGGATCGATCCAGGCGCAGGTCTGACCCGGCTTTCGGAGGAGGCGCTCGAGACCTATGGACTCGACGACTATCAGCTTCAAACTTCCAGCGGCGCCGGGATGACCGCCGCGCTTGAGCGGGCGATCCGCAACGAGGAGTGGATCGTCGCCACCGGATGGAGCCCGCACTGGAAGTTCGGGCGCTGGGACCTGCGGTATCTCGAAGACCCCGAGGGCGCGCTGGGTGAGTTCGAGCGCGTCCACGCCGTTGCGCGGGAAGGGTTCTACGAGGAGAACCTGGAAGCGGCGATGATGCTCGCGCGCATGTACATCCCCTTGGAAGACCTGGAAGAGGCGATGTTCGAGGCGCAGGAAAACACCTATGAAGATGCGGTGCAGAGCTACATCGACGCCAATCCGGAGCGCGTGAACTACTGGGTGACTGGCGAGATCAACGAAAACGGCGCGAACGGCGAGGATATGTAATCGCGCGGTCAGATCCGCCGCCCCGGCATCCGCTTCGCCTGAAAATGCTCTAGGCGGATAGCGACAGGAAGAGGGTCCGGCTCCGCGCCGGGCCCTTTTTCATGCCCGAAGCTTGCCGTAGCCCCTCGACAAATCTATATCGCATCGATATATGCTGGACATGCGTATATCGGTCCGTCATAAGAGGGCCCTTCAACGAGTTGGAACGAGCATGGACACGCGCACCCTTTGCCTCGGCGTACTGAACAGAGGCGACGCCAGCGGATACGAAATCAAGAAGAGCTTCGAGGAAGGCCCGCTCGCCCACATCCATGAGGCCAGCTTCGGGGCGATCTATCCGGCCCTGACCCGGCTGTCCGACGAAGGCATGGTGGATTGCCACGAGTACGCCCAGGACAAGCGCCCCGACAAGAAGGTCTACAGCCTGACCGAAAAGGGACGCAGCGCGCTCGAAGACGCTTTGCACGCCGCACCCGCGCCCGACAAGGTCCGCTCCGACTTCCTCTTCATGCTGTTCTTTGCGCAGTTGCTGCCGGTGGAGCGGCTGGCGGCGCTGATCGATGCGCGCATCGCCTGGTACGACGAAATATTGGAGCGGATGACCTCTTGCGAAGAACTGCCCAAGCGCCCCGCCGGGGAGCGCTTTGTGCACGGCTTCGGCCTGACGATCTACCGGGCGGCACGCGATTACCTGATCAAAAATCGGGCTGCGCTCTTGGCGGAGTGCCGCGGCGCCGATCAAAGCGCCGCAGAGTAGGGGACGAAGGGATGACTTCTCAACGTTTGCGCAAGCTGGGGCCCTACTTGATCGCCTTTGCGATAGCCGCAGTAGCCGTCGGCTGGGTTGCCTCCGGTGAACTTCTCGGCGACGGCGACCCAGAGGCCAGCAAAGCTCCGGCGCAACTGTCGAACGCGCGGGAAGTCCCCATGGTGCGAGTCCGCCACCTGCAAGCGGAGCCGCACGCGGACGTTCTCTCGGTCCAGGGCCGCACCGCCGCGCAACGCGTCGTGGTGCTGCGCAGCGAAACGCACGGGCCGATCGAGGAAATTCTGGTCGACAAAGGCGCGCGGGTTGAAGCAGGCCAGACCCTCGCGCGGATCGCCCCGCACGACCGCCCTGCCCGGCTGACGGAGGCGCAAGCCCTGGTAGAGCAGCGCCGGATCGAACTTTCCGCCGCGGAGGAACTGTCGGAACGCGGGCACCGGGCGCAGACGCAGGTGGCGGCCGCCCGCGCAGCCTGGGAACAGGCGCAGGCGCTTCTGCGGCAAGCCGAAGTCGCGCTCCGCACGACCGAAATCCGCGCCCCCTTCGCCGCCATCGTGGACGACCGCATGGTGGAAGACGGCGACTACCTTCAGGACGGCTCGGAGGTTCTGCGGCTGATCGAACTCGATCCGCTGAAGGTGGTGGGCTCCGTCAACGAGCAGCAGATCGGCGCCTTGAGGACAGGCATGCCCGCCCGCGTGCGCCTGATCAGCGGCGAGAGCGCGGAGGGCGAAATCTCCTTCATCGCCGCCGAGAGCCGCGACGCCACCCGCACCTTCCGCGTTGAAGTCTCCGTTCCCAACCCCGAGGGCCGCTTACGCGCCGGAGTCACGGCGCAGATCGCATTCCCGCTCGAAGAACGTCCCGCGCACCTCATCACCTCCTCGGTGCTCGCGCTCAGCGACGACGGCATCCTCGGCGTCAAGCTGGTGGACACGGAGGACCGGGTTACCTTCCACCCGGTCGAGATCCTGCGCGACACCTCGCGGGGCATGTGGGTCAGCGGTCTGCCCCAGGAAGCGAGCCTGATCACGGTCGGGCAGGATTTCGTGGAGGCCGGACAGCACGTGCGTCCGGTCACCGAAACCGAGGTCGAAGCCGCGATGCAAGAAACCCGCGCGACCTTGCCCGCCGGTGTCAACAACGCCCGTCCCAGTCCCGGCTACAGTCCCGGCGGCAGCCTTGAGGAGTCCGGCCGGTGACGTCATTGATCGAGGCGGCCCTGTCGCGCAGCCGAACCGTGCTGAGCCTGCTTGTCCTGCTGCTGGTGGCGGGCGCCTATGCCTATGTCGCGATCCCCAAGGAAGCCGATCCCGACGTCACCATTCCGATCATCTACACGCAAGTCCACCTCGACGGCATCTCGCCGGAGGATGCGGAGCGCCTGCTCGCCCGGCCGCTGGAACAGGAATTACGCGGGATCGAGGGCGTGAAGGAGATGCGCTCGATTTCCCACCAGGGCGGCGCGAGCGTCATCCTGGAGTTCGAAGCCGGTTTCGATGCCGACGCCGCCCGGCTGGACGTGCGCGAAAAGGTGGATCAGGCGAAGTCCGATCTGCCCGCCGATGCGGACGAGCCCACCGTCAACGAGGTCAACCTGAGCCTTTTCCCCGTGCTCGTGGTCACGCTCTCCGGCCCGGTGCCGGAGCGCACGCTGCTCGCCCTCTCCCGCGATCTGCGGCGCGATCTGGAATCCCTCACGCCGGTGCTGGAGGCCAATATCACCGGCGACCGGGACGAATTGGTCGAGTTGATCGTCGATCCGATGACGCTGGAGAGCTACGGCATCGACGCGCAGCAGGTGCTGCAAGCGGTCGACCGCTCGAACCTGCTGGTCGCTGCCGGGGCGCTCGATACCGGCGACGGCCGCTACTCGATCAAGGTGCCTGGGCTATTCACCAGTCCGCAGGACATTCTCGACATGCCGGTGAAAGTCGCGGGCGATTCCGTCGTCACCTTTCGCGACATCGGCACGCTGCACCGCTCCTTCAAAGACCCGGAAACGCTGGCCCGGATCAACGGCGAGCGCGGCATTGCGCTGGAAATCTCCAAGCGCGCCGGTGAAAACATCATCGACACGGTGGCCCAGGTCCGCCAAGCCGTCGAGGCCAAGCGCGCCAACTGGCCGGAGACGGTGCACGTCACCTACAGCCAGGACAAGTCCGCCAACATCGCCACGATGCTGACCGATCTTCAGAACAATGTCATGGCGGCCATCGTCCTGGTGATGATCGTCATCGTGGCGGCCTTGGGGCTGCGCTCGGCGGGCTATGTCGGGCTGGCGATTCCCGGCGCGTTCCTCACCGGGCTGCTGGTGCTCTTTCTGGCCGGGCTCACAGTGAACGTGGTGGTGCTGTTCAGCCTGATCTTGGCCGTCGGCATCCTGGTGGACGGGGCCATCGTAGTGGTGGAGTACGCCGACAGGAAGTTGCGCGAGGGCCTGCCGCCGCGCGAAGCCTACCGCCTCGCCGCGACCCGCATGGCTTGGCCGATCACCGCCGCGACCGCGACAACGCTGGCGGCCTTCTTCCCGCTGTTGTTCTGGCCAGGAACGGTCGGGGAGTTCATGAAGTTCCTCCCGATCACATTGCTCGCGGTGCTCACGGCCTCTCTGGCGATGGCGCTGATTTTCATTCCCACGCTTGGCAGCGTTCTCGGGCGCAAGGCGGCGAAGGCGGAGCAAGAGGACAGCAACGTCCAGGCGCTGGCCGCCGGGAGCCGTAGCGACCTCACCCGCCTGTCCGGAGCGACCGGAGCTTACCTTCGGCTGCTCGACCGCGCGCTGCGCCACCCGGCGAAGATTCTGCTTGGCGCCTTTGTGGTGCTCGTCGCGGTTTATGCCGCCTATGGGCAGTTCGGACGCGGGATCGAGTTCTTTCCCGAGGTAGAGCCGGACAACGCGGTGCTGCAAATCCACGCGCGCGGCAATCTTTCTATTTACGAACGCGACCGATTGGTGAACGAGGTCGAGCAGCGCGTTCTGGAACTGCACCAAGAGACAGGCGAGTTCCACGCAGTCTACGCTCGCGCGCAGCTCACGTCCGGACAGCAGCGCGAGGAGGCCGAGGACATCATCGGGACGATTCAGCTTGAACTGGTGGACTGGTGGAGCCGCCGCCCGGCGCACGAGATCCTCGCCGACATTCGCGCGCGCACCGGCGATCTCGCGGGGATCCGCGTAGAGTCGGAGCGCGAGCAGATGGGACCGCCGACCGGCAAGCCGATCCATATCGAGATGGCGAGCGACGACATCGCCGCCCTGGAAAGCGCGACCGGTATGGTGGCCAGCCGTTTGCGTGGTGACCGCGAGCTAACCGACATAGAAGACAGCCGCCCAATTCCCGGCGTGGAGTGGGAGCTTGCCGTGGATCGCGCCCAGGCCGCCAAGTTCGGAGCCGACGTGGCAATGGTGGGAAGCTACGTCCGCATGGTGACGAACGGGCTGAACATCGGCGCGTACCGCGTCGCCGACGCCGACGAGGAGATCGACATTGTCGTGCGCTTCCCGCGCGACCGCCGCAGCCTGGACCGGCTGGACGGAATTCGCATGAAGACCGACTTCGGCAGCGTGCCGCTTTCCAGCTTCGTGGAGCGCACGGCCCAGCCGAAGACACAGCAAATCCGCCGCACCGACAGCCGCCGCGTGATGAGCGTGAAGGCGGACGTCGCACCGGGCGTCCTAGCCGACGACAAGGTCCGGGAACTGCGGCAGTGGCTAACGCCGGAGGCGCTGCCGCAGGGGGTTTCCGTCACCTTCAGGGGCGAGGATGAGGAGCGGCAGGAGTCGCAGGGCTTCCTCGTGAAGGCCTTCGCCGTCGCCCTCTTCGCCATGGCGGTGATCTTGGTAACGCAGTTCAATTCGTTCTACAGCGCCTTCCTGATCCTCTCGGCGGTGATCCTTTCCACGGTGGGCGTGCTGGTGGGGCTGCTGTTGACGGGACAGCCGTTCGGGGTGGTGATGAGCGGAATCGGGGTCATCGCACTCGCCGGGATCGTGGTGAACAACAACATCGTGCTGATCGACACGTTCGACCGGCTGCGTCAAAGCGAGCCGGACGTGCGGCAAGCAATCCTGCGCACTGGCGCGCAGCGCCTGCGGCCGGTGGCGCTCACCACGATTACAACGATGCTGGGGCTCATGCCGATGGTGTTCGGGGTGAACATCGACCTCCTCAATCGCTTCGTGCAGATGGGCGCACCGGCGACCGGTCTGTGGCAGCAGCTTTCGACGGCGATCGTGTTCGGGCTCGGCTTCTCCACGCTGTTGACCTTGATCGTGACCCCTTGCGCGCTGATGCTCCGGGGTAATGTGGCGGCATGGCGGCAAGGCGGCCGCGCCCAATCGCGCAGGCACAAAGGCCAGGCGGACTCTGGCGATGGAACACCGGCCTCCTTGCCGCAAGCAGCTGAATGAGTTTACCGGTCATTAAGCTTCCGTCGACTAGAGTGGCCGCGGTCGACGAAAGCGGATTGTTCTAGAGGGGCTGAACGGTGGCAACGTTGGAGGCACAGGCGAAGGTGACGGGTGAAACACCCGCGCCGAAGGGTGCTATGGAAACGGTCTCCGACACGCAGATGCCGGTCGAAGTCGGCGACATCGAACTCGATTCGCAGGGGCACGTCCGTGCGCGCGATCAGGAGCAGCCGATCCGCTTCAGTTTCGTTTATCAGGGTTTGACCTTCTACGCCGTGCTTGCCTCGGACCGCGACGGGCCGCTCGAACTCAACGGCGTTGTCGGGACGGTCCCCTATTCTGCCGAGACATTGTTCGGCCGCCGCGTCGCGTTGACGATCCTGTCGATGGCGCATCTGCCACGCGGCCGCCTTTGGATGGACGAACGGATGCGCATTCACGTGACCCTCAGCGCCGTTCCGCCGCGCCCGCGTACCCCCGTCACAGTGCTCTCGACCGCAACGGCACTGCTTATGGACGCAAAGCCGCACCTCGACCTGCTCGGCGTGGCGCTACGCCGGCCGAGGCGGGCGATGCGGGGCTAACCAACCGAGTCTCGCCCCCTTTTTGCCTTACCGGCTGATCCTCCCGCAGAACAGTTGTCGAGCGGAGAGTCGAGCATCGACACGCTGTCAGGCGGGCCATCTGCCGCTGGCCGAATGCTTGCCCGCATTGCGCCCTTCATACCTGTTCATTGGATTTAATCCGAAACTGTCCCAGTTCTGTCACATCCTCGGCGTGAACGAGTGTAGATGTCACAGAGATAACACCAATAGGACATATTTACTTATAAATATTCATACAATTTTTTGATTCAATTAACTTCTCTTTCATCGATAACTTATCATGGTTGTGGAAATTAACAGTTTAGTAAGTACTCTCTGGCTCAATACCACCCCGATGAAAACTTTTTACTCACGTCAGAAGAGGGTGGAGCCAGAATGAAGTCGTACTGGAAGTTCCTCGCAGCGGGTTCGGCGCTGGCCGTGTCAACGCTGCCCGGGACCGGCGCGGAGGCCGGACCACCGGAGATTTCCCAACTTCCCGGACCTGCTCAGGATCGTGGCGCAGTTGCAAAAGCAGCGCGGGGCGGCGAGATCGTACGCGACAGCTACATCGTCCGTTTCCACCCAACAGCAGGTGCACCGGGTCAAGTCGCGGTGACACTGGCGCAAGGCCAGCCGATGAATGTCCGCCACGTGTACGCGAACGCCTTCCACGGGATGACAATCACGCTTCCCGATCACGCGGCCATTCAAGTGCTCGACGCCTTGCGCCGCAATCCCCGCGTTGCGTCGATCGGAAACGACATGACCATCGCGACCGCGGCCCAGACGATCTCGAAGGGAGTGGCGCGGATCAATGCCGAGCCCGCCCTCGCCCGGAACGCCGGGTCCGGAGTTCGTGTCGCCGTTGTCGATACCGGGATCGATTTCAACCATGCCGATCTAGCAGGCCGGGTGAACACCGCCGTCAGCGTCGACTGCGTCACCTTCTCCGGCTGTGGCGTGGGCGGCCAGGACGACGGCGGGCACGGCACTTTCGTGTCCGGGATCGTGAGCGCGGTGAACAACGACATCGGCACGGTTGGCGTCGCGCCGGAGGCGGAGCTGGTGTCGGTGAAAGTCCTGCCCGGCTCCGGCAGCGGCTCGGTCAGCGACCTCATTGCCGGGCTCGATTATCTGGCGGGCCTCTCCGACAACGGAACGCAGGTCGATGTAGTGAACCTTAGCTTGGCGGCGACCTGCTCCGTCTGCACCGCGGACTCCACGAACTCCACCGTCCGCTCGCTTCGGGATTCGATCCGGGCCCTGATCGAACGCGGCACCACCGTCGTTGCCGGAGCGGGCAACGACGGGCAGAACGCCGACAACACCATTCCGGCTGCATTTCCCGAAACCATCACCGTATCGGCCCTCAATGTGCCGGACGGCGAGCCGGGGGGCGAGTTGTTCGCGTCCTTTTCGAACTACGGCAGTGCCATCGACATCACCGCCCCTGGACAGCGGGAAACCTCGCTGCGCCTTGGCGGCGGCACCTCGACCGGCAGCGGCACGAGCTTCTCGGCCCCGCATATCGCAGGCGTGTCGGCACTGTTCATCCGCGACCGGCTGGAGCGTAACGGCGTCCGCCCCCTCCCCGGTACCGTGCGGCAAGCGCTGATCGAAACCGGCGAATGCGCGGATGGCACGCTCCACGGTGAACTGGGCTGCGGCGTCGGCTGGCCAGGCGATCCGGACAGTTATCCGGAGCCCATGGTACGCGCCGACACAATTCTGAACTTCAACCTGCCCCGCGAGGACGTGGCGGTCACTGGGCTGTCCGTTTCAGGCCCGGTCGACATCGGCAGCACGCATCCGGTCGAAGTGGGCGTTGCCAATCTGGGTACCGAGAGCGCCACCTTCGACGTAGGCCTCAGCGAAGAAGGAGATCCTGTCGACGACGCCGAAACGGTGACGCTGACGGCCGGGGACAGCACGGTCGTCACCTTCGCCTGGAGCCCTGCGGTGGCCGGAGAGCGCACGCTAACCGCCACCGCCGAGGGTCTCGAGGGCGATGTGGACCTGTCCAACAACACGCGCAGCACCACGATCACGGTCATCGATCTCATCCACGATGTCGCAGTCGCTTCCGTCTCCGCACCTGAAGAGGCGGAGACAGGTGAGATGGTGGAAATCGCAGTCGCAGTCGATAACCTAGGAACGGCGGACGATACTCTTGAGGTCAACCTGACCGGCGCGTCGAGTGGCAGTGGCGCGTTCGCCATCGGAGAACCGCAGGAGATGACGCTGACGGCGGGGTCGAGCGCCGACTTGACCTTTATCTGGAACACTGGAGAGGCTGCGGCGGGCGACTACACCCTGACGGCCCAGGCGGTGCTGCTCAGCGCCGAAGATGAAGATCCCTCGAACAACGCGGCATCCACCGCACTGTCCCTCAATGCGGTCGAAGAGGAGCCGGAGCCGGACCCCGAGCCGGAGATCGTGCACGACATGGCCATCGGCTCGATCACCGCACCGGCGAACGCCGAGATCGGAGAGGCCGTCGAAGTCGCGGTCGAGGTCGCGAACCTCGGCACGGTAGAAGACAGTGTCGAAGTCAGCGTGCGAAACACGGACCCGAGCGGGAGCGAAGGCCCCATCGCCAATCCGCAGACGCTGACGCTTTTGGCGGGGGCGAACACCACCGTAGTCTTCATCTGGGACACGGCGGGCGAAACAGGCGGAGAGCATACGCTCACGGCAAATGCGGCCCTGCTGAACGCCACAGACTCCGACAGTTCGAACACCACGGCATCCACCGCGATCCTTATGGAAGAGCCCGAGCCGGAGGAGCCTGCTCAAAGTCAGCCGGTGATCGCCATTTCCCAGCCCATCGACGGTGCAGAACTGCCGGCTGGTGAAAGCGTCCGCGTGACAACCGCGCTGGGTGAAGGGATCGATCCCTCGAGCATTCGCGACGTGCAGTTCCGCTTCGACGATTCGATGCGCTTTGGCGGACGAGACCGGCGCCATCCCTTCGAGTTCACGATCTCCGGCCGGGCAATGACGGCCGGTACGCACACGATCACCATTCGTGCCAGGACGGACTTCGGAGACATTGAGGACACCGTCACCGTGCAAGCTGTCGGCAGCGCGGCATCGGGCACCGCGGACTCTGGCCGCAGCCGTGGACGTGCGGGCGGAGCGTTCGGCGGTTGATGCGACCGTAGATCAAGAACGCTCCACAGGACTACGAAGCAATCGAAGGGTCGGCAGGAGGTCGAAGCTCCCGCCGACCCTTCTTGCTTGCCTTCGACGCCGTCTCCCGGCGTCAGTGTCAAAAACTTTTACAATCGTCCCGATACGCGCCCGCCTTCTGTAAAGTTTGCTGACATCTATCCAGATCCGGCATTTGAGCGCTCGCAATTCTAGTTAGTAAGTCTTTGCGATTCCTACATAAGTTCTCTTCAGATCGCCACCCTTTAAGGTGGCACGGTACTTGCTTAGTACAATTGAAATTGGTTTGCCGGTGCCAGATGCTGAGACGGGACCCGGTTCCGGAAAACCGGAGCAGACGAATAGTTCACGAGTGCCGGCAGGAATGCATCCGAGCTCCTGCAAGGCGTACAGAAGGGATCAAGTAGAATGAGCGCTCTTCCGATTTCTGGTTGCCTCCCCGGAAGAACGGGCAAAGGTAATGGCCGTCACGTCAATAGACAAAGGTGGCTTCTGCACACTGTTACGGCAGGCGTGCTCGTGGTTGGGCTCGGCTGGGCTACTTCGGCCTCGGCTGACGCTATCTTCGACTTCGAAGGAACGGACGCGGGCGGAACCGGCTCCGCCACGATGCAATTTTCTGGCGTCGGCACCTCGGAGCTAACGGTGAATCTGGATAACACGTCACCGACAACTCTGGACGACGGCACAGAGAATGCCAATGCGCCGGGAATAACCGGATTTGGCTTCGACGGTGTCGCTCCATTGCCCAACCTCACCTCTTGGTCGCTGATGGCCCAGGACGTTTTTGGTGACTCGACTTTGATTGGTGGGTCCCCGGACTCGGGATCGGGCGATTGGACCTTGGGATCGTTTATGGCCGGGGTTGATCTGGACTTCCTTCCTCAGGTTGACACTGGGATGGACGGCGCGCTGTTCAACCCAGACGCAGCAGGGTTGGATGAATTATTGCCCGGCGGACAGAACGCGGTCTACTTCACGACTGCTTCTCTGATCCTGAACTTCGACGGTGACTTCACGCCTGATTTCGATGACCAGTTCAGCCCGTTTGTCCGCATGCAGAATGTCGGACTGAACCAGGCCGGAAGTCTGCGACTTGGCGGTACGCCTGGGGACAACGGCATCCCGACCGATCCCATCGGCGAGATCCCGGTACCGGCGACTCTTGGCCTGCTCGGCTTCGGGTTGATTGCGACCGGCGTGGCGATGCGGCGGCGGCGTAGCTGACGCCTTCCACCCGTGCACCTGCGGGTGGCAGAGTCGGATAATCGTGAGGGACGAGCCCGGTAGTCATCCGCCGGGCTCGTTTTTTTTTAAGCTACCGCACTGTGTGGGGGGCTGCCTTTCTTCCACGGAAAGCGTTTGCAGTAAAGCACCTTGCCCTGCCGGCAAGTCACCAGGTCCGCAATCACTCTCCCGCGTTTCGCCGAACGCCCGATAATCTGCGGAAACGCGTCCGGTCTTCTAGTGCTATTCGGTTAACTCGCGCCGCCATTCTTGACGAATGTGATATTCACCTCAAGAAAGAACGAGCCATAAATGCGGAAATTCTGGGAAATCCACGCCCTATTTTAATTTTTCTTGCTAACACCAAGTCGGTATAGCCGAGCGTGCGCACTGCGCGTAACTTCTCAGAGTCATTCGTTAACATAAAGTTGTGAAGTCATGGCTTTCCAACCGCAGCCACTTACCGAAGTGCGGCAGGCCCATTGCGAGGTTTGCCCAATAAAGAAATTGGCCTTCTGCGGGCGGCTCGATTCCGACACGCAGGCCGCGCTTTATCGGGTCAGCCAGCAGATCAAGCTGGCCCCGCATTATCATATTTTTCAGGAGGACGAGCCGGCGGATTCCGCCTTTCAGCTACTGGAAGGTGCCGCCAAGGCTTACAAAGTGCTGCCGGACGGACGAGTTCATCTCATCGGCTTCATCATGCCGGGGGATCTCGTGGGGTTGAGTGGCCGAGGGTTGTGGGGCCACGGCATCTATAGTTGTTCTGTCGAGACTCTCGTGCCGAGCGTCGTATGCCGCTATCCTGCGCATCAACTGGGCAAGCTCAGCGAGCGCTTTCCGGACCTCAAGAGGTCCCTGCTCGAACGGACCGGGACATTGCTCAACGCCGCGCAGGAGCGCATGGTCTTGCTCGGCCGGAGAAGCGCCGCGGAGCGTGTCGCGCACTTCATGGTTTCCCTGGTGGAGCGTGCCGAATCAGCTGGCGGCCCGTCGGGTGAGGCATGGGTCCCGGCGCGCCAGCAAGACATCGCCGACCATCTCGGGCTGACACCGGAAACGGTCAGCCGCGTCTGGGCGGACTTCCGGCGCGAGGGGCTGATAAGGCCCTGCGATAGCCGCCACATCGTAATAACGGACCGAAGCGCCCTACTGACCTACAGCCAGCCTTAAGCATCTATCAGTCACTTTCGTGTGTAACCTTGACTTCGCTCAGGGACACTCGGGCGACCGACAGGCAATATCACTGTGCGCATTCTGGCGCGTGTACGGGAGGGTCCCTCATGAAGAGCGCAACGATCGAACCGTTTCCGGTCCTTTACAAGGGACCGGTGCTCTCGGTGGAAGACATCGAAAGACGACTGGCTCAGCGGTTCAGGGAACCTGGCCTGTCGCACATGACAGTCGCGAACGTGAGGCCGCTCGGTCAAGCGGTTGCGCGGGCCGATGTGGTGACTCGTTCGGGAAGCGTTGTCCTCGTGATCGAGGTCGATCGCCGTAACGGCGAAATCATCTCGTACCGGTAAGGCGATGAGTAAGCCCCAGTCTTTCGTCAACAGGCCTGATTCTTTCGTTATAGAGGTATCGGGGCGACAGCACGGCGTGGTGATCCAAGGTCGCCACGGCTTCAAGTTCTACGCTGCCTCCTGTGAGGCGGCGAGCTTCGACGGGCGCTGTTTTTCCAGTATAGACGCCCTTCGCCTTGCTCTGAAAACGCAACTTCAGCGCTTGAACAGACGCCCGCAAAGCGGAAAGGGCGTTTAGGCACGGCACCTAAATCCTTAGTAGATATCGCTTGCGGCCCGCTGAATAAAGGGCAAGTTTTTCGATGCCCCAGCGCTCATCTGGGCCGGGAATGATTGAACTTTGCGATCACGTTTTCGTGGGTCTCTTCCTCGAACGCATCTCATCGATTTTTACTCAATTCCGTGGCTTATCAGTGCATTCCGAAGGCGATGGCAGGCGCCCGCGTGGTCTATCCGGCCTAACGAAAAGGGAAAAGTCTGGCACCGTTGCACACTAGAGGGTGTACTCACTGAGGAGTAGACATATACTGGTCCTGGAGTGTGAGCAAAATAGGTGCTTCTTTCGAGTGCGATGATGCAGGGGATTGCAAGAAACGTACGAACCATCATGTCGAGCCGCCTCTCGTGGACGGTGGCTTCGGCTGTGTTCGGTACGATTCTACTCATCGAATTCATAATTTTTATACCAGCTTATATAAGCTATCGCCAGGAACTGCTTCAGCAGGTAGAGGCGCGGGGACTTGCCTACGTAAGGGCGGTTAGCGAAGTGCATGGGGAAATGCCGCCGGACACCTACGTTCAGACGGTGTCGCGTGTGGCGCGCGACACCGGCTGGGTCGGCTCGGCGAGCTTGAGTTCCCATGGAGAGGTCCTCGGGCAGTCTGGAATACCGCTCGACTTTATAACAGAGGGAGTCCCGATAACCGCTACGCAACGGATGGAACACGCCAACTTGGCCAGTTATGAGATATGCTGGCCCTCCAGCAAGACCGGACAGCCCTTCGCGGTGGCGGCGCGCTTTGATACGTCGAACATAGGCCCGCAGCTTCAGGGGTACGCCCTGAACATCGCGCTTCTCTCGCTGATGATCGCGTTCGGGACGACCCTCATGATCATGTGGTTGGTCGGCCGGCGCATCCTGATACCGCTGCTTTCCTTGCGGGAGAGCATGATGCAGGTCGCCGCAGCTCCGACGCAGGCAGCCCTGGTCCAAGTGCCGGCCTCACCGGGGCGCGACGAAATCGGCGACCTACTGACGGCGTCGCGCAAGATGATCAGCCACGTCGCGGCCACGCTGGACGACATGGGTAAACGCAACCACGAGTTGGCGGTGAGCGAAAGGCGCTTCCGGCGGATATTCGAAGAATCCTTCGACGCCATATTCGTGATCGACATACGGGGCAACCGCATCATCGACGCCAACGTAGAGGCTTGCCGCATGTTGGGGTACAGGCGGGACGAGTTTCTGCGCCTTGGTATAACCGATGTGCATCCCGATGAAATCGACGCCCTGCTGGATTTCGCTGAGGAGGTCAAACTTAAAGGCCGCTCCCGTGCCTTCGACCTTACGTGCAAAGCCAGAACCGGCGAGCGTATCCCTGCCGATATTTCCGCGACCTTGATCGAGTGGAACGACGAACCTGCCCTGCTCGCCGTCGCCCACGATATGCGGCCGCACAAGCAACTTGAGGCGGCACTCTCGAAGGCGAAGACGCGCGCGGAGGAGGCAGACCGCATGAAGAGCCGCTTCCTCGCGACCATGAGCCACGAGTTGCGCACCCCCCTCAACGCCATTATCGGTTTCTCCGAGATGTTGCTTCACGAGTACTTCGGCCCTCTGGGGAGTGCGAGAAACCGGGAATACGTAAGGGACATTCGCTGGTCCGGCGAACATTTGCAGGAGTTGGTGAGCGATATCCTCGACATTACAAAAATCGAGGCGGGAGAGATGCCCTGCTTGACGGAGGATGTCGACCTGAACCAAGCCTTTGCCGAAGCAGTCCGTATGATCGAGGGACGCGCGGCCGCAAAGGACGTCAGACTCTCGATAGACGAAGCGCCGGACGCCACCGCACACGTCGACCCGCGTCATCTGCGGCAGATTCTCCTCAACCTTTTAAACAACGCCGTGAAATTCACTGGTGAAGACGGCAAAATTCGGCTTTCTGCGCAAGACATCGCAAACGGTGTAGAAATTAAGGTGCGCGATAATGGAATCGGAATTGCGGAAAGGGACATAGATTTGGTCCTGCAACCGTTTGGGCAGGTCAAGAAGAGCGCTCTGGTAGCCAACAGCGGCGGAACGGGCCTCGGTCTGCCGTTGTCGAAGCAGTTCGCCGAGATCAACGGCGGCACGCTTGTGATCGAGAGTACCGTGGGTGCCGGTACGGTGGTGACGGTGACGCTGCCAAGGAGTGCGGCGGAGTGGAAGGCGGCGGCGACGTCACGGGTAACGGCATACAATGCGGCCCCACGCCGCGCCCAATTGCAGCTTGGTTCCTTCGAGCCGAAGCGGCTCTCGCTTTAGATTTTGCGCGACACCTCGCCGGGGGACGCTCTGAAAAGGGGATACTCCGGGCGCTCTACTGCACCTGGAAACCGAATGCGAAGGGATCGCGCTCATCGACGATAATGGTGTTGAAGCCGGTAATCCGCGCCCACCCGCCGATGCTGGGCCGGATCGCCGGGCGGCCCGCGACCTCGCATGAGGCTTCAACCCGCCCACGGAACAGGCTGGAAATGATGCTTTCATGGACGAAGGCGTCTCCCGTCTTGAGAACTCCCCGCGCGGCAAGCTGAGCCATTCGCGCCGAGGTTCCGGTACCGCACGGGGAACGGTCGATGGCCTTGTCGCCATAGAACACGGCATTGCGGCCATGCGCTTGCGGCTGTGTCGCACGACCGGTCCACATGATATGGCTGACACCGCGGATCGTCGGGTCCTCGGGATGAACCGGCATGATGGCCGCATTGACGAGCCTGCGCACTTCGGGGCTGAGCCGCAGGATCTCGGCCGGGGACAGGTGCTCGAGCCCGCGATACCCCTCCTGCGGCTCCACGATGGCGTAGTAGTTCCCGCCGTAAGCTACGTCGACCGTGAGCCTGCCAAGCCCCGGAACCGCGATCTCGAGTCCCTCCGCTTCGAGAAAGGCAGGTACGTTGAAAATTCGCACCTCCTCGACGAAGCGCCCATCGCGCTTGTACTCCACCTCCACCTTCCCCGCCGGAGTATCGAGCGCAAGCCGTCCCTCCTCGCGCGGCGTGACCAGTCCGCGTTCCAGCGCCGCCGTCACCGTCCCGATCGTCCCGTGGCCGCACATCGGCAGGCAGCCGCTGGTTTCGATAAAGACGATCCCGAGGTCGCAGTCCGCGCGCAGCGGCGGATAGAGCACAGCGCCGGACATGATGTCGTGGCCGCGCGGTTCGAACATCAGGGCACGGCGAACCCAATCGAACCGGGCGATAAAGTCCTGCCTGCGCGCGCTCATCATCTCCCCTGACAGGATCGGCGCGCCGCCCGCCACGACACGCACGGGATTGCCGCAGGTGTGCGCGTCGATGCAGAAGAAGGTGCGGTCGGTGAGCCCGGTTGCAGTCTCGCCGTTGGCCAGCATGGCGCTTCCTCGTTTCTCCGCTCAGCCGCGTGACGGCTGAGCGCAGTGGTAATCGTATTCCGGAAACCTATCTTGCGCGGCCGTTCCGGGAAAGCCCCGGCACATGCCCGGCTCGATCAGGTCGGCGCCTCCTCAACACCCGGCTTTGAAAACCCTTCCACTCGGGGCAAGCGCCCCTCCCAGACCGCGTGGCAGCGCACCTCCCCCGCTCCGATACTAAGGACGGGCGGGATCTCCGCTTTGCATCGTGCGTTTGCCAGCGGACAGCGCGGGTGAAACGTGCAGCCGCTGGGGGGATTGATCGGGCTCGGGACCTCGCCACCGACGGGAATACGCTCCCGGCCGCTCATCTCCAGGTCGGGGATCGCGTCCAGCAGCATCCGGGTGTAGGGATGCTGCGGATTGGCGAAGAGGTCCTTGGAGCGCGCCCACTCGACCAGGCGTCCCAGATACATCACTCCCACGTAGTCCGAGATATGATAGATGACAGCGAGATCGTGGCTAATAAAGAGGTAGGTCAGCTTCAACTCGCGCTGCAGCCGCTTCAGGAGGTTCAAAATCTGCGCCTGGACGGAGACATCGAGCGCGCTTGTCGGTTCGTCGCAGACGATGAAATCGGGATCGCTCGCCAGCGCGCGGGCGATGGAGATGCGCTGGCGCTGGCCGCCGGAGAACTCGTGCGGATACTTTTCCGCGTCTAACGGCGAGAGGCCGACGAGGCTCAACAACTCCGCCACCCGCTCACGGATCGCGGCAGCCTGCGTCAAAAGCCGGTGGTAGCGGATCGGCTCCGCCACGATATCGGCGACGCGCCAGCGCGGATTGAGGCTGGCGTAAGGGTCCTGAAAAATCATCGCCCAGCGGCGACGCAGCGGGGCCATCGCCGCATGGCTGCGGATCGTCGCGAGGTCCGTGCCTTCGAAGACGATCTGCCCTTCGGTCGGGCGGTAGAGGCCGACGGCGAGGCGTGCCACGGTGGACTTGCCGCAGCCCGATTCCCCCACAAGCGAGAAAGTCGTTCCACGCTCGATACGAAACCCCACGTTGTCCACCGCCTTCAGGAAGGCCTTGCGCTCCCCCTGCAGCAGGCGGTTTAGGAAAGGCGGCGAGACGTCGAAGTG
>SKZV01000236.1 GCA_007127165.1 Rhodovibrio sp. | reverse complement strand
GCCCGATCACGCTGTCCAGGGCGATGCGCGCGCCGAGAAGCGCCACGCCGATGCGCAGGACATGCCGCGCCGCGAACTCGACCCCCGGCGCGACGCGAGCATCCGACGCCAGGAAATGAAATGCGATCCCCAAAAGCAGCGCATAGAGCAAAGTCGGCCCGCCGTGCTGGCTGGACACGAAGAGCGCCGCCAGCGCCACGGTCAGCGCAAGCAGCAGCCCCGGCCAGATCGCCTGGAGCCCGGCGCGCAACCGCGCCGCCGCCTGCCGTCCGCTCATCGCCGCGTCCCCCCTGATGTGAGCGGAAAGGCTATCGCATTCGGCGCGCTGCCTCTCAACCCCTCAAGGCGGACAATCCCGGCGCGGATTATGATGCGTTCGAAAGACCTGGGGGCGGGAGCCGCCGATCCCGCCCCGCGCAATTCCGGACCGATCACCTTCCGGCCAACGGTTTCCGGTCAGATCAGGCCCTCTTCTTCCAGAAAGCTTTGCGCCACCTCCTCAATGGTGCGGCCATCGACGTCCACCTGCCGGTTGAGCGTCTGCATCGTGTCGTCGTCCAAGTGCTCGCTCATCCGGTTGAGCAGGTCTTCAAGCTCCGGGTTGGCTTCCAGCGTATCCTGCCGCACCACCGGGGTCATCGCATAGTTCGGGAAGAACGCCTTGTCGTCTTCGAGAACGCGAAACTCGAAGGCGTCGATTCGGCCATCGGTCGCAAAGACGACGCCCAGGTCCACATCGCCGTCACGCAGCGCTGGATAGATCAAGCCGGTTTCCATGCGCCGGACGTCCCCGCGCGCCCAGGTGAAATCGTAATGCTCCTGGAAGCCGGGCAGGCCGTCCGGGCGGGCGGCCCATTCCGCGTTAACCCCAAGGGAGAAAACTTCTTCTTCCTCCATGTGCTCGATCAGTTCACTCAAGGTCTCCAGGCCAAGCTCTTCGGCGTGATCTTCGCGCATGGCCATGGCGTAGGTGTTGTTCGCGTCGCTTGGCTCCAGCCAGACCAGGCCTTTTTCGGCATCCAGGTCCTTGACCGTCTCGTAGGCTTCGTCCGGCTCCATCTCCTCGCCGCCCTCGACCTCGTTGTAGACGATCAGGGATGTGCCGACGTACTCCCAGTAAAGATCGATCTGGGCGTTCTCCTGCGCCCGCCGCAGCACGGCGGAGCCCATACCGTCACGCTTGCTGACGTCATAGCCATTGTCTTCCAGGTAAAGGGTCGTCATCTCGGCCATCAGAAGCTGCTCGGTGAAGTTCTTGCCGCCGACGGTGATCGATTGCGCGCTTGCCGCAGTCGTTCCGGCGGCGAGCGCGCCGGTGGCGAAAATGGCGGCGGTGGCGAGGGAAAGGAAACGGCGTCTGAACATGGTCGTCCTCCTGAAGATGATCGCCGTTCAAGGCGAAGAAGCGTCTTAGCCTTTATTCTAGGTTTTATTTTCAGCGGAGGGGATTGACCCCCCGTGGTACTCCGTAAAAGGCCAGCATGCCTAAGAAAAAATCTACGATGACGGCCAGCAACGCCGTCGGAATCGCGCCCGCCAGCATCATCGGGGTGTTGAACAGGTCGATCCCGGTGAAAATCAACTGCCCCAGTCCGCCGCCGCCAATCAGGAAGGCCAGCGGCGCGGTGCCGACGTTGATCACCAGCGCCGTGCGAATTCCCGCGATGATGACGTAGAGCGCGTTCGGCAACTCCACCCGCCACAGGATCTGGCGGTTCGTCATGCCCATGCCGCGCGCCGCCTCCAACAAGGCCGGCGGCACCGACAGGATTCCGGTGTAGGTGTTGCGCACGATCGGCAACAGCGAATAGGCCCAAAGCCCGAAGATCGCCGGAACGACCCCGATCCCCAGAACCGCCATGGCAAGCGCCAACACCGCCAGGGTCGGCACGGTTTGCAGAATATTGACGCCCTGGATCGTGCTCTCGGCAAAGCGGCGCATGTAGGGCCGCGTCAAAAACACCCCCAGCGGAACCCCGACGGCGATGGCCAGGCTCCCCGAGATCGCGACCAGGAAAAGATGCTCGCGCCCAAGGAAAAGAATGTCGTCCATATGGAACAGGATTTCGGGCAGCACGCCGGTGGCATAGGCGTAGCCGCCAAGCGCGAAGAGCGCGAGATAAAGCGCGACACGCCCGACGCGGTCGATGAAGATCCGATGCTCTGCGGTCGCCATCGTCATCAGGTCTGCTCCGCTGGCCCGTGCTCCGGTGGCTCATGCTGCGCTGACCCATGCTGCGAGGGCCGGGAGCGCTCACGCAGCGTTTGCGTCACGCTTCGGCGTGTGACCACGCCGCTCAACCGCCCGTTTTCGTCGGTGCAGGGAAGCCAGTCGGTATCCAGGGTGAACATCCGCGAGACCGCCGTGCGCAGATCGTCCCGCGGGCGCAGCGGCCTGGGCAGGGGATGCTGGAAATTCTTGCACAGCCCGCTGCCGCCGACCTCGTGGGAGAGCAGTGTTCCGGTCGGCTTGTCCACCTCGTCGAGCACCACGATGAACTCGGTTCCGGCCTGCTGCATTTTCCGGGCCGCAAGCTCCACGTCGTCATCCGCGCCGACCGTGGGGGCGCGTGGGTCCAGCGCCTCGGACACCCGCACCAGCCGCATCCGCTTCAACT
The DNA here is from genome assembly GCA_007127165.1 of Rhodovibrio sp. Lineage (GTDB taxonomy): Bacteria > Pseudomonadota > Alphaproteobacteria > Kiloniellales > Rhodovibrionaceae > SKZV01. The sequence goes on along the minus strand of SKZV01000236.1, from coordinate 4,598 downwards.
CGCGGTCGCCGCCCACGAAGTCCGCGACGAAATCGTTCACCGGATGGGCCAGCAGCATGTCGGGCGCGTCGAACTGAACCAGCCTGCCTTCGCGGAAGATCGCGACCTTGTCGCCCATCTTCACCGCCTCGTCGATATCGTGGCTGACGAACAGGATGGTCTTCTTCAACTGCCCCTGCATCTTCAGGAATTCGTCCTGAATGATCTCGCGGTTGATCGGATCGACCGCGCCGAAGGGCTCGTCCATCAACAGCACCGGCGGGTCCGCCGCCAAGCCGCGCGCCACGCCGACGCGCTGTTGTTGGCCGCCGGACAGCTCCTTGGGAAAGCGCTCCAGCAGGCTTTCGTCCAGCGCCACCATGGCGATCAACTCCCGCGCGCGGTCGTGGCGCGCACTGCGCGACCATCCCAGCAGGCGCGGAACGACGGCGATGTTCTCCTCCACCGTCATGTTCGGGAACAGGCCGATCTGTTGAATGACGTAGCCGATATTACGGCGCAGCGTGACCACGTCGTAGGAGTCGGTGTCGTGTTCGCCGATGAAGATCTTGCCCGAACTGCGTTGGAGAAGCCGGTTCACCAGCTTCATCATCGTGGTCTTGCCGCAGCCGGACGGCCCCAGCAGCACGCAGAGTTCGCCGGTCGGGACTTCGAAGGAGACATCGTCGACAGCCCGCACGTCGCCGCGCTGGGTACGAAAAACCTTGGATACGTTCTCGACACGAATCATCAACCAGCCTCCGCGCCCTGCTTGAGCCCCGGAGGAGTCAGCCGGTTCTGCACCCAAAGCAGGACATAATCGACAATAATTGCTAGGATCGACACGGTAACGGCTCCGACCACCAACTGATTGGGATCGGACTGGCTGATCCCCCGGGCAATGAACGAGCCGAGCCCGCCCGCTCCGATATAAGTGGCGATTGCCGCAATGCCGATGTTGATGACCGCCGCGGTACGCACCCCGGCCAGGATCACCGGGATAGACATTGGAATCTCCACGCTGCGCAGGCGTTGCAGCGTGGTCATGCCCATCCCGCGCGCGGCCTCGCGCAATGCCGGATCGACATTGTCAATCGCAGTGTAGGTGTTGCGGATAATCGGAAGCTGGGAATAGAGGAACACCGCTGCCACCGCGGGCACCCAGCCGATACCGTGGCCGATCATCGAAAAGATCGGAATCATGATGCCGAACAACGCGATCGAGGGGATCGTCATGATGATTCCGGCGACGTAAAGAACGGCTTCGGCAAGCTGCCGATTGCGGGTAATCGCAATGCCTATGGGAACCCCGGTCACTATGGCCGCGCCGATGGCCACGCTCACAATCGAAAGGTGTTCTAGGGTCCGCGCCCAGATCAGATCGAGGTTTGCAAAAAAATAGAGAACGATCTCCACGTTAACGCTGCCCCTCGCCCTTCCCATGGGTTCGACGCGAAATCTACCAAAATAGGGGCGGTTCGTCGCCCCCCTCAAAAGGACGTTATTGCGCCCGAGACGGCGAGGCGGCGCTTGGTGTCAGCAAAGCACTTGATGTACCTTTCATGCAGTGAAAGACTATTGCACCCGCATTGCGGTGTAATCGATATGAAGAAACACCAAAGTAGTGCGGAGACCGTGAATACAGGTCTTGCAGATTAAGGAAAAAATATGGCTCGTATCGCTGTCGGGGGGTTTCAGCACGAGACGAACACCTTCGCGCCTGTAAAGACGCCCTACGAAGACTTCCTGGTTCCTGGCGGCTGGCCCGCCTTGACGCGCGGCGAGGCGCTGTTCGCCAATGTCGAGGGGACCAGCACGCCGATTGCCGGAGCCATCGCCGCCGGGCGCAAGGCCGGGCATACGCTCGTTCCGCTGTCCTGGTGCATGGCGACCCCGGCCAGCTACGTGACCGACGACGCTTTCGAGCGCATCGCCACGATGCTGCTGGAAGAGCTGGACGCGGCCTTGGCGCAGGGGCCGCTGGACGCGGTTTATCTGGACCTGCACGGCGCGGCGGTCACCGAAAGTTTCGAGGATGCGGAGGGCGAGTTGATCGCCCGCGTGAAGGCGCGCGCCGGGGACATACCGGTGGCTGTCAGCCTGGACCTGCACGCCAACGTCACCGAGGGCATGGTGCGCGACGCGGCGCTGATCGACGCCTATCGCCACTATCCGCACATCGACATGGCGGAGACCGGCGCGCGCGCCATGCGCGCCCTGCTGCGCCGCCTGGGAACCGGCAGGCCCTGGCACTCACGCTTCCACAAGTTCCCCTTCCTCACCGCGATCAACTGGCAGTGCACGATGATCGAGCCCGGCGACACGCTGCGGCAAATGATCGACTCGCTGGCCGCGAATGAGGATGTGACGGTCGCCTTCTGCCCCGGCTTTGCATTGGCCGACATTGCCGAGTGCGGCCCCGCGCTCGCCGTTTATGGGGCGGAGCAGGCACGCGCCGACGCGGTCTTCGAGGAATTGCGGCAAGCCGTCGAAGCGGTGCGCGAGGACTTCGCCGGAACCCTCTGGAGCCCGGAAGCGGCAATCCGCCACGCCATGCGGGCCGATAAGCCCGGCCCTTACGTGCTCTGCGACACGCAGGACAACCCCGGCGGCGGCGGCGAGGCCGACACGACCGGCATTCTGCAAGCCCTGATCGACCTCGACGCGCAAAACGCCCTGGTCGCCATCATCAAGGACCCCGAGGCCGCGCGGGCCGCCCACGCGGCGGGCGTGGGGAGCGACCTCGACCTGGAGCTTGGCGCGGGGACGCGGCAACCCGGCATTCACCCGGTCAAGGGCCGCTTCCTGGTCGAGCAGCTGAGCGACGGCCAGACCGTCGGCACCGGGCCGATGTTCGGCGGCAACCCGATCAACGTGGGCGACAGCGCGCTCTTGCGCATCGGCGGGGTTCAGGTGCTCGTCACCTCGCGCAAGACCCAGGTCGCGGATCAGGCGATCCTCCGCCATATCGGCATCGAGCCCAAGAGCCTGCACATCCTCGTGCTGAAAAGCTCGGTCCACTTCCGCGCCGACTTCCAGCCCATCGCGACCGAAGTGCTCGTGGTCCAGTCGCCCGGCCCGGTGGTGGCGGACCTCGCAAGCATGCCGTTCCGCAAGCTGCGCCCCGGCGTGGCGCTGACCCCCGTTGGTCCGATACACAAAGAAACAACGCAACGAGGAGGCGGAACCCCATGACCGTTTCAAGCGATCTGGCCGAACAGGTGGTGAGCGAACTGGCGGGACAGCGCGAGCGCATGACGGCGCTGCTGGGCGAACTGGTGAACATCGATTCGCACACCCCGGACAGCGCGGGCGTACGCCGCGTCCAGGATCATATCGCCGCGTTTTTGAACGAGGCCGGTGTGGAGACGCGCCGCATCGGCGACGACGGCGAGCGCGCCGCTTTGCTGGCGGGAACGCAGGACGCGCAAGGCCATGTGCTGATGATGGGCCACTGCGACACGGTGTTTCCCAAGGGCACGGCGGCGGAGCGGCCGTTCCGCGCGGAGGGCGACCGGGCTTATGGTCCCGGCGTGGCCGACATGAAGCCGGGGCTGGTGATGAACGCCTTTATCCTGGAAGCCTTCGCGAAGGCGGGCGGCGCGCCGCTGCCCCTGGCCGCGCTCTTCACCGCCGACGAGGAGATCGGCTCTCCGCACGGCCGCCCGGTGATCGAACGCACCGCCAAAGGCGCGCGCGCCGTCTTCAATGCCGAGCCGGGCCGTGCGCCCAACAGCGTGGTGAAGGCGCGCAAAGGGGCGGCTTTCATGACGCTGAAGGTGACGGGCAAGGCCGCGCACTCGGGCATGGAACCGGAGAAGGGCGCGAGCGCCATCGGCGAACTGGCGGACAAGATCACCAGGCTGCACGCGCTGGCCGACTTGGCTGCCGGGATCACGGTGAATGTCGGCGTGATCGGCGGCGGCACCACGGTCAACACCGTGGCCCCGCACGCCTTTGGCCGGATCGACGTGCGCTTCCCCGACGCGCAGGCGATGGAGCGCATTCTCTCCGCCGTACAGGCCGTCATCTCGGAGGTGAAGGTGCCGGGTTGCACGCTGGAGCTTGTCACCGACGGGCAGTTCCTACCCTTCGAGGATACCGCGGGCAACCGCGCCCTTTTCGAGGTCTATGCGGACGCCTCGCACAGTCTCGGCTACCCCGTGAAGTCCATTGCTTCGGGCGGCTCGGCGGATTCCGGCTTCACCTCGGCGCTGGGTGTGCCGACGATCTGCTCCACCGGCCCCGTCGGCGCGAACCCGCACAGCCTGGACGAAGTGTGCCACCTCGACACCCTGGTTCCGCGCGCGCAGGCGGTGGCGGCCTCGATCTGCCGTATGGCGGACTGATCGAGGCCGATTGGGTCAGTCCAGGTCTTCGAGCATCCAGCGGGCGATGGCGGCGAGGCCCTGGTCGCGGTTGGGGAAGCCGATGAGCTGTGCGCCCAGCGGCATCCCCTCCACCGCCATGAGCGGCAGGCTGAAGGTGGGCGCGCCGGTCATTGAGGCCGGGGGGTTGAAGGCTGGATTGCCGGTGCTGCCCTGGCCGACAGGGGCTGGACCGTGCGAGGCGAGGGTCAGCAAACCGTCGCAGCGGTAGGACAGTTCGTTCAGGCGCGT